>NZ_JADEXR010000012.1 GCF_015206995.1 aff. Roholtiella sp. LEGE 12411 | reverse complement strand
GGAGTGGGGGACTGGGGGGTTTGTACCATGTTTTCACTTTCTCTTCTAAATTTTGTGCAGCTTGTCTAAAAAGGTTTTCTAATAATTTTTCAGGCAATCTCGACCTTGTTTGGCAGTAAGCACTTGTATCAGTTGAAGGGATTTCCACTCCCTCTCCTGTCAAATAAGCAATTATTTTACTTACAGCATTGTGACAACTTTTATCCGTATCTCAAACCTGAGATAAAAATGCCCACAACGTTACTATTGGATCAAATAATCGCTTCTTATATTTAATTTTTAGATCATAGAGGGCTTGCTCAATTGCCGAGGGTGGTAATAATTCTTTAAAAGGTAATCCCAGACTTTGGTTAAATTTATTCTTGAGGATTTGTACTCGCAGTGTCATAGTATTAGTAGTTAGATTTGCTTGCTCGTCTCAAACAAAGTATTTCATGAACGAGTAAGCTTTTTCTACCTACAAAAAGTTTTTGCACAGCCCCCACATGCTTGTTTCATACATTCCATCGGCACAGCGATCGCCCTATGGGTGAGTACAAGATCCCAAAAAGCTCTCTCAACAAAGCGATCGCAAGTCTTGCACACTGCATCAAGCACAATCTCCTGAGTCATCCTTCCATTGTTCAATAGCGTTAAAAGCTGTGATGCGTATTCTGTATAGCTTATAGCTTTTCTTAGTGCCATTCGTTAGAGGATGTTTGAAAAGTATTAGGCGAATAGAATTCGCTACTACACAAACCAAGTCCACCTCCGTGGACTAACGAAAAATAAACAGAGATTTTCACGAATGATTTAGGATTTCTATACGAATGATTTAGAATTTCTATATAAGTCTAAACAATAACTGTTAAAACACGGGGAACTTCGGAATTGAGTTTGTATACCCGCGATTGACAATCGCCAGTTGTTGCTTGTTTTCTCAACAAGCCTTAGTTTAATCTATCGAGATTTCCTCAAGTTAGTTTACTTTTAATTAAATCTTTTTACTTTTAAGCACATAATTTCTATATGTCTCAGAAATTTTGCACAAGATGTAATATCCCCAAATTAAACAAGAGCCAAGCTTAGAGGATGTTTGTAAAGTCTAATTTATCATTTGCCCAGGCGATTAGAAATCGCGCGCCACTTGCTACAAGTCGGCATAGCCGCCCAACGCAGTGGCTTGGCTACACAGACGAAACCTGCGGAGGCAGGTTTAAAAACCTTAATTTTATGTTAGTCCGCGCAGGCGGACTTTGCCTGTGTAGTAGCGAATTCTATTCGCCTAATACTTTTCAAACATCCTCTTATGATTGATAAGGTAAAAACCAGTAAACCATAAGACTGTTTAGCAGATATTGGAGAGATAGAAGCACTAATGCGTAGGTGTAGCCCATCGTACCCCTAGGTCGAAGCAAGCTACGCATAGCGGACGCATCAGAAGACATCCCTTAATTTAAAATAAATTTAATAAAAGGCAAGAATGAATTCTAAGAAAAATCAAAAAGATATCATCTTAATAGTCGATGACACTCACGTTAACTTACAAGTATTATTCCATTTTTTAGAGGATTATGGGTTTAAAGTTCTAGTCGCAGAAGATGGAGAAAGTGCAATTGAGATGGCAGAATATACCTTTCCAGATCTGATTTTGCTGGATGTATTAATGCCAGGAATTAGTGGTTTTGAAACGTGCCAACGCTTAAAAGCCAATCCAGCAACTCAAGATATTCCTATAATATTTATGACTGCCCTTACGGATCAGGTAGATAAAATCAAAGGTTTGAATATTGGCGCAGTGGATTACATTACTAAACCCATAGAAAATGACGAAATTTTAGCGAGAGTAAATATCCATTTGCGTTTGCGAAACCTGACGAAAAAACTCACAGAACAAAATGAGCGTTGGGAGGTAGAAATCTTTGAACGCAAACGCGTAGAGGAAAAATCACGTCGTCATTCAGCCGCATTAGCTGAGTGGAACAATCGTTATCAAGCATTAATTCAGGCGAGTGGTCAGATTCTCTACGACTGGAACTTGCTTACCAACGATATTAAATATGACGGCAATGTAGAAGAGATATTAGGTTACTCCATGTCTGAGATGTCAGGAGGTTTGAAGCGTTGCATAGAGTTGATTCATCCTGAAGATAGAAACTTATTTACCCAAGAGCTTAAGCGTGTTTTATCCACAAACGAGCGATTGCACCTAGAATTTCGTATGTGTCGCAAAGATGGCACTTACATCACAGTTGAAGACAATGGCTATTTCTTTTTAGACTGTACAGGTAAAGTTGCTCGCATGGCAGGTTTTATAATTGATGTTAGTGAACGGCAAGCTGCGCTATGCGAACGCAAACAAGCACAAGCCGAAAGAGAGCAAGCTTTTGTAGCACTTCAGCAAAGTGAATCCCGGTTTCGGCGTTTGGTGGAATCGAATATTATTGGCATTACTTTGACAGATTTGAGTGGCAATATTACAGAAGCTAATGATGCCTTTCTCCAGATGCTGGGATATGACCGAGAAGCATTACTTTCAGGAAAATTGCGTTGGCCAGACATGACGCCGCTAGAATATCACAGTTTAGATGAAAGAGCGATCGCAGAATTAATCAGTGCTGGAGTTTCTACTCCTTTCGAGAAAGAATACATTCGTCAAGATGGTAGCCGTGTTCCAGTGGTAGTTGGTCGTGCGCTTGTGGAAAAATCTCAACAAACTACTGTGGGTTTTGTTCTCGACATTAGCGATCGCAAACAAGCAGAACAAAAAATCCGCGAACAAGCTGCTTTACTCGACATTACCACAGATGCAATTCTTGTCCAAGATTTAGACAACCGAATTAAATTTTGGAATCAAGGAGCTGAACGTCTCTACGAATGGATGTCAGAAGAAGTATTGGGAGAAAATGCCAATGAGCTTCTGTATAAAAAGCAAACTTTAGCACAAGTGAAAAACATTCAGAAAATACTAGCTGAGGATGGTTCATGGCAAGGTGAGTTACATCAACTCACAAAACAAGATAAAGAGATTATTGTTGCCAGTCGCTGGACATTAGTACACGATAATCAAGGACACCCTAAATCCATCCTAATTGTCAACTCCGATATTACAGAGAAAAAACAACTCGAAGCGCAGTTTCTCCGGGCCCAGCGCATGGAAAGTTTAGGTACTTTAGCAAGTGGTATCGCCCATGACCTCAACAATGCCCTAACACCAATGATGATGACAGTGCAACTTTTGGAGGCAAAACCTTCAGATGAAAAAAGTCAGCAATGGCTGTCAATTATGGAAACAAACGTTAAACGCGTGGCCGATTTAGTCAAACAAGTGCTGTGGTTTTCACGAGGGGCTGAAGGTAAGTTTAAAACTTTGCAGGTGCGGGTTTTAATTTCAGAAATTGAAAAAATTCTTAAACAAACATTTTCCAAAACTATTGAAGTCTGTATCGATATTCCCAAACAAGACCAGTGGAAGATCTCCGGCGATGCTACTCAGCTCAAGCAAGTGCTGATGAACCTCTGCATTAATGCTCGCGATGCTATGCCTGATGGCGGTATCCTGAAGATTTCTGCTAGGACTTTCTGGGTTGACAGCAACTATGCCCGGATGAATCTTGATGCTAAGGTGGGTTCCTACGTAATGATTACCGTTTCTGATACAGGCGTAGGAGTTCCTAGAGAAATAATAGACAGAATTTTTGAGCCATTTTTCACAACCAAAGAACTGGGAAAAGGCACAGGTCTAGGTCTTTCAACAGTAATCGGCATTGTCAAAAGCCACGGCGGTTTTGTGAATGTAGTTAGTGAAATGGCAAAAGGTACAGAGTTTCAAATGTGCTTACCCATCACCAAAACAATTGAGACAGATAATAAATTAGTTAAACATCACGAATTACACACAGGAAATGGAGAAGTAATTTTGGTTGTTGATGATGAAGATTCAATTCGTAAAATTACTAAAACCTGTTTAGAGAAAAATGCTTACAAAGTTCTGCTAGCTTGTGATGGAATTGAAGCGATCGCTCTATATACACAACATCAAAAAGAAATTAGTCTTGTATTGATTGATATGATGATGCCATCGATGGATGGGCCGACAGCTATTAATGTATTAAAAAAAATTAATCCAAACATCAAAATTATTGGTGTTAGCGGGCTAGCCTCTAACCATGAAATGATTAAAACCCTTGGTGATAATATCAAAATTTTTATGTCCAAGCCTTACACATCAAATGACTTATTAAGAAATTTACACATAGTTATTAATACAAAATAAGAGTCAAGGGTCAAAAGTCAAGAGACAGTATTTATTTAATCTCCTTGTCTTCCTTGTCTCCCTTGTCTCCCTTGTCTCCCTTGTCTCCCTTGTCTCCCTTGTCTCCCTTGTCTCCCTTGTCTCCCTTGTCTCCCTTGTCTCCCTTGTCCTCCTTGTCCCCCAGCAAGATGCTAAGCAGGAATGGTAATATATCTTAATGGCTGCTCTAATCCTCGCTATTGATGAACAAACCATTGGATGAAACGCTGTCAATCAAAACTGCTGAACGTATAAACAGCAAAGCTAGCACTCCGTTTGATAATGCTTACAAAGCAGTACTAGTAACGGAGGGAGCAAAATATGTTCAGGGATTTTTAGCTTTTGCTGGTAAGCCATACAGACCGATTGAACATAGTTGGATTGAGATAGGTAACAACTCCGAAGTAAGCATAATCGATCCCACACTACCGCACCTGAACAAAAATCCTCAAGAACTTTGGTATTTTCCAGCACAAAGCCTGAGCGCAAAAAAACTGAAAGCAGTAATTGAAGAATCGAAAGAAGATTATCCAGAAGACGATCCTCTACCAATTTATGGTGATCCACCTTATGAATATTATGGTGATGTAATGTTAGGTGGTCAAGACTATTTAGCAGCATATCAAGCCGCCGAGGCTAAGTGCAAAGAAATTAACCAATTAAACCCTGAGAATAACTAACAAAGCACTCTATTTAAATATAGAAGCCTCTAAAATATTTACCAATGACAAATGATAAACCTTAATTAATAAGATTTGCCATCACTACCAAAGTATTCTCGATAGCCACAAATTTGGTCTCCACGCACATCAAAAGAAACCGCTACCCGATTTTTGTAAGGCTGTTCAAATAAAACTCCCTCATCTCGAAACTCAAAGACAGCAGTCGTTTCATTGCTAGTAACGCTGTCTAAAGACTTCAATTTCAACCCAGGACTGAAGGAGTCAGACACGTATTGAAAAAATTCTCTAGCTCGTTCTTTTCCCACATTCGACCCGTGAAATTTCCCCATTGGAAACCAAAGGGTAAAATCTTCTGTGAGCATATTTAATAATGCTTCCCATTCTCCTGTAGCCATACCATGTATCAGATGCTCAAATGCCTGCTGAGCAACTTTTAAAGTATTTTCTGATTCTTGTATCATTTTAATTAGCCTTTAATATCTAACTTTTATACAATTTTGGATATTGATATAGGAATCATATTTGATTTGGGAAAAAAATTCAGTACATCTTTATTACTTCTTCTCCATGCCCCATTGCCCCTTCGCCCCTAATCCCCAAAGGGGGCCCCGAGTTCCCCAGAGGGGGCCCCACCTTCTCCATTCGGTGTCTCTACGAGTCAGTTCACGAATCAAATCGGATTACTATAGCTAAAACCTGACAACCACTTTGCCACAATTGTGACCACTAAGCAGGTATTCCACAGCCGCCGAAATGGATTCTACACCATTAAATTCGGCTGAGTCAACGGCAACTTTTAGCTTGTCGGTGTAGAACATATTTAACAAGCGATCGCGTGCCTCTGTGATATATTCTTAATAATGAGGCATAAAAAAGCCTCTAACAGAAGCTGCTTTCCAAAATAGCTGATGATAAATCCGGGGTTGGGTAACTTGTTCCAGGGTTTTTGCATATTCAGAAATGAAACCAACTACCACTAAACGCCCCCGCACAGCCAAATTATTAATGCAACTATCGAAAACTTCTTTACCTACACACTCAAAAATCAAGTTAATCCCATTGGGGTATTCTTGCTTGAGGACTTGATTGAGGTTTTCTGTATGATAGTTGATAATGCGATCGCACCCTAATTCCTTCAGTAACTCCGCCTTCACTTGCGAACTACAAGTACCGAATAGCACTAAGTTAAAATACAGCCCTTACCCTGACTGTCAGTTAAACTTAAAGATGATAATGCCTTAATAAGTTTTAATAATTCTGTTATGAGTACCAATTCGTCTGTTAATTCTCCCGTCAAGCCTGAATCCATGTTCGGAACGCGGATGAGAAATTTCTTAATCGCAATCGTAGCGATCGCCCTCAGCGTTGCCTTATTCTTGGGACTACGTACTCAAACTACTTCAGTTTCCCTTGCCAAGTTAGATCAGGGGTCTACACCTTTAGAAGTAGCGATCAGCAATGGCAAACCATCCCTAGTGGAGTTTTATGCTGATTGGTGTACTGTCTGTCAGAAAATGGCACCAGATATTGCCCAACTAGAAACACAATATGCTAAAAAGCTGAATTTTGTCATGCTGAATGTGGATAACACCAAATGGTTGCCAGAAATGCTGAAATATCGAGTGGATGGCATTCCCCATTTTGTGTTTTTGAGCCAGGATGGGGAAACCATAGCGCAAGCCATCGGCGATCAACCCCGCACGATTATGGCCAGCAACTTAGAAGCTTTAGCTACTGGTTCATCTCTGCCTTATGCTCAAACTAGCGGGCAAGTTTCCAAATTCTCAGCTCCAGTAGCACCAACAACTAGTCAGGACGATCCCCGCAGTCATGGAAACCAAGTAGTAAATTAGCAATTGAATAATACTCAACAATCATAGGTTGCTCTTATCCTATTAAGTACTAGGTACTAAGTACTGGAAAGCCCATACTTGCTTTTTACAGTAATTTTGACATGGTACTATGAAAAGTACCAAGTACTAGAGCTAAATAACAGTTATGCCTAAGAATCAAGTAAAGTTCCTCTTGAATGATAAACAGCAAGCTCAGTTCAAGGCACAAGTGGTTGCTTCTGGGTCAACTCAGCAGGAATATATAGTTTCTAAAGTACTGGCTGAGAGTACCCCAAGCGCTTTAGTAGAAATCATCAAATCTCAACAGGAGACAATAGCTAGCCTAACAGAGATTATAAAAGACAAGCAAAGTACCACAAAGAAAATAGATCAAGATAATTCTAAAGATACCAATTATCAGGAGAAGGATTTAGATTCTTCAGCGATTATTGAGCCAGATCAGTCCACTAAAGATGTACAAGAGATAGCCCCAAAACCTACTCAGTTGAGCCGAGTAGATCTGATAGCGCGGTATAGTCTAAATGATGGGGATTATAACAAGCTTGCATCCCAAGCCCAAGAACAAGGTTGGGTAGAATTAGATGGTATACGGTGGCAAGTATCCGGCAAGAAAACTAAGGCCGTCTGGACAGTATTAGAACCTTTGGAAGTGCCAGGATAAACTTAAAGTGACCCCTTGAAACAAGGTAAGAAGCAAAAAATAAAAAAAGTTTTTAGCTGAAACAGCAAATTGGTGAATGCGGGGGATCATTTTTCGATTCACAATTACTTAATTTTCATCAGTTGTTATTGATCAATAAATAACAACTGATAACTAGTAATTAATCACTAACCAATAAGTTTTTGCCAAGTTATTGCGCCCACAATTCCATCAGCAACTAAACCATTCTGCTGTTGAAATTGCTTAATTGACGCCTCTGTCTGCGGGCCGTATACACCATCTACTTCAATACCTAAACGGTGTTGCAAGTATCTAACAACTGGGCCGCCAGCGTGGTTAGGTCTGACGATTCTTTTTGCTAAAATCAGATTGATTGCATTCCATGTAGTTTGATCAGTATTTCCGGTTGATTGAATTCCGGCAATAATCTGAAATTTTTGTACAGCAGATTGTGTGCTAGGCCCAATTGAATTATCTTCTACTAACGCCTTACCATTTTTATCAGTTATTTTTAGTCTATTTAAAGCTTTTTGCAGTCTAAGAATAGTGGTATCTGCATTTTGTTCCTCATCTGGTACGGGGTTAACAGGTGTACTTGGCACTTGTCCAGTTAAACCTTTGACAATCGCATTGGCCATTGCTTCGGCGTTAAAAAGATTCATATCTTTTGCTGAATCAATGAAGCAGCCTTCTATAAGAATTGCGGGCATATCTGTATTTCTCAGAACATACAAGTGGGAGCCGCTTTTAACACCGCGATTAAAAAATCCCAATTTAGTAATTTCATCTAATACAGGTTTAGCAATTTTTCTACCAGTCTCGCTAGTCGCAAATACTTCTGTCCCATTAGCTTGACCATTAAAGGCATTAAAATGAATCGAGACATAAATACCTACATTACTGGCATTAGCTCTAGTACATCTTTTTGAAAGTGAATCGCGTACCGTACTAGCACTATCTGGTTTACATGCTATTACTTCATTCCCTAAAGCTTTTAACTTGGCTATAACTCTATTGCCTACATCTAAAGTTAAATTATCTTCAATTCTGATTCCTCTAGCTCCTGTGTCTGGTGGACAATTATGCCCGATATCAATTCCAAATTTCATTTTTTCCTCCTTCAGGTATTGTCAGAATAGTTAAAACCTCTTTAGGTTCTTAATAAGAATTTCTATTCATCATTTTGCGGAAGTGCTTTTTAGCAATTGGTAATAGGTAATTAAGGTAAGGTATGGTATGACTCATTATTATTCTAATAGATGAAAATCGGGAGCATCTATTTTTGGAAGAAACACCGGGCGATTGAAAATCGCGGCTACACACACGTTCGCGAATAGCGTCTCGCAGAGAAGTCCGCCGACGCAAACTCTCCCAAACCCGCGCAGGCGGGTTTAGTTTGTATAGCTCCAGACTTATAGTCTGTTCGCTTAGCGTGCGCCTTAGCGCAGGGCAATCTGCCAAAACGGGATACTCACTAAAAATCTGGCATAAGTAAAACTAATTATTTTTTTGATATGATAATATTTTATTTTCAACAAACCATTGTAACAGAAAAATAAAATTGGTAATGTTGATTAGCATTGTAAAGAATCCAGTTACTTTTTCCCTTTTAAGCAAGTCTTGAACAAGTTCCGCGGGTTTAAGTCCCCCGGTTCTGTAATCGGTAAGTTTTGTGTTGGGGTTAAATCCCCATTACAAAACGTAATTGCGATCTTCTCTACGAGACGCTCCGCGAACGCAGCGGGGCGTAGCCCATTGCGAATTGCGAATTGGTTTAAGCAAGTCTTGAAGAATCTGCGTCTCTTCAGAGCGCAGAGTGTCAATGAGTCCCCTTTCTCCTTTTACCGAGAAGTATGATCAAAAAGGGGGGAGTGAGTACTGGGAAATATTTAATACGCAACTATCCCAATAACTTTGCTGGATAAGAACTTGAGTAGATTGAGCAGCCTGATGAAAAGGAGCAGATGGACTGAATCTGTGGGTAGATATTTAACAATCAGTCTGAAAGCATGTTTAAGATCTAAGTAAAGAAATATTTCGTGGCTTACGGGCATGAAACGCATCGTTTTGATTGCTGGGTTTGAATCGTTCAACGCTGACTTGTACAGGAAAGCAGCTTTTTTGGCTAACTCTCGCTGTCCAGAGTTGGATATTCGGGTGTTTAGCGATCGCGATATTACCACTAAACGCCTGGAGGTGGAAGCAGCACTTGATGGCGCTGATGTATTTTTCGGTAGCTTGCTATTTGATTATGATCAGGTTTTGTGGCTGCGCGATCGCATTTCCCAAATTCCCATCCGCCTGGTGTTCGAGTCAGCCTTGGAATTGATGAGTTTAACTAAGCTGGGTGCTTTTGCTATTGGCGATAAACCCAAAGGAATGCCTAAACCAGTTAAATTCATCCTCGACAAATTTAGTAATGGACGAGAAGAAGACAAACTTGCTGGTTATATCAGCTTCTTAAAAATCGGCCCTAAACTGCTCAAATATGTACCAGTGCAAAAAGTTCAAGACTTACGCAACTGGTTAATTATCTATGGTTACTGGAATGCTGGCGGTTCAGAAAACGTAGCCTCGTTATTCTGGATGCTAGCAGAAAAATACTTGGGTTTAAAAGTTGGTGATATTCCTCCACCAATCGAAACCCCCAATATGGGATTACTTCATCCCGACTATCTAGGGTTTTTTGAATCGCCGCAAGCATACCTAGAATGGTATCAAACCTCTTGTAGAGACGTTGTATACAACGTCTCTACACAATCCGTTGTGGGAATTTTACTCTACCGCAAACATGTCATCACCAAACAACCTTATATTCCCCAGCTGATTCGTCGTTTTGAGGAAGCTGGGTTAATCCCTTTACCCATCTTCATTAACGGTGTGGAAGGACATGTAGCAGTACGGGATTGGATGACAACTGATTATGAAATTCAGCAACGGCAGCTCGGTAATATTGAAACACCTTCACTTTCCAATCAAGCAGTTAAAGTAGATGCTATTGTTTCGACAATTGGCTTTCCTCTAGTGGGTGGCCCAGCTGGTTCAATGGAAGCAGGACGCCAGATAGAAGTAGCAAAGCGCATCCTCACCGCCAAGAATGTGCCTTACATCGTCGCTGCACCACTATTAATTCAAGATATTTACTCGTGGACGCGCCAAGGTATTGGTGGATTGCAAAGTGTAGTCTTATATGCTTTACCAGAATTGGATGGCGCAATTGACACCGTTCCCCTCGGCGGCTTGGTGGGCGAAAATATTTATTTAGTTCCTGAACGGGTGCAGCGATTAATTGGTAGGGTCAAAAGCTGGGTTGCGTTGCGGCAAAAACCTGCATCGGAACGTAAAATTGCGATTATTTTATATGGGTTTCCTCCAGGTTACGGCGCTGTGGGCACAGCTGCATTATTAAATGTCCCGCGCAGTCTTCTGAAATTTCTTCACGCACTCAAAGACCAAGGTTACACTGTGGGAGATTTGCCAGAAGATGGAGAAGAATTGATTCGCTGGGTAAAAGAGGCGGATGAATCACACCCAACCAATGTAGAGACGTTGCATGTAACGTCTCTACCGAACAATACCGTCAACGTCCGCACATTAGAAAAATGGCTAGGATATCTGCAATCCTCCCGTATTGAAAAACAATGGAAATCTCTAACAGGAACAGGTATTAAAACCTATGGTGATGAATTCCAGATTGGCGGTGTACAGTTAGGGAATGTGTGGATAGGTGTACAACCACCTTTGGGAATACAAGGCGACCCCATGCGCTTAATGTTTGAACGGGATTTAACCCCTCATCCTCAGTATGCCGCTTTCTACAAATGGCTACAAAATCAATTTCAAGCTGATGCTATAGTTCACTTTGGGATGCACGGTACAGTGGAATGGTTGCCTGGTTCTCCTTTGGGAAATACAGGTTATTCTTGGTCGGATATTTTGTTAGGAGATTTGCCTAATTTATATATATATGCGGCGAATAATCCTTCTGAGTCGATTTTGGCAAAACGTCGCGGTTATGGGGTGTTGATTTCGCATAATGTCCCGCCTTATGGTCGTGCTGGTTTATATAAAGAATTGGTGGCGTTGCGGGATTTAATTTCGGAGTATCGAGAAGATCCGCAAAAGAATTATGTCCTTAAAGAAGCGATTTGTAAAAAGATTGTAGATACTGGTTTGGATGCAGATTGTCCGTTTGAAGATGCTGAAAAATTGGGAATTCCTTTTACTCCTGAAAATATTCGGATGTTTAGCGCTCATGCTTTTGATGATTATCTGGTAACGTTGTACGAATATTTGCAAGTGTTAGAAAATCGTCTGTTTTCTTCTGGATTGCATACTTTGGGTGAAGCGCCGAATCAGGAGGATATGGCGTCGTATTTGGAGGCTTTTTTTGGGGAGGAGTTGGCAGAAAAAAACGAACCGCAGAGGCACAGAGAACGCAGAGAAGAGATAGAAGAGGAAGAAAAGCAAATTACAGATTTGTTGATGCAAACTACGGATGAATTAACGAATTTGTTAAGGGGATTGAATGGGGAGTTTATTCCGCCTGCACCTGGTGGGGATTTGTTGCGGGATGGGGCTGGGGTGTTGCCAACGGGTAGGAATATTCATGCTTTAGATCCTTATCGTATGCCTTCACCTGCGGCGTATGAACGGGGACGGGAAATTGCTCAAAAAATTATTCAGCAGCATTTGGATGAACACAGGACATATCCGGAAACGGTGGCAGTGATGTTGTGGGGATTGGATGCGATTAAAACTAAGGGTGAATCTCTGGGTATTCTGTTGGAATTGGTGGGGGCTGAACCTGTTAAGGAAGGGACTGGAAGAATTGTTCGTTATCAATTAAAACCATTGGCGGAAGTTGGACATCCCCGTATTGATATATTGGGAAATTTATCGGGAATTTTCCGGGATAGTTTTGTCAATATCATCGAATTGTTGGATGATTTGTTTCAACGAGCAACTGATGCTGATGAATCTGAAGACCAGAATTTTATTAGAAAACATGCTTTGGCTTTAAAAGCACAAGGTGTGGAGAATGTATCGGCGAGATTGTTTTCTAATCCTGCTGGTGATTTTGGTTCTTTGGTGAATGATAGAGTCGTGGATGGTAACTGGGAATCTGGTGAGGAGTTAGGAAATACTTGGCAAAGTCGCAATGTGTTTAGCTATGGGAGAGAAGATAAAGGCCAGGCTAGACCAGAAGTATTAAATACTTTGTTAAAAACCAGCGATCGCATTGTTCAAGAAATCGATTCGGTAGAATACGGTTTAACCGATATTCAAGAATATTACGCCAATACAGGCGGTTTGAAGAAGGCAGCAGAAAAACAACGCGGTAAGAAAGTTACAACCAGCTTTGTGGAGAGTTTTTCTAAAGATACCACACCCCGTAATTTAGATGATTTGTTACGCATGGAGTATCGCACTAAGTTAGTAAATCCTAAATGGGCGCAAGCGATGGCTAATCAAGGTTCCGGTGGTGCGTTTGAAATTTCCCAACGGATGACGGCGTTGATTGGTTGGGGTGGTACTGCTGATTTTACCGATGATTGGGTATACGACCAAGCGGCTGATACTTATGCTTTAGATGCAGAGATGGCAAAGAAACTACGCAAAGCAAATCCGGAAGCTTTTCGTAATATTTTGGGGAGAATGTTAGAGGCGCATGGGCGCGGTTTCTGGCAAACTGATGCAGATAAGTTGGATAAGTTGCGCCAGTTATATGAGTTAACAGATGAGGAACTTGAGGGTGTGACGGTTTAATCTAGTATAAATACTGAATTAATGCTGAGATTATCTCAGTAAAATAAGTAAGTAAATTTACATACAGAATACCCCTCAAAAATGGGCTATTTCTGTTTGTATTTTTGTAGGACACCAAATATTATTCCCGTAGATGAAGCAAGAGAAAGTCTACGGGAAGCCATTGAACTTATCTTAATCTCAAATCGGAAACTCGCAGAACAGCAACTCTCCAGTAAAGATGTCGTCCGTGAGCAGATTTAATTTTGTGAAATACTTTAAATAATTTCCGTAATGTAATTTTTTAATATTGCTGTCAACTCTTCTTTGCTAATATTGTTTTCAGCAACCTGTATTGTTAATTCATACGCTTCTTCCTGTGCCATGTTAATTTCATAATTATTCTCGTTCAAGAATGTCACCATAACAGCGAAAGCAGTTCGTTTATTACCATCTACAAAAGCATGGTTATTAGTGATGTGAAACAAGTATGCTGCTGCTTGTTCCAAGATTGTGGGATGTAAAAGTTCTCCGCCAAAAGTTGCTTGAGCTTGGTAAATAGCAGAGTCTAAAAAGCCTTCATCGCGTATACCAAGTGAACCGCCATATTCACTTATCAGCTCACTATGTATACGTATAACATCTTCTTTTTTAACGAATTTAGGACTATGCAAGATTTTTATAAACCCAATCCCATTTTTTCTTTGATGCCAAAAAAGTAAGCACAGTTTCCGATTCTTGAGGAGTGATATCTCCTAATTCCAGTGCATCAACTTCTTTTTCAGATAATGCATTGATTCGTAAACTAGCTCTAATTAGCGATTGTATTTGATGCTTGAGAGATTCTATAAAAACGTATATTTCGTCCTTTTGGGAACTTTGAAAGTTAGCTTCACTCTTGAGTTGTCTGTATACCTCTACAAAACCTAAAGTCAGTTCTTTGAAGATTTTTATACCATCTTTATTCAAAAAAAAGTACCAGTACTCATCTACAATTTCTTTGAGCGCAAAATTGCATCTAACACTAAGTAAAACTGCTAGTTCACCTTGTTTTACTTTTTCATTCAAACCTTCTCTCAGCTTAGTCAACCTATTCAGCTTGTACTGAAGCTGTCTCATTTTCTCTCCAAGCTGACTAAGAGATATTTGCCGACTATTTGCCAATTCAAGTATCTCCGCCATTGGCTCATCTTGAGGCTTAGGATCATTTAGGCATCTTTCCAGGACTTCTATCCTTTCCTGAATGCTGGCAATTGTTTCTTGTGTAAGTATGAAGCTGTGTACCATCTTTTATGTACCTGACTTTGTGGGTTATGCGCTTCCCCTAACACTACTCTAGACTCTCAAGTAACTGACGAGCATAAGCGATCGCATCCTCCACAGTAGCCACTTTCCCCTCAGCTTGGGCTACGCTAATCTCTGCTAACAATTTGCCTATTATTGGTGAAGCTGGAATATCTAATGCTATAATTATCTCCTTCCCACTCACTAAGGGGATGGGATGAGCGACCAGATCATCAGGGTTCAGGTAGCGGTTGATCAACGGCGCGTAAGTGTGTAGTAGCTTGTCGCCAGACGTCGCCTCTACCAAATAATCAAATGCCATAGCTAGTAATGCTGTAGCAGGAAACATAATATCTGCGTCCCGGAACAAAAAACACTGTTCACGCAGGGACATGTTACTTGCTTTGAATTGCGGGAATAGTTTTAAAGATGTAGTTACACCTCGAATTTCCGCCCGGCTATAAGTTAGTTGCTGTAGCTCCATTTCTGCTAATTCTGGATTTGGGTTGACAAGACAAGCAAGCTTGGCAATACCTAACCATGTAGTTTTAATGGTATCGCGCACAGACTCTTGCAGTTGTGCCCCTAGTTGTTGCCAATTTTGGGCTAGTAAGGTGGCTGTCTTATCAACTGCTGCTAGTTTAATCAAGCTTTCGCGTGTGGCGTTTTTAAAGAAAGGAGCAAGTAAACCATCTTCCCAAGCACTGGTTATCCAAGGAGTACCCTGAGCATTTGCCAGCAGATACCCGATTTCTACCCTAACTCGTTCTGCGGCAACTTTGCTGATATGTGATGCCAAAGAGCGAATTGTGGCTTGGGTAGCTGGCTCAATGGTAAAACCCAGTTGGGCGGCTTGGCGATAAGCTCGCATTAGCCGCAAAGGGTCGTCTTCTAAGTTCGCGGGTGATACCATTCGCACAATAGCCTGTTGTAAATCAGCATAGCCTTGCAGAGGATCGATGATTTCTTGCGTATGAGGATTATAGGCGATCGCATTTATGGTAAAATCCCTTCTATGTAAGTCAGTTTCTAAACTAACCCCTTCCTGTTGGGCAAAATCAGCTGTGGCGTGAGCAAACACCACACGAGCAATTCGTCGTTTTGGGTCAAGTAACACAAAACCAGCTTTATAATGACGAGCGATCGCTCTTGCTACTTTTACCGCATCAGATGGTATAACAAAATCTAAGTCCAGATATTCGCTACTTCTGCCAAGAATCGCATCACGCACAGCACCGCCTACCATGTAAGCTGGTTTTGGCAACCATTCTAGGCTAAAAGGCCAATTTTCAGAAGCTAATGTAGAAGAGACTGAAGGATGCATTGTAATAAAAATCAACCCAGCAGTTAATGAATAACAGTTTGGCTTAAGCTAGATTAACAATAAAGGCCCTGGAGTTGGTTCTATTATGTGTATTTGCGTGAACTGCCACTATGTAGACCGCTGTGCAACCTACAATGCCGTGGAAACACAGCACCAACAGCCCCATCTGACCGAAACCCCAGATTTTGATCCGAATGAACCTTCGATCAATGTTAACATCCGTACCAAAGACGATTTCATTGAAATGGAGTGGGATGTTGTTGGCTGTCTCAGCTTTAAGCAAGAAATGGGTAAATGGTCGAAATTGCGTCCGGGTGAATTAGTGCCAACGTGATCAAATAATTAGTAGTTCGTAATTCGTAATTAATTAAGGTTTCAGAGCAACTAATTTTAGTAATGAAAAAGCAAAAAAGCGGAGTATTTTTATTTCAAGACTCCGCATTGATGCATAACTAAGATCATTACGAATTACGCATTAACAATTAGGAATTATGTTGGCAACTGACTTAGAACATCTCGAAATAACAAAATACGCTTTAGCGCTACATACCACCACTCCCGAATTGGGTTTGGTAATCAGTAATTTTGCCAGCGAAACCCGCTCTAATATTTTGAATTTAGGGCGAGATTTATCCAGTCATATACATCAATATTTAATCGAGTTTATCAAACCACAAACTTGGGCAGATTTGGCATTTATTGCAGTGGCAAAAGGGCCAGGTGGCTTTACTGGAACTCGCATTGGTGTTGTTATTGCCCGAACCTTGGGACAACAGTTAGATATTCCTGTGTTTGTTATTTCTACTTTAGCGGCGGTAGCTTGGTCAGAAGCAAGTAAAAATCAAAATTCCAAAACTTTGGCTGTGGAAATGCCAGCACAAAGAGGTAAAATTTTTGCAGCTATTTATCAACTGATGCCAAATAATTGCGGACTGATAGCCTTATTGCCAGATACAGTACTCACACCAGAAGCATGGCAGGAAACTTTGGCTAACTGGAATACAAGTTATCAACTAATTGAAGCAAAATCTGGGTTAGCAGCAACGACGACAAATATCTTAGAACTAGCTTATCTTGATTGGCAACAAGGAAAACGTCCTCATTGGTCAGAGGCTTTGCCGTATTATGGGCAACATCCGGTGGACTTGTAATAAGAGGGCATAATAGCATTAGGACTTACGCAACTGGCACACAAGGCTTCTGGTATAAGAGTCAAGGGTCAAGGGTCAAGAATCAAGGTTTTTTGGACTTTTGACCTTTGACTCTGGACAACCTCTGGCGTTAAAAATATGACACTTGCGTAAGTCCTGAGCATTTAACAAACCCTTGATTTAGTGTTAGTCCACGGAGGTGGACTAAGCTTTGTGTAGTAGCGAATTCTATTCGCCGAAAACTTTTAAAACATCCTCTTAGAAGGTATTGTTTTTTTATTCCAATAATCAGGATGCTATAAATGGTTGCCCAAACTCAAGAACTTGAAGCTCAGCACTGGGTAAAAACTCGTTCTTCCCTCGATCCCACCCAATCCACCTTCCTCACCTGGAAAGGTAAAATTTACGCCTTTATTCCCGGCGAGAAAAGACAACTCCTGTTTAAAATACTGGGGTTGAGCATTAGTAGATGTTTTCCCACAGAAGAAGGTAGCTGGGATTTTACTTCCAGAGAACTGACTTACTACCTGAATCCACAGACAGATGAGATTTTGCCCAAATGGGAGAATCCTTGGACAGGGGAGACAGTAGCGGTAATGCACGTTGCGAATAATCCTGTGCAAGGTAAATTTCAGGGTAAGTTTCCAGCGCAAGTACAGGGTGACAGCACAACCTTTGTGTTTGATTTATTTCCTACTTATCCCAATCCTTTGGCAGACAATCCTAAATTTGCCGAATACAGTCCAAATCCAATTTATCAGGCAGCGGAATTATTTAAAATCACCGTGCCAACCGCAGATTTATTCGACTCAGCACTTTCCTCAGTTTCTCAACTCCAGCTGAGTTGGGATAGAATTGGTCAATGGCTTCCCTGGATGAAAATGGGCGATCGCCCTGGTAATCTGATTTATAGTGCTTTTGGAAGTAAAGTCAGTGGTTTAACAGATTTACCCCAACTGCTGCAAAACGAAATCAATACCCGCATTCCTTTGTATAAGCAAGCCCCAAAAGCATTTGTAGAGGGGGAAGATATGACCTCCTGGTTATACTTCCAAAAGTACTTTCAGGCTTATGTAGCTGGTGAAATCTTCCCGCTTCCCCAACCCGAGGAGCAATAAATTAGCGTTTACTCTTGTCTGGAAAGAGTTTGTCAGAATTCCCCAAGCCGCGATCGCCTATAATCGAGTTAAGTTGCTAAAAAGATATTTGAAAAGTATTAGGCGAATAGAATTCGCTACTACACAAACCAAGTCCACCTCCGTGGACTAACACCAAAATCAAGGGTTTGTTAACCTGCAAAGGTAAGTTTTGTCTCGTGTAGCCAAGCCGCTGCGTTGGTGTTAGCGTTCGCGCAGCGTCTCGTAGAGAAGCGGTAGCGAGTCTTCTCCCAAGGGGAGACGCCAAGGGCGAACGAGCGTCAAGGGTTCCCCGACTTGTAGCAAGTGCCGCGCAATTTCTAATCGCTTTTCAAACAACCTCTAACAATTACCAGCTTGAATGACACCAGTTTTTCTATTTAGTGCGCGGATGGGTAGGTGTTGGTGAACAGGTAATTGGAAAAATGGCTGAATGTCCCTATATGCAACATTTTGAGGACAATAGCATCCTTAACTCATCCGCGCACCTTATCTGGACTGGCTTTTAGCCATTTGCATCTAGCCAAATTACAACTACTCATGTTATGATTTATCCATTCGCGCAACCGCACCATGAAAACCAAATAACACAAGGCTTTCAGCCCCCAGCGATTCCAATTACCTAAAATCCCTATTAGGGATTGAAACAATTAGCTAGTGGGCAGGGGTTGGTAAACGGACTTGCATTCCAATTACCTAAAATCCCTATTAGGGATTGAAACGTATATAGTCTGAATGAAAAAGTATAAACTTGATATTCCAATTACCTAAAATCCCTATTAGGGATTGAAACAAACTTATGGCTAATTTACCATCTGATCAAAGCTTATTCCAATTACCTAAAATCCCTATTAGGGATTGAAACCCAGACGCCAAGAGAATCAAAATTTTTGAAGACTTATTCCAATTACCTAAAATCCCTATTAGGGATTGAAACGCATTTACAATTTGGGAATCCTGGATTTTTAAGCATTCCAATTACCTAAAATCCCTATTAGGGATTGAAACATGTGGCTAAGTACGCTTTAACCATAGGAATAACAAATTCCAATTACCTAAAATCCCTATTAGGGATTGAAACAATTGCTTAAATCGGGCTAAATCAGCTTTTATTTATTCCAATTACCTAAAATCCCTATTAGGGATTGAAACAGCTTATCGTAAAGATCGGGACTAACCAGCATATCCGAAGATTCCAATTACCTAAAATCCCTATTAGGGATTGAAACTGGTTGCTGTTTGTTCTACTAAAAAACCTCCTAATAAAATTCCAATTACCTAAAATCCCTATTAGGGATTGAAACCTTGCCCTCTCTTATCTGCCCATCACAGCTTTTTCAAATTCCAATTACCTAAAATCCCTATTAGGGATTGAAACTCTTTATTATCAATTTGATTCTATGGATTCTCACTCATTCCAATTACCTAAAATCCCTATTAGGGATTGAAACAAGCAACGCACCAAGAAGGAACGCAACTATCAAACATTCCAATTACCTAAAATCCCTATTAGGGATTGAAACCGGATGTCTGCGCTGATGTCTGCGGTCAATCTTAGCTAACATTCCAATTACCTAAAATCCCTATTAGGGATTGAAACTAAACGCCACATTCCTTTCACTGCAATGTGCGATATTCCAATTACCTAAAATCCCTACTAGGGATTGAAACAAACAACTCTATCGATGGCTGTGTGAGTATAGAGATAGTCCAGAGGTAAATTGTATGACTATTGAGACAGCTACCAAATATTACATCGCCAATAAGCCAGTGCGGCATAAAATCCTAGGGCTATTGACTATAGTCGATTTGTACCCATCCAGACTTGATAGCGTGCGTGTAAAACTTCCCAACGGGGTAGAAATGGATTGTCAACTTGAATTTCTGGAAGCCGTGTAGTGCTTAATTATCTGCGTCTTCCTGCATTCCTCACATGGGAATACATCTACTGCTAGCATTACACTTGGGTCGAGTACTACAAGAGATTGACCTAGTAATGGGGCGCTGCTAATGTCACGCAACACTTCTAAATGATGTTCGCTTGCTGCGATCGCATTACCATCAATAATTTTTACTCGATAACCTGGTAGCAAATCAGGCATTGTTGCATTCAGGTGGCCAATCGTAGCTTCCATTTGACTACCAACCTCTCTGACTAGCTCCCCACTGCTGCTTGGTTCGATACCATTGATCTTGTTGTATACCGAAGTGACTGAAACACCGATCTCTTCAGACAATGCTTGGTGGGCTGCATGTACTGATGGGTAGACTCCACAAACAACTAGGCTGATTAAATTCACGACTGTGGAGAATAGTAACTCTCGAGTGTATTGAGTTTTTGCACTACGTTCAAATAGCTCATCCAGTATCTGGGGACATAGTGCTTTCTCTAAAAGCCTACGAACCATCACCGAAACTGGACTTTCTTTTATAAATCGTTCAAACACCTGCCCTAGAAGTATTTCTCTTCTCCACCCAACAGATTTTCACCTATGCATGAGCAAACTACAAATTAAGCCATTACACAACACCTTGAAAGGGCTAGTCCTAGCCTGAGCGTGTTTCACGCCACATCAGGCAATAATGAAAGTAATTAAACTACTGTTAATTTGTCTAAGAAAGCTTATGCAGCACTTTTTATTCACTTGGCTTGGTACTGCGGTGGCATTATTGATCACTGCTAACATCGTTCCCGGATTCATTGTCAAGACTTTTGTAGCCGCCCTTGTTGCCGCTATTATTATAGGTCTGGTTAATGCATTTGTTCGACCAATTCTGCGTATTTTAGCGTTTCCAATTACCTTACTCACCTTTGGTTTATTTACATTTGTACTCAACGCCTTGACTATTTGGCTAGCAAGCGCCCTGACTCCTGGTTCTGGTTTTGAAATCAAGGGCTTTTTGCCTGCTTTGTTGGGTTCCATTGTGCTATCGATTGTCTCTAGCATGATTAACTATATTTTGAGAGTAGTTGATTAGGAAAAAGCAAAAGGTAATAGCAATTTCTTTTAAACGTAAAACATATTTTTTTGTAGAAACGTAGCATTGCTACGTTTCTACAGGATTTAAATGTATCGTGATTAACGGGGAATTGGTATAAGGATGTAGATGCGGATATGACGTCTACACACCTGATTCTTGGGCAACAGCTATCGTTACCGCACCTAGTTGCCCTTGTAACCGGAAAATTCGTTTAGGAACTAAGAAACCCACCGTCAAAACCTCTGTGCTTGCAAACAGAGGAAGTGTTGAGGAGGGAGTGAGTTGAGAAGCTGCCAAAATAGCAGCTGCCTCTGCTACGCTAGGTGTTCCCACCGCTTGGTTGATGATTGTGGCAGGGTTGGGGACAAAGATGGTGCGAAGGATTTCCGCTGAAAAGGTTTTTAAAGGCCAATTGCGTAGGCGGCAAATTTCTAATAAGCCAACTTCTGAGGCTTTAGTATCGATAGTAGCAATACCTGCGATCGCATCTTTAGCAAGTCGATTTTCTTGAAATACTTGCTCAATTGCCATGTCAATCAACTGTTCAGAGGTTCCTCTTTGACAACCAATTCCTACCCACAGAAGCTGTTGATGTAACTGCACTAGGTGCAATTTCTCATTCACTACAGCACCTATACTAAATTTAATTTTTTATTTATTGTTTCCTTGCATATTCACAACAAGCCTGCAAATCCGCTCAAATCAACCTTTTTTAAGGACTTGCTTATATTTAGCGTTCAGTATGATACATAAAAACTGATCTTTAGAATACTTTTCCCTCCAAGTAAAAACTATATTTTGTACATAGCACAGTAGGAAACGCCAAGAGGGAGACAAGGCACAAGGAAAAAGGTAATTTCCTTCTAAATTTTTAATCCTTGTGGCGCAAGCATTTTGCCTGCTCTCTTTTGGTATTCCAATTTTTCTTTTCTCCGCCGCAGCAAGCTCACAACAGCTGCGACGGAGTTTTGCTCTCTTGATGTCTCACTTTTTATGTCTCACTTTGGAACTCAGTTCTCTTTTACCTCCTTGGTATTTAAGTTAATAACTTTCATTTGATGATTTGTCAAGATGTTTATGAAAAAATTTAGAGAAAATTTTTCATCCAAAAAACACTTCGGTATATTTTCATTACTACAAAATTACTTTGATGTAGTACAATCAAGTTACAAAATAATTTTAAGTCCCAATATCCACCAATGAGTTCTGAGTACTCAGCAATCACCACACTCGTAGGTGGACTTTGGCAAACTATCTCTATAAGCGTAGCTATTCCTGTGCTCCAGCTTTTTGCAGACTCTGTACTACATGCTTGTATCCGTTAAATTCTGCAATCATCAAAGCAGTATAACCACCTCGGTTTTTCAAATTCACTTGTGCCCCAGCTTGAAGTAATATCTGCACAGCCTTACCATAACCAGCCGAGGCAGCCCACATTAACGCTGTTGCTCCTGCTGAGTCTTGAAAATTCACATCTGCGCCTTTTGTCAGTAGTAATTCTATTATCTCTATGTAATTACCTGTCGCTGCTTTGATTAAAGCAGTTTTGCCGTCATCTCCAGGAGTATTCGGGTTAGCACCATACTCTAGCAAAACCTTTACTGTTTTGGCGTGACCCTGCGCTACCGCCAGTGTTAAAGGTATCTCACCGAGGTTTTTTCCATTAATATTCCCTCCAAAACGCAGCAGTGCTTCAACGATTTGGTTATGTCCCTGTAACGCAGCTACAAGCAGTGGTGTATCACCCAGATGGTTTCTAATTTGCACATCCGCACCGCGATTAAGTAACGTTTGTATTACATCAACATAGCCTTCCACAACGGCGATGTGTAGGGCAGTTTCACCGTCTTGGTCTTGGAGATTAATCTCGGCATTTCGATTTAGTAAAACATCTGCGATCGCAGTATATCCTGCTGCGGCTGCGGCAGACAATGCAGTTCCACCACCAGAGTTTTTCATGTTCACGTCAGCATCTGCTTCTAGCAGTGCTTGTACAACCTCCAAATGTCCCAAGTCGGCTGCTACCATTAAAGGCGTCTCACCGTCTTCATCTTGGATATTGACGTCCGCACCACTTTGGAGAATTGCTTGGACAACTTCTATGTGTCCCTGCTTAACTGCCAGTTTCAAAGCAGTATCATCATCTTTATCGGCGATATTCACTTGAGCACCAGCAGCTAATAATACTTTGACAACATCGACATGACCTTTAAGTACCGCTGCCATTAAAGCTGTGCTGCCATCTTCATTAGTGGCGTTCACATCAGCACCTTTAGATACTAAAAGCTGCACAATGTCAAGCTGATTGGCACTAGTTGCCAACATCAAAGCCGTTAAGCCATAGAGTTTTCTGGGCAAGTTAATATTTGCCTTTGCATCTAGCAGCGATCGCACAATTTCGGTGTAGCCTAAATTGGCAGCAAACATTAGCGCTGTAGTGCCATTGCGATCGCACGCGTCCACTTTAGTACCAGCAGTTAGTAATGTACACAGCCGCTTGATATCACCACTTTTAGCAGCGTTCAGTAGCAAAGTATCGTTGTTTTCAGTCATGGATGAAATCTCGCACAAGCGAGTTTTGTTCGTCTACCCTCAAAATTTAGTTTGAGATTGTTTATCCACTTTTGCAAGAGGGTGGACGTTAAAGAGCAGGGGGAGCAAGGCGATTGGGGGTGCAGGGGGAGTAGAGGGATCAAAATCTTCCTCAATTTCCTTCTTCTGTTTTACTCTGTGCAACTTTAAGCACAGACAATAGAGTTATGCTAATTTTTATGAAGATTTAATACTTGGGCGAGGACACGATGAGTTTGGAACTTTCTCCATCGGTTAAATATGGGTTGAACTTTTTTCACCCAGTGATGATGTGGGTACTATTAGCACTCTCATTTTATGCTGCTTACTTGGGGCTAAAAGTACAGCGTACCAGAAATGCTCAGGGTGAAGAAAAGAAAGAACTGATCAAAGGTAGATATAACATTAAACACTACCAAATCGGGTCTATACTCTTAGCTTTGATGGTGGCAGGTGCGATCGGTGGTATGGCTGTCACTTACATTAATAATGGTAAATTATTTGTGGGGCCTCACCTGCTAGCAGGGCTAGGGATGACAGGTCTAATTGCATTTTCGGCTTCCCTGTCTCCTTATATGCAAAAAGGGGCGAATTGGGCACGCGCAACCCATATTCTACTGAATTTTGCACTTTTAGGGCTTTTCGTTTGGCAGGCTATATCTGGCGTGCAAATTGTCCAAAAAATTCTCACTCAGGCGTAGTCAGTAGTTAGGAGTCAAGAGTCAAAAGTTTTTTTGACTCTTGACTTTTGTATAGACGCTCAAAGAACGACTTCTCGTAAGAGTATAATCGCGTTTCTACTCTTGACTCACCGCTTTTTTTTAGAATTAATAGGAAAAGGTATTCCCAAAAAGTTATGAAAATCTTCCTGAACTTTGCGAGTTAAGCGGCGGGAGACTTGGCGGACTATTTGATTAAGTAAGCGATCGCCTGTAGATTGAATTAAGGACTTGGGTAATCGCTGAATAAACCTAGGAAAGTGAAGCTCAACTACCAAATCCAATTCCCATTCAACTCGTGTAACCTGACTATCACTGGTGTAAGCCTCATCTACCACGTTTTCTATTAACTGTAGCGCTGCCCGGTAGTCTACGTCATAACCAGGAGGTTGGTAGTTAGGAACAGGAATTGTACGGATGCGGTAAATACCCTCCTGTGGAGGTAATAATTCCAAACCAATTTTGGGCTCAACTTCATAACCAAAAGAAGCAAAACGACCAATTACTAAAGCGTAGCCATTTTCTCCCAGTGGTTGCACCTTCATCGGCTCAGCGCAACGCGAAAACCATAAGGCGTGAGCATCAAGATACTCCGCAACCTTAACAGCTGGAGCAGGCATTTCCATAAAGTCTTGATAACGACCGTAAAATTTGGTTAGCGTCGCCACATTTGCTTCTGTTAATACATTCTCAACTTCTGGTTGGCTTGATACCACAGGTAAAACTGCTTTTGTTATTTCTAAGGATTGATATTCGCCGTTTCTCGAAAGCATAAATGCAGTACTGTATATTTTGGCGTTTGTGTATATTAATAATTCCCAGCTTACTTGGGTTGTTTTGCACTAATGTCCTATTTTGACGGAAACCTCAATAATCTGCCATCAACTCCATAGAATTACTAAAATTAAAGAACTGAACAAGCACACATTAGTTTCCCAGGATAGCGTTAATCATGAAAGCATTTGTAGCAGGAGCAACAGGTGAAACAGGTCGCCGGATTGTGCAACAGCTAATAACGCGGAATATTCCCGTCCGAGCCTTGGTAAGGGATACGGACAAAGCTAGGGGTATTTTGCCTCCAGAGACAGTATTGGTGACAGGTGACATATTACAACTCGAAAATCTGACTGCTGCTTTGGGAGATAGCACTGTCCTGCTGTGTGCTACTGGCGCACAACCTAGTTTTGACCCCACTGGGCCCTACAAGGTGGATTTTGAAGGTACTAAAAATTTAGTTGATGCTGCTAAGGCAAAAGGAATTAAGCATTTTGTCTTTGTTTCTTCTTTGTGTACTTCCCAGTTGTTCCATCCGTTGAACTTGTTTTGGCTGATTTTGGTGTGGAAAAAGCAAGCTGAGGAGTACATCCAGAAAAGTGGTCTTACGTATACGATTGTACGACCTGGTGGGTTGAAGAATGAAGATAACCCCAACGCCATTGTGATGCAGAGTGCTGATACATTGTTCGACGGTAGTATCCCTAGGGAAAAAGTCGCTCAAGTTTGCGTTGAGGCGCTATTTGAACCAGCCGCAGGTAATAAAATTGTTGAGGTTGTTGCCAAACCAGAGGCTACCTATAAAAGCTTCAAAGAGCTATTTGCTAACGTCGCCTGATTAAATGGTGGTGAGTCCAGAGTCAAAAGTCAAAAGTTCCAACATATATGAATCCTTCACTGTTGACTCTTGACTCTAATATAGTAATCCGATTTGATTCGTGAACTGACTCGTAGAGATAGGGGATGGGGGATGGGGGATAGGGAATAGGAAAAAAAGGGAGTTAGAGATGTACGCAGTTTTTTCCAAAATCAAAAAATCAAATAGGAATCCTACTATAGATGAACTTTGCTGGAATAAGTGCGTCAATGGTTGTTGTTAGCTACAGAGAGCCAATAGGAAGGAGTTAGACTCTGAAAGGCTTTGAATTCAAAGGCGTTGAAAAACTGATTGGGCCAATAGCCGCACTTCTCGGCTTGGTGTGTTTATTACAGTGGTATATTTATGGTGAACTGCGATCGCCTTCTGATCCCGTCTTTGAAGTCAAACAGCCACCTTTGGTTATGAAAGGGGGCGACCCTTATATCCGTGCTTTGATGCGAACCATCTCAGCAAGTGAGGCTAATAGCAGCCGTCCCTATTCGCTTTTGTATGGTGGACAACAGATTAACGACCTCAGCCGACATCCGGAGATATGCGTCACAATTGTCACAGGCCCCAACACAGGTAATTGTTCAACCGCTGCTGGTAGATATCAAATCATTAACATTACTTGGTATCGCTTAGCTCCCCGTTATCACCCAAAGCCATCGCAGTTAATGTTTTGGGCTACTTATAGTTTTGAACCAGAGTATCAAGATAGAGTCGTTTACCGTTGGTTGAGTGATTCGCAAGTTTGGGGAACTGATATTTCTCAGCTACTGCGTCAGGGAAAGTTAAATGATGTTCTGCGGCGACTCTCTCCTACTTGGACAAGTCTAGGATATGGCATTGAAACTAATTCCATTAGTAGCTCTTTGCCTAAGGTTTACCAGAAAATGCTGCAAGAGGAATTAAACGCAGCTAAGCAACCAGCATCACAGAAGTTAACCCCATCCCCAACTCCTTCCAGCAGGCAAGTAGAGAAGCAGCCAAAGAAGCAGTGAACTTATCCTAGTTTTTAACTGACTGTGTAAAAATTTTTTGACATTTTGCACAAATGCCAAGGTATTTTCAAAGTGAATGTTATGCCCAGCATGATTAATTATTTCTAGCTGGCAAAATTCACATATTTTAGTAATTTTTATATTGATATCTATAAATTTCTCATCATATTCTCCAGCAAGCAAAAGCATGGGAATTGTGTTTTTTTTAAGCTGTTCCCACAAAGAAGGTTGGGAGCCAGTACCCATGAAGCGCAGGGATTTATCTAATTCCATTGGATTATTTTGCAGCCGACTTTCTATCATGTGGCTATATTCTGGATGATTTTTTACATAACCAAAAATTTTTTGATTATACCAATTTGATATAAAAGCTGCAAATTCAATTCTGTCAGTACTTCTGATTAATTTCCTCGCTATTTGCGTATCATGTCTAATTCGTTCTAATCGTTCTGCTTCCGTTGCCAAACCTGGGGAAGCTGACTCTAAAACTACTTTATAAAAACGTTCTGGAAAGTGTAGGGTGAGGTATAAGCCCAATCTTCCACCCATTGAATAACCAACTAAGAAACATTTGGTAATTTTCAACTTGTCTAGTAAGTTGATTAATGCATAAGCAGTATTTTCGATTGTGTAATACTCGTCCCCACCCAAAACTTGAGTTTTGCCGTGTCCTGGCAGATCAAGTATCAAAGAAGAAAAATCGTTAGATAGTAGTTTTATGGCTTGGTCAAATTCATTAATATCACCCATGAAGCCATGCAAAAAAGTAATTAGTGGTTTGTTTAAATTGCCAATTAAAGAATAGTGAAATTGATAATTTTTTCGGGTCATAGATAGGTGGACAAGAATATTTCCAAATTTGACCTTCAGCACAAACACCAAATGTCCTTTATCCACAAAATATCTTGTGATGCTAGCTGACTATTTGTGTTTTTTGAAACATTAAGGCAAAAATCGATCTAAAGCAGCTTTTAACTGTTCAATTTCAACTTCCATATTGCCCTCCTTGGCGGCTCTGGCAATACACTCAGTTAAGTGTTCATCTAGAACAATTCGCGCTACCCGATCTAATGCGCCCCGGACTGCGGCAATTTGCAACAAAACATCAGGACAAGAGCTACTTTGCTGCACCATTGTCTTAATACCGCGAACATGTCCTTCTATACGCGATAATCGATTGACAATTCGCCGTAATGACTCTTCACTATGGATGTGAGGATGAACCGACTTGCCATGTTCAGGAGTATTGTCTGTATGCTCGTGGTCTGTATGGTGATTGTGGGAGTTTTCTACTTGCTGGGATATGGGCAAGGATTCTTGACCTAATCGGTTTAATCCATTCATGGGTTATGAAAATGCTGGTAGTACTAAGATCCTAGCCTAACTGGGAACTGGGGACTGGGGAAGAGTTTTCCAAATCCTCAATTATGGGGTAAAATCCGTACCTCTAAAGGGTGAATCTCCATAATAGCTTTTAGGCTGAAAATTCCATTAAGTTGATTACAGGTAATTGCACCATACCTCAACTCCAACATTGGGGAGAGTAAGCGAAACCTAAAGCACAGAGTAAACGTCAATTCTGCAAAAATAACTGTAGATAGATTCGTCACGATTAAACAACAAAATTACGTTTATTAATTAGGTTCTGATTATGCGATTTTCCAAATTACCCCGGTTTATACGTCAACTAGGTACTCATGTTTTAGCGATCGCTCTAGGGATTACGTTAACGGTTAGCAGCCTCCACGTATTGCCCTCTCAAGCAGAACCTGCGCCCCTTACAGCTGCTGGAGATGCGCCAGAACTAATTGCCCAACGCCAATCACCAGTGAATGCTGCTATTGGTAGCAGTAGTTTTGTGACAGCAGCAGTCAAGCGCGTTGGTACAGCAGTTGTACGCATTGATACAGAACGTACAATTACTCGTCGTGTCGATCCATTTTTTGAAGACCCGTTGTTCCGTCGGTTTTTTGGTGAGGGCTTACCTCAACAGATGCCTTCTGAGCAATTGCGCGGTCTAGGCTCTGGTTTTATTCTTGATAAGAGCGGGTTAGTTTTGACCAATGCTCATGTGGTCGATAAAGCTGATAAGGTGACAGTGCGGCTCAAAGATGGTCGCACCTTTGAAGGGAAGGTTCAAGGTATTGATGAAGTCACAGATTTGGCGGTAGTCAAGATTAACGCTGGTAATGATTTGCCAGTTGCGCCCTTGGGTTCTTCTAATAATGTACAGGTAGGAGACTGGGCGATCGCAGTTGGTAATCCTTTGGGATTTGATAACACCGTTACCTTGGGAATTGTTAGTACCCTCAAACGTTCCAGCGCTCAAGTCGGTATTAGTGATAAACGCTTGGACTTTATTCAGACAGACGCCGCCATTAACCCTGGGAACTCTGGCGGGCCACTATTAAATGATCGCGGTGAAGTAATTGGTATTAATACAGCGATTCGTCCTGATGCGATGGGTATTGGGTTTGCTATTCCTATTGATAAAGCTAAAGCGATCGCATCTCAACTGCAACGTGACGGTAAAGTTGCTCACCCCTATTTAGGTGTGCAAATGCTAACTTTAACACCCCAGTTAGCTAAGCAAAATAACACTGACCCTAATTCTCCTATCCAAATACCAGAAGTTAACGGTGTTTTGGTAATGCGAGTTATACCCAAATCCCCAGCGGCGACTGCGGGTGTCCGGCGAGGAGATGTAATTCTTCAAGTTGATGGTAAACCAATCACCACTGCCGAACAATTGCAAAACATTGTCGAAGATAGTCGCCTCGGTCAAACTTTGCAGTTAAAAGTGCAACGGGGTAATCAGACACAGCAACTTTCAGTCCGTACCGCTGAGTTGCAAAATGCTTCTTCTTAGTAAATGATTTCACCATTTCGTATAACCCATCATTACACCTCGATCCATGATCCAAGAATGCGATGAAGAGTTGGATTGGTGAGTGAGCGCAGTAATGGAGAGCCACTTCCGAATTCTGAACAAGTAAGTTGATTGTGGTTGACTCGTGAACTACCCCGCCGTAAGACGAACGGGGCTTCCCAATTCATCGGGAATAGCCATCAATTACCCCGTAGTTTTTTTGGTCTGACATTCCCTCCAAGGGCAGGAGTCCTGGTTCCCAAGACCCAAATTTTTTTCTTCTCCCAAGGGGAGACGCCAAGGGCGATGCAACATATACCTATTAGCTTGGTTTTCGCTTATGGCATTGATGGTCAAGACGCTATCTATCTTACCAGAAAATCCTGGGGATTCGTCATCCATCCAGAATTTGTTTTTACCAAGTAAAAAATCAATTCTAGATGGAATCCTCACCCCCCGCTCCATATCCCCACCCTACTAAAAGTTGAGGGTGGGGACTTCCGCGAAGCGTTAAATAATCGCCCTTCACTCACAATAATTGACCCTTGGATCTAAGATATTGCAGTTCAGAGGTTAAAATTCCGAGTTCGGAGGTTAAAATTCCGAGTTTAGAGGTGAAAGTTCCGAGTTCGGAGGTTAAAATTCCGAGTTCAGAGGTAAAAGTTTCGAGTTATGAAGGTGAAAACTGGAGTTCTGAGCCTAAATGGTGGAGATAATTAAGTAAAGAACGTGGGTAAGGGCACGGCAATAACGTGCCCTTACCCACGTTCTTTACCGAAAGACGAGCGGAAAGCCCCTGACTTCAGGCATGGGGATGAACGCGGCTGCGACTAAAGTCGCCTACAATCTTTGGATATCTCTTGTCGATTGATGATTATTTTTGCGCTACGATGGTCAGCGTAACTTGGAGAAATCCGATGCTAGTTTTTGAGTTTAAAACCTACGGAAAACAAAAGCAGTTCGCCGCTATTGATGAAGCTATTCGTACCGTGCAGTTTATTCGGAATAAGTGCATCCGTTTGTGGATGGACGATCCAAAGACTGGCAAGTACGACTTGAGCAAACAAAGCGCGGTTTTAGCTGGTCAATTTCCGTTTGCGGACAAACTCAATTCAACAGCCCGTCAAGCAGCAACAGAACGTGCGTGGGCGGCAATCTCTCGTTTTTATGACAATTGCAAGGCGAAGATTTCTGGTAGAAAAGGTTATCCCAAATTTCAAAAAGATAATCGCTCAGTTGAGTACAAAGCATCAGGATGGAAGCTTGCAGACGACCGTAAATCAATAGCATTCATTGATAAAAATGGGATTGGTCGATTAAAAATCAAAGGTACTCGCAACCTGAACTTTTATCAACCAGACCAAATTAAGCGGGTGAGATTGGTTAAACGGGCTGACGGCTATTATGTTCAATTTTGTATCCAAGTAGATCGCAAAGAAGTCATTGAGCCAACTCATAGAACCATTGGTTTAGATGTTGGATTAGAGTCTTTCTACACCGATTCGTTGGGCAATAAAGTTGAGAATCCTCGGTTCTACCGGACTGGGGAACAGAAGATGAAACGCTCACAAAGACTTGTTTCTCGCAAGGTTAAAGGCTCTAGCAATAGACGTAAGGCTAGAATTAAATTAGCTAGAGTTCACCTCCAAATAAGTAGGCAACATCAAGACCATGCTATTAAATTGGCGCGGTGCGTAGCTACATCTAAACGATGTCATCGTCTACGAAGATTTGAGGATAAAGAACATGGTTAAAAATCATTGTCTGGCGAAGTCAATTAATGACGCTGGATGGTATCAGTTTCGAGTTTGGCTAGAGTATTTTGGCAAGGTTTTTGGGCGGATAACTATTGCTGTCAACCCTGCCTACACGTCTGCTGAATGCTCTAGCTGTGGCCTAATTGTGAAGAAGTCGCTGTCTACTCGCACTCATGTTTGTCAATGTGGATGTAAGTTAGATCGCGACCACAACGCTGGTATTAATATCCTTAACTCAGGATTGGGTACTACAGGGCATGTAGGAACCTTTGCGCTCGACGCAAGCAACGCTTGGGGAGACAAGCCCTCTATCTTGATTGGTGAAAACCAGTTAGGGTAAGGCATGTCGCAGAGCCAAGAATCCCCCGCATTCATGCGTGGGGAGTGTCAATCCAAACATATTTACGGCAGACTTCGCAGGCTGCCTTGGCTTCCTCTGTTTGCGGATTGGTGAAGATGGGATGGTAGCGCAACCTGTCGCAACAGACTTGCAACCATCCACGCCAACCACCCCGCCACAACCGCACCGTACCGTCAGCACCGCCACTGACAATTATCTGCCCATCTGTGCTAATGGTGACAGAATTGACACTACCCTCATGACTATGCAATGGTTCAGCTAAGGGGAGACCTTGGCGATTCCATAACCGCACTGTGCCGTCACTACCCCCACTGACAATTGTCTGCCCATCTGTGCTAATGGTGACAGAATTGACATCACCCTCATGACCACGCAATGGTTCAGCTAAGGAAAGACCTTGGCAGTTCCATAACCGCACTGTGCCGTCACTACCCCCACTAACAATCGTCTGCCCATCGGCGCTGATGGCGACAGAATTGACATAACCCTTATGACCACGCAATGGTTGAGTTAAGGGAAAACCTTGGCGGTTCCACAACCGCACTGTGCCATCACTACCCCCACTGACAATTATCTGCCCATCGGCGCTGATGGCGACAGAATTGACACTACCCTTATGACCACGCAATGGTTCAGCTAAGGGAAGACATTGGTGGTTCCACAACTGAACTGCGCCGTAACTATTGCCATTGATAATCGTCTGCCCATCGGCGCTGATGGCGACAGAATTGACATAACCTTGATAATCAACGGTAGGTTCAGCTAAGGGAAAACCTTGATGGTTCCACAACCGCACCGTGCCCTCACCACCACAACAGACAATTGTCTGCCCATCGGCGCTGATGGCGATAGAAGAGACAACATGCTCATGACTACGGAATGGTTCAGCTAAGGGAAGACCTTGGCGGTTCCATAAACGCACCGTGCCCTCACTACCCCCACTGAAAATCGTCTGCCCATCGGCGCTGATGGCGACAGAATTGACACTACCCTTATGACCACGCAATGGTTCAGTTAAGGGAAAACCTTGGTGGTTCCACAACCGCACCGTGGCGTCACCACCACCACAGACAATCGTCTGCCCATCGGCACTGATGGCGGCAGACTTGACCAAACCCCGATAATCAAGCAATGGTTCAGCTAAAGGAAAACCTTGGTGGTTCCACAACCGCACTGCGCCATCACTACCGCCACTGATAATCGTCTGCCCATCGGCGCTAATCGCGACAGAATTGACACTACCCTTATGACCACGCAATGGTTTAGCTAAAGGAAGACCTTGGTGGTTCCACAACTGCACCGTGCCATCACTACCGCCACTAATAATCGTCTGCCCATTGGCGCTAATAGCGACAGAATTGACACTACCCTTATGACCACGCAATGGTTTAGCTAAAGGAAGACCTTGGTGGTTCCACAACTGCACCGTGCCATCACTACCGCCACTGATAATCGTCTGCCCATCGGCGCTGATAGCGACAGAATTGACCAAACCCTGATAATCAAGCAATAATTCAGCTAAGAGAAGACCTTGGTGGTTCCACAACCGCACCGTGCCACCACTACCGCCACTGACAATCGTCTGGCCATCGGCGCTAATAGCAACAAAAGAGACAACATGCTCATGACCACGCAATGATTTAGCTAAGAGAAGACCTTGGTGGTTCCACAACCGCACCGTGCCATCACTACCGCCACTGACAATCGTCTGCCCATCGGCGCTAATAGCGACAGACCTGACATAACCCTTATGACCACGCAATGGTTCAGCTAAGGGAAAACCTTGGCGATTCCACAACCGCACCGTGCCGTCACGACCACCACTGACAATCGTCTGGCCATCGGCGCTAATAGCGACAGAATTAACCAAACCCTCATGACCACGGAACGGAATGGAGACTCTTACTTTATTCATTACCCGATTCAAACTATTCTCAACTGGTGCAAGAATCTGCTGAGGTAATTTCTCTAGATTCTCACCCATAGCTTGAATTGCCAAAACCAGACTATCTAGGGGGTAGAAAGACAATAAATTCTCTACCCTCGCGGCTTTTTCTCGCAATTGTGATTCAGTGAGCGCTTTTTCTAATGTGGCAATCTGGTGCTGTTCAAAAGCATCGCTGAGTTGGTAAAAATTCTTTGTTTGAGGTGATGATAAAGACTCTAGCTGTTCCCAATTTTCCCGCACCTCTGCCAGCAATCCCCCCTGTATTAAGTATTTTTCATTCTCCCTTCTGTTCAACCACTCGCGTAAAGCATCAGCTAACCTATCATTCAACCGTCGCAAATCTCGGTCTTGTTGTCGCCATTGGGCAAATCGCTGCCAACCCTCAATTAAGGCTTCGTGAGCTAAATCAATCCACGCTTTTTCTTGTTCATCTTTGCCAGCTACCAGCAAACGTCCTTTCACTAATCCTTCATCTAGCAATTCACTTAATGCTTCCTGCTTTTCTTGCTCATTACTTGCAATGGTTAACAGTTCAACTTTTGGTTGACGCTGTCTGGTATCCTTTTCCCCCTTTCCCGTTCGCACTAATCGCAGGAAAATTTGCTGAATCCAGTTTTTCTGTTGTTCATCTCGTTCTTTAGTCGGGGGATCCTGCTGATAATCTTCGTAAAGATAAACATTTTCTGCATGAAGATTCAGCGCCCCTGTCAATCCTTGGAAGTTTTCATACTGTTCTAAGGTGAGCTGATGCTTTTGTTGGTCGCGTTTTTCCCAGAGTCTAGTTAAAGCAAACTCCATCAACGGCAAGTATCCCGGTTCTTTACCAACATCTTCTAAAATTTTCAGTACTAGTTTTTCTTCAACACTATGACCTTGGAGTTTAGCAGGTTCGGTTATTGTCTCTTTTAAATCAACTCCAGTGATACGCGGCATCAAAACAAGCTGATTTTCAATCAATTTATTTAAAGACGGAAAGTCTAAACATCGTTCTAGAAAATCCGATCGCATGGTAATCACAACTGCTAACCGCGAATCGGTTATCTCTACTACCTGAGTCAGCAATTCAATAAATCTGTGCTTGTCTTCAGCAACAGAGACAGTAAATAGTTCCTCAAACTGATCTACTACCAATAAAAATTTTTCTGCCCCTGTGAGATGCTCCAAAATTCTAGGTAAAGGATTCGCTTCATTAGTAATCAACTCCCAAAGCAATCTTTCTGTTTTCGCTCCCTGAAAAAATGCTTTCAGAGTTCCTCGCAATTCCTGCAAAGGCTGAAATCCTGGCTTAATTGGCGGTAAAATTTGCCAGACACTATCATCTAATTCTGGAATCAAACCCGCCTGAACTACAGAAGATTTACCACTCCCGGAAGCACCAATAATCGGAACAAAGGGCTTTTGTGCCAGTTTCTCCAAAATCTTCCTCACAACCTGCTTGCGCCCAAAGAAAAACTGTTTTTGTTCAGCTTCAAAGGCTTTTAAACCTTGGTAAGGACATTCTTCCTTTACCTCAAAGGTTGGAGCTTGTGTTTGATTGTTGTGGGTAATTAGAGTAATGGAACGCCCCCAACCCATGCGGATTGGTTCTTGACCACTGCCTTTGAGTTCTGTAGCAAGTTTATCGAAAAGGCGATCGCCTGTCACTTTTCCATGATCATTAGTGTTGTTTGGTGATAAACCTGCCAGCAAAGCTGTTGTAAAAATACTATGTTGCTCACTTTTATTTGCATAAGCTTGTTGAAAACCTCTGCAAGCAGCAATAAAGTAGTAATCGCGCTGTGAAATAAAGGCAGTCAGAGTTTTTTCGATGAGATTGCGTTCTAAAAATTCACCGCTATGACAGCAATCTAACAGCACTACTAGACTACTCAGGTCGGAGTCTCTAATTAAATTGTTGAGACTCAGAAGACTAATCCCGCCTGTTTGTTCAATAATTTGCTTACCTTGAGTCACAATTGTCAAGTCATAAGTTGCTAGATATGCTTGTTGTGTTCCTAAGCTGTCAGAGACGGTGATGCCATGCCCTGTAAAGTAAATTAGGGCTTCGTTTTTAACTGCTTGTTGTTGCAAAAGTGTTTTTAAAGCTTCAGCCAACTTAGTTGTACAAACTTTCCCCTTGAGAACGGCAATATCCTCAAAATCACCATGCGCTTTTAGTACCTGCGCGACTGCTTCTGCATCCGTAGCTGGTTTTGTGAGGTTGTTAATCTGACTTTTGTAATCTGTAATGCCAACTACAAGCGCGTAACGAGCCATCTATACATATTTAAGTTGTCTGTTACAGAATAAGATAACGTAAATACACTTAAAATCTGAGGGCTTGATGTCGAACATAGAACGTTTAGTCTTTGAAGAAGACGGGGAAATCTATACAATTCTCTTCGAGTCAAAGGAAACGCCAACTGTTCCAGAAGTACTTACACCAGAGGTTGATGACGATAAAGAATCCTACGGCTTTCGAGAAGAGGCATTTGTCAAGATTGAGGAAGTTCACCATCAAATTCGAGCTTATACCAAATATGCTATTGGCGCTTTCAAAAATTTAGGTGCAGCTGAAGTTGAAGAGATTACTTTGAAGTTTGGCTTGAAGATAGGCGGAAAAACTGGTATCCCTTTCGTAACTGAAGGTTCCGCGGAGAGTAATTTTGAAATTGAGGTTAAGTGTAAGTTTCCTGAAAATAAGCACACGCATACGACGTAGGGGTACGGCAATGCCGTGCCCCTTGAGAAAAATCGCACATCGCGCTAGTCTTCATGTGTCAGTTGCAAGGACAAACGTCTTTGTTTGGGATGCTCGATCTGGGCTAAAGCTCAGTGGCTTCAGCCCTGAGTTGCTTACTGACGTAACTGCACGCGTAACATTAGGCGATGACTAATCAACTCTCCCCCAAAATTCCCTCTTGCACTTGGAGTCGTCCCATTGGTTTAGGCTGGGATAAGCCTTATACCGTCCGCTACATTAGTAATATCGATGATGGCCCTTGGCATGGTATGCCTTTAGGTGGCTTTGGTGCAGGTTGCATCGGTCGTTCTTCACGGGGAGATTTTAATCTGTGGCATATTGATGGCGGTGAACATATCTTCAAGAACGTCTTTGCCTGTCAATTCAGTGTATTTGAGTCTAATAGCTCTTCTTCCCAAGCCTACGCTTTATGTACGCAAGCGCCAGAAGATGGCACTCTCAAAGCTTGGCACTGGTATCCTACACTTGACGGTACGGAGGGGACAGGCAATTATCACGCGCTATACCCACGTAGCTGGTTTGTGTATGAAAATGTATTTCAAGCACAGTTGACTTGTGAGCAATTTTCCCCAGTATGGGCAGATAATTACCAAGAAACTAGCTACCCTGTGGCAGTATTCCTCTGGAATGCTCACAACCCTACAGATACACCTATTACCCTTAGCATTATGCTCACTTGGCAAAATATGGTGGGCTGGTTTACCAACGCCCTCAAATCTCCTAAAGTGCGGGTGCGCGATGATGGTAGTCCAGTTTACGAATATCAACCGCGCTGGGGCGAAAGTAAAGGGAACTATAACCAGATAGTTGAAAATACACAACAATTTGGCTGTGTTTTAGGTCGAGTTGGTAATGATGCTTTGCAGGAAGGGGATGGAAGCTGGTGTATTGCGACGCTCAAACATCCCCAAGTGGAAGCGTTTCACCACACCCGCTGGAATCCTGTGGGAATGGGTGAGGATGTGTGGCAAAGTTTCGCGGCTGATGGCTCTTTGCCTAATTATATAGATGCAACTCCAGCGCTAGAAGGTGAACAAATAGGGGCTGCGATCGCACTTCGTTTTACTCTCCAACCAGGCGAAACTCTAGAAATCCCTATTGTACTGGCTTGGGATTTCCCGATCACAGAATTTGCCGCGGGGGTTAACTATTACCGCAGATATACAGACTTTTTTGGTAATGATGGCAATAATGCTTGGGCGATCGCATCTACTGCGCTACAACAATACCAAAGTTGGCGATCGCAGATTCAAAGTTGGCAACAACCCATTCTCGACCGAGAAGATTTACCCGATTGGTTTAAAATGGCTCTATTTAATGAGCTTTACGATCTCACCAGCGGCGGTACTCTCTGGAGTGCTGCATCAAAACTTGACCCCATCGGTCAGTTTGCAGTATTAGAATGCTTAGATTACCGCTGGTACGAAAGTCTAGATGTGCGGTTGTATGGTTCTTTTGCTCTGCTGATGCTGTTTCCCGAGCTGGAAAAGTCGGTGATGCGCGCATTTGCACGCGCAATTCCTCAAGGTGATAATACTCCCCGGATAATTGGCTATTACTTGACAATCAAGGCAGAAAGTCCGATCGCAGTTCGCAAAGTCCCAGGTGCAACACCCCACGATTTAGGCGCACCCAATGAACACGTTTGGGAAAAAACCAACTACACCAGCTATCAAGACTGCAATTTATGGAAAGATTTAGGTAGTGACTTTGTATTGCAAGTATACCGAGATTTTCTACTCACGGGTGCTGACGATGTGGAATTCTTAGCAGATTGCTGGGATGCGATCGCCCAAACCCTCGACTACCTAAAAACTTTTGATCTTGATGGTGATGGGATTCCGGAAAATTCCGGTGCGCCTGATCAAACCTTTGATGATTGGCGATTACAAGGCGTAAGCGCCTATTGTGGTGGGTTGTGGTTAGCGGCGCTACAAGCAGCGATCGCCATCAGCGAAGTTTTATTAAATCACAATCTTGGCGATATTAGGGCGATGGCGGTTCAAAAATCCACCTATGAAAACTGGTTAGAACAATCTCGCCCCATCTACGACGAAAAACTTTGGAATGGTCAATATTACAAACTTGATAGTCAGAGTGGTTCTGATGTGGTGATGGCAGATCAGTTGTGCGGACAATTCTACGCGCGTCTGTTGGAATTACCAGATATTGTACCAAGCGATCGCGCCCTTTGTGCCCTGAAAACTGTTTATGATGCTTGCTTTGTGAAATTCTGCCAAGGTGAGTTTGGTGCTGCTAATGGTGTTCGTCCCGATGGTTCACCAGAAAACCCTAAAGCTACTCATCCGCTGGAAGTCTGGACGGGAATAAACTTTGGACTAGCGGCTTTTCTTGTGCAGATGGGAATGAAGGATGAAGCATTTAAGTTGACACAAGCTGTGGTACAACAAATTTACGATAATGGGCTGCAATTCCGCACACCTGAAGCTATCACCGCTGCTGGTACTTTCCGTGCTAGTACGTACCTCCGGGCAATGGCAATTTGGGCAATTTACTTAGCTATTAAGTAATGGTGTATCAACCAAAATCATCTTAAAGATCAACAGTGGTCAGTTGTAATCACTACTAACCACTGCTGATGAATCTCTTTTAATATGGAGGTTTTAGGCATTTGCGAACAACGCCATTGAGGTTGACAGCTACGTTATTAGTGCGCTCAATCGCCGAGTCATCTAACTTTTGATTTGCAACTTTAGATACATGTAGACACATATAGATGTTTTCGTATGTGCGTTTCAAAATGTACCTAGTATTCATCTGATAAAGCAGAGACTACATCTAACATTTTATTTTCCGGGTGTTTCCGGAAGCGAAGAAAAATTTAAGTAATGGTAAGAGTTGAAAGATTTAGAACTCCAGACTACTGGTTAAAAAAATGCCAATATCACCAGATCCATCCATAAAAATTCCTAATATTTCCCAGATTATGTTCACAATTGTCAATTTTATTCCGAAACAAATTATTCGACGGCAATTTCAACGTAAAAATTAGGACAACTCAAGGAATGAATACTGGATAAAGAGCAAGTAAAACTTTGAATCAAGTATGAGATGTTTATTGACAACGAGAGTCGAAATTTTATCAGAATGCATCAGAAGATGATTAATACTGTGGTATAAACAGGAATTCGGTTTTGCTAGTAAAATTTTTTTTCCAAACTTTCCCTTACGGAAAGCTACTGAGAAATGATACCTGCCAATACGGGGGTAAACGCTTGAGCCTCAACACCTTGCGTAACTTGGCACGGAGAGATTGTATGGGTGCGTCTGTCCAGAATTTAGCAGAAGCAGCCCAAACTTTAGGATATGAAGTGCTATCGGTAAGGGCGAGCTTAAGTAAGTTGGACTCATATTATAACCCTTGGATAGCTCATTGGCAAGCAATTCATTATGTAATTGTCTGGCGAGTTAAAACGATCGCATATTGATAAGAGGCAGGTGTAGGCGATGGTTCTTGCGCCCAGGGTATGCCCTGCTTTTAAACCCCACAGAAAATTTGGATGCTCTCAAAAGCGAAAAAGTCTCTCTAACGCTGAAAAATTTTTATTGATGGTTTACTTACTACCTTTCTCATCTCCCGTCGTCTCTCCACTGTTCGTCATGCCGACTCTCTCCTCGTTATATACCCAGGTATCTTTACTCAACAAGGCACTCATCAGGAAGTAACGGCAATTGGCAGTTTTATTATTAATTTACCCAACTACAATTGCATTTATAATTTTACTTTTATTATTTGATTAGATGTCAGAGATGTATATCATACTCTTACTAAGTAAGATTAGTAATTTTTCTAATAATTAAATTTGTGTAAGTTACTAAACTATTTCAGGCTATACAGTCTTAATTTTTCATGAACTTATTTCTTTAAGCATCTCTTTGTAGTTGTTTTGCTATATTTGGCTGATATGTAATTAAGGTTTTTTGAAAAATAACATAAACTTGAATTTTTCGCAACATATTTATCTGTTATTTTTGACTAACAATCATGAAAAAATCACGAAAAAGCTACTCTAACTTTGTCAAATTTTTATAGCTGTAAACCTTGATAGCAAACCTTTATTCTCCATATATAGAATTTTCTAATCTCTGAAGTACAAAAATAATCCTCAATAACTATATTTGGCAATAATTTTACAAACATTAGCCATATTGCTGCCAAATTGAAGGGTGTAACACCTCATAGTTAATAATAAATTTTCTAGTATATTAAGGATAATCAAGGTTAAAAAATAACAGTAAGCGAGGGGTAATACCCCCTATAGATTAGATAAAATGGACAAACACAAAAGTTGCACAATACATAAGGTAGTTTTGAAATATTTTCAGTAGATTTGATTTATAGACATGCTAATTTAGCAGATAATATGAAGAACAAATACATAATACAAATCTGAATTTTGTTCTTGATATTCAAAAATGAATTATATTTCTCTACTAGCCTAAATAAATGTGCAAACTTACTGAAGGCTCTTTAAGTTGCAAGCAATATTATATACAGGCTGTTAAATCAGGAAAACTAATTGAGTTAGAAGTAGGGAAATTAAACAGGATAAAACTGCATCTACAAAAGCCACACCCGGATTTTTATCTTGCCAGTCGCATGACAGGACAAGAGGTAAATTTTTACCTTTTACTTATTAACAAGCAAAAGCTACAGCCGAGAAGTAACCAGCAGCAATTTCCTCGGTTAATCGGAGGGAATCTGGAGAACTACGGTTAAGCAGCCAACACACAAATTAAAAACAGCAAGACAAATAAACACTATGAATCAACACGTTCCTGGCATTAGTAGCAACTTAGACAAGACAATGAAAAATCAACATTTTGATAAAGTAGTTGAAGCAATTCTTGCCGGAAAGTATTCCTGGGCATGTGTTTTAATGCTGCGATTTGCTGGCTACAATCCTCTACATTACATTCCCTACCGCACATACAACCGATTGCTCAAAGAAAATACTCAAGCTAGTAGGTCGAACCAGCAGCAAAATGAAAATATAAAAATAGTCAAACATTCCACTGATTCAAGATCTGATAGTAATGTTTCGCCAGGCTGCTTAAGTAAAATTAAAGATCTAGCTTATCTTAAAGTAGTTGGCAAGTAAAAAACAGCTGTCTATTTACAGCTTGAAAGTACTCAAGAGATTTCCTTAAAATCTGGGGGTTACACCAAAGAGTATGTTAAATCCATAGATTTTACTCTACATCTGAGGGAGTATCCCGTTTTGGCAGATCGCCCTGCGCTAAGGCGCACGCTACGCGAACAGACTAGAAGTCTGGGGCTATACAAACTAAACCCGCGCAGGCGGGTTTGGGAGAGTCCGCGTCGGCGGACTTCTCTGCGAGACGCTATTGGTGAACGTTTGTGTAGCCGCGATTTCCAATCGCCCGGTGTTTCTTCCAAAGATGGATGCTCCCACATCTGATTGAGTATTTCATAACCTACCATGCTAATTTAAAATCTCTAGCACGGTAGGTTTTATAGCAGTTTGCAATTGTACTAAGTTCCGGTTTTTAATATAGGAATCATATTTGATTTCTGAAAAAAATTCAGTACATCTTTATTACTTCTTCTCCATGCCCCATTCCCCATTGCCTCTTCGCCCCTAATCCCCAAAGGGGGCCCCACATTCTCCATTCGGTGTCTCTACGAGTCAGTTCACGAATCAAATCGGATTACTATATATCAGCATGGGATGTAATAAATCTCATGAGCTATCTTCAAAAATCTGCCAAAATGGCAAATATATACTGTTGGAATAATTTAAATTATAAATAGTAATTTAAATAAAAAGACAGAGGTACTTGGCAAGCAAATTAATTTTTTAATTATGACCATGAAGTACATTTAACTGATTGCTAAAACAGTCAGTATTTCATGGATTAGATAGCTTCTACACCAAAATTGACGAGCTAACCGTTGCTGCTGGTGGTTCTTTTTCCAAGGAAGTATGAGCAAATAAAATTTGGAGTGGCTGCTTCCCAGAAGTCCGGGCGGAACTTCAGCAAGTCAATCTAAACTTTGTACGTCTTCTGCCGGTGGCAAACGGCAAAAGCAAAGCTTATAGAACTTCCTGTAATACGGTTGGTGTTGCTTGAGTTCAAAAAACTCACTTTTAGCACCAGCACTAAAAATGGAAATAGGAAAGTTACGGTTAAATCATTGTTCTGGCTTGTAGAACTTAGAGCTAATACGCTTCTCTTTTGGCTAACGTAATCCTAGTCCTCCCAACCGGGATTATGTCTGCTTGGTAAATTGGCAATTTATATAGCAACTACTGGAAGCTAAACAATTTGAATAGCTTCCAGTTTTTTATGTGTAAATAGTAGAGACGTTGTATTGCAACGTCTCTACAGGTAACAAAAAATTGGTCGTTTTACCGAAGACAAATTGGGTTTTTGCGATTACGGAATGGATGCTTTAGGTCGTGAGGCAAGAGTGCGATCGCACTCTTGCCAAAACTGAAAAGTAATTCATTGATTAATTAAATTAATCAAAAATATTATCAATTCGTAGTAATATATCATAGGCATTAACTATCTCCAGCTATCTCTGATTGTTAGCGCTCTTAAATTCACAATCGGTAAGACTATAGCGTGAGCCTAATTCTTTATTTCCTCCGTCATGGACAGACAGAAGCTAGCCGCAATAATGCTTTTTGTGGTTCTATAGACTCAGAACTTACCGCAGAAGGCTTGGAAATGGCAAAAGCTTTTGCATCTGCATACATTTCTACACCTTGGACTGCAATCTTTTGCAGTCCAATGAAACGAACTGTGGCAACAGCAAAACCCCTATGTGCAGCCATAGGGATAAAACCAGAACTAAGAGATGGTTTGAAGGAAATTAACTATGGCCAGTGGGAAGGAAAAACGCCAGAAATAATTAGCCGTGAATATCACGATGATTATATTCGTTGGTCAGCCGACCCGGCTTGGTACGCGCCTACTGGTGGGGAAATGGCAGTGACAATTGCTTCTCGTGCCTTGCAGGTAATTGAAGAAATTAAGCATCTTTATAAGAGTGGCAACGTTTTAGTTGTTGCCCATAAAGCAACTATCAGAATAATTCTGTGTAGTTTGCTAGGAATTGATGTGGGACGCTTCCGGTTTCGTTTGGGATGCCCTGTCGGTTCAGTCAGTATTGTAGAATTTGGCTCACATGGCCCACTATTGAAGGCTTTGGCAGATCGCACTCATTTAGATGAGCGTTTGCGAAATTTACCGGGTACATGAGGGGAGACAATTTGCTCTGTAAACCATCATCGGCGCAGATTTCAGCACGAATTTTGTCGAAGGTTAGCCGCAAGAAAGATTTGCCCTTGCCACAATCTCTTTTGCCAATTTTCTCAACAGTGCATCAAAACTAACTTCCAGATAGCCGTTGTTTTATTTCAGGGTAGTAAGCGCTTGTTGCACTGAGGTTTGTAGTGTAACCTGCTCATTTACCCTCGCAGCAAGGACTGAAATTGTTCATCATTACGAATGCTGTCAAAATCAGAGTCTGTTTTCACTCTTTCTCGGCATTCTTCAGGATTTAGATTGATAGCTTGTTGTAAACTATAAATAGCTTGCTCAATACTACTCTGTAATCCGTAACAACAAGCCTTACCGTACCAAGCTTGGTATAAGTCTGGTTTTAATTCTATGGCTTTGTCGTAAGAAGCGATCGCTTGTTCAAATCTTCCTAAATTAGATAGCGTATAGCCCCGGTTATTCCAAGCTTCGTGCTTATCAAGTTTGATTTCTATGGCTTTGTCGTAAGAAGCGATCGCTTGTTCAAATCTTCCTAAATTAGACAGCGTATAGCCCCGGTTGTTCCAAGCTTCGTGCAAGTTTGGTTTTAATTCTATAGCTTTGTCGTAAGAGGCGATCGCTTCTGATTTTCTGCCTAAACTAGATAGTATATTGCTCCGATTGTACCAGGCTTTGTGGTAGTCTGGTTTGATTTTGATAGCTTGATCATAAGAGGCGATCGCTTCTGATTTTCTTCCTAAACTAGATAGTATATTGCCGTGATTATTCCAAGATTCGTGCAAGTCTGGCTTTATTTCTATGGCTTTCTTGTAAGAGGCGATCGCTTCTGATTCTCTTCCTAAACTAGATAGTAATAAAGCTATATTGTACCAAGCTTCATGTAAATCTGGTTTATATTCTATAGCTTTCTTGTAAGAGGCGATCGCTTTTGATTTTCTTCCTAAATTATCCAGGGATAAACCTATATTAAACCAAGCTTTGTGGAAGTCTGGTTTGATTTCTATGGCTTTGTTGTAAGAGGCGATCGCTTCTTCAAATTTTCCTAAACTATAGAGCGTATTACCCTCATTATACCAATATTCGTGGTCATCTGCTTTGATTGTTATGACTTTACTATAATAAGTTAGCGCTTCTGATTTTCTTTTTGAATTATGCAGTGCATAGTCCCTTAAAAACAAAATTGAATTAGATTGCCGTGATATTTTTAGAGCTTTATCAAAGCTGACGAGTGCCTCTTTATAGCGACCTAAGTGAGAAACTTCATTACCAAAATTAACTAGTGATTCCTGCATTTGGGTGGGGTAACGTTCTGCTAGTTTTAGCAGCAAGCGCGATAAACGCAAAATGTGTTCTCCTGCTTCTACCTGCTTCGCCTTCGCCTCAATTTGACCATTGCAAGGTTTTAAAATGCGTTCACTATGAATCAATAAGTTAGTCGCAATACGAATTTGCCACCAATAACGTAATTGCTGCCAAAAATTTCCACCTACTAGCATTCTTGCTGTCGCTTCCACGGTGAACCGCTGAAGTTCGATGTCGAATTTTTGCAGCAAATCCACAGCATCATAAATGTAGCGGCTTGCCGGATATTTCCGCACAGCCTTTTTGTAGCGTTCCTCCCAAGTATCTTTCAGCGTGTCCCGATAATTTTTGAGGTTCAAAGGTTGTTGATTGTTTTTCAGCGTGCGGAGATTCTCGACAACATTTCTAAAGGTGCGGTCATTGCGCCTAGCTAGTGCGGGGTAATCTTCAACTTTGGCGGAAATATTTGTGTTGGGGATAGTTTCACTGAACAACTCAATGATTGCGTCATCTTCCGGTTTTGCCAACTCGTAACGAGTAAAGCGATTCCACAACTGCGGGTATCTCTCCCATTGCAGTTTGTCCCAATGGGTTGATTCTCCCTCAAAGTCTGAGATTCTCTCATTCCGCGCTGTGGCAATTACCCGAATTTCTGCCTTACCGCAAAACTTCTCGTACTTCTCCAGCGCTTGCAGTAGTCGCTGTTGTAATGGTACTCTAAACTGCTCCACCGGATTTTTCTCTGCTTCTGGCGATATCTCTTCACGACCGCGCAGCATTTTCTGGTTCAAATCATCTAGGAAAAATAGCAATTTCCGGTCTGTGCCAATCTCTGTTGGAAACTGCGCCGGAAAATCTAGCCATTCCCCCGGCTTGAGGAATAAAACTGTCCAGCCTTCTTGGTTGAGATGATTTGCCAATTCCGTTGCTTCTCGCGTTTTCCCCAGCCCACTCTGTCCCAGAATTAATACCCAGCGGGATTCTTCTTTTTCCAACAACTGTTTTAATTCTTGGCGGACGCTGCAATTAGCCACCCGTACTTGGTAAGCAATATTTCTGTCAGCTAAGGGGTCATTATCATCCCCGCCGAGAATCCGTTGCAACACATCTTGACTCTGAGGCTTAATGACCTGGAAGGGGAAAGTTGAAGGGGGAATGCGACGTTGGCGATGTCGCATTCTCAACCACCACAATAAACCTGCAATTACAGGTATCATTGCCGGCAGACTACCGGAAATGAGATTGTTAATAAATTGTTTGTGGTCTTGATAGAATTTTAGAACTGTCTGTATGTTCAACACAGAGTTGATTGTTAAGATAGATACGCTGCACAGTTGTATGAATTATACCAACTGCAACTCTAAATGCTACAAGTAAAGAACGTGAGAAGTCGAACTCACGTTAACTTAAGATTCCTTAACAACACCATCATTTTTTTCCGTAACCGCTTACCTTGAAGCGGTATTCATCAACTATTGCCTTACCTTTACATAAGTGAATGCTGCTCACCATTGCTACAACCCACTCCCCAGCAACCGAGTTAGGTTATCTACTACATAAACACCCTGACCGCTGTCAGTCCTTTTCTCTGAGTTTTGGACAGGCGCACGTCTTTTACCCGGAAGCGAATACGCAGCGATGCACAGTGGCATTGCTGTTGGATGTTGACCCTGTGAAATTGGTGCGGGGACGCAGTGCTAGGCTGGAACAATATGTAAACGATCGCCCTTATGTTGCTTCTTCATTTTTAAGTGTAGCGATCGCTCAGGTGTTTAGCACAGCTTTAGGAGGTCGCTGCAAAGACCGTCCAGAATTGGTACAAACTCCTATTCCTTTGACAGCGAAACTGTCAGTTTTACCCTGTCGTGGTGGTGAAAGTTTCCTACGGGAACTGTTTGAGCCTCTGGGCTACAGTGTCAGTGCCCAAAGTCACATCTTAGATGAGGAATTTCCTGATTGGGGACAGAGCCAGTACTTGACTGTTGAGCTTCAGCACACTTTGCCTTTAAATGATTTGTTAAGTCATCTCTACGTTTTGATTCCAGTATTAGATGACCATAAGCACTACTGGGTAGGTGATGAAGAAATCGAAAAACTATTGCGTCATGGTGAGGGTTGGTTAACTGTTCATCCAGCGCGAGAACAAATTACCAAGCGTTACCTAAAACGACAACATCGCTTAACTCGTCTGGCTTTAGCCCAACTAGCAGAGGAAGATAATCTTGACCCCGATAGTACTGAAGAAAGACATGCTCAGGAAGAAGCAGTAGTAGAAAAGCCCATTAGTTTGAATCAGCAGCGGATGAATGCGGTGATTGCTGCTCTGAAGCAAAGCGGTGCAAAGCGGGTGATTGATTTAGGTTGCGGTGAAGGCACTTTGCTGAAAAACTTGCTTAAAGACGGCTCTTTTGAACAGATTACAGGTGTTGATGTTTCTTTTAGGGCATTAGAAGTCGCTAAAGAAAGATTAGACCGCTTGCGCCTCCCCCGTAACCAATGGGAACGTCTGCAATTAGTACAGGGCGCACTTACTTATCAAGATAAACGCCTCATTGGCTATGATGCTGCTACGGTGATTGAGGTGATTGAACATCTAGATTTCTCACGACTTGGGTCATTTGAGCGGGTTTTGTTTGAGTTTGCTCAACCTAAAACGGTAGTGGTGACAACGCCCAATATTGAGTATAATGTCAAATTTGAAAACTTACCTGCGGGGAAACTGCGACATAAAGACCACCGCTTTGAATGGACGCGTCTAGAGTTTCAAAACTGGGCAAATCGCGTAGCAGAACGCTTTAGCTACACTGTGCAATTTCAACCTGTAGGGACGGAAGACTTAGAAGTCGGCGCACCTACACAGATGGTGGTGTTTAGCCATAATTCCTAAGTACACAGTTTCGTAAATTCGTAGCCAATTGAGGGTTTAAGTTTAAACGCAGAGAAGCGCAAAGTTTGTTTTACTGCCTACGAATTAATGCAATAGCTGTACTAAGTTCATCTTATTATTCCTTCCTTTGTGTCCTTTGCGTCCTTGGCGTTACTCTGCGGGAAGCCGCTTCTCTTCGAGACGCTGCGCGAACGCGTCTACGTAAAAAAAATTATGAAAATAACTATTCCCGAACTTTCCCTAATTGTGCTCATCGGTGCTTCTGGTTCCGGTAAATCAACTTTTGCCCGTAAGCACTTTCAGCCTTTTGAGGTGCTGTCTTCAGACTTTTGTCGCGGGTTGGTTTCTGATAACGAAAATAGCCAGTCCGCCACTAAAGACGCCTTTGAGGTGCTGCACTACATTACTGCTAAACGACTAGCAGCAGCTAAACTAACTGTAATTGATGCTACCAACGTGCAGATGGAAGACCGCAAATCTCTACTGCAAATGGCACGACAGTATCATTGCTTTGCGATCGCGATCGTTCTTGACCTACCAGAAGAATTATGTCATGAACGCAACCAACAGAGAATTAATCGCCAGTTCGGCCCCCACGTCGTGCGGCGTCATAGCCAAATGTTGCGGCGTTCTCTACGAGGTTTAGAAAAAGAAGGTTTCCGCTATGTCTACACTCTCAACTCTTTAACAGAAATTGAATCCGTCGAAATCGAACGTCAACCCCTTTGGAACAACCTCAAGCACGAACACGGCCCCTTTGATATTATTGGCGACATTCACGGCTGCTGTGACGAACTGGAAACATTACTCCAACAGTTAGGCTACCAAATCTCTTCATCTCCCCCTGCCGCCCTCTGGGAATCCCCCACCTACCACCATCCCCAAGGACGCAAAGTTGTTTTTTTGGGTGATTTGGTAGACCGAGGGCCCCGCATCTTAGATACAGTTAAACTGGTGCGAAACATGGTTATGGCAGGTACGGCTGTCTGCGTTCCTGGTAATCATGAAAACAAGCTGTTGCGGAAACTACGCGGTAAAAATGTCCGGGTAAATCATGGGTTAGAGCAAACTCTGGCTGAGATTGAGGCGTTACCAGATGAAGGGCGCGAAGCCTTCACTAAAGAACTGCAAAAGTTTCTAGATTCCTTAATAAGTCACTACCTTCTAGATGATGGGCGGTTAGTGGTGGCTCACGCCGGGATGAAACAGGAAATGCAGGGACGCGGATCTGGTGCGGTGCGGGAGTTTGCTTTGTATGGCGAATCTACTGGCGAAATTGATGAGTTTGGTTTACCCGTGCGCTACAACTGGGCGGGAGAGTATCGGGGTGAGGCGATGGTGGTTTACGGGCATACCCCTGTACCAGAGGCAGAATGGCTGAATAATACTATTGATATCGATACAGGCTGCGTTTTTGGGGGAAAACTCACCGCTCTGCGCTATCCAGAAAAGGAATTGATGAGCGTACCCGCTGCTCATACTTACTGCGAACCTGTGAAACCTTTGGTACAAAATACAGTAACTCGCACATCTCAACAAGAACTTGATGATGTCCTGCACATTGAGGACGTATTGGGTAAGCGCATCATCAACACGCGGCTTAAGTCTAACATTACCATTCGGGAAGAAAATGCGATCGCGGCTTTGGAAGTGATGAGCCGTTTTGCTGCTAATCCCAAATGGTTGATTTACTTACCCCCCACCATGTCCCCTGTGGAAACATCCTCAGCACCAGGATTTTTGGAACACCCTGCACAAGCCTTTACCTACTACCAAAACCAAGAAATTACGGAAGTAGTTTGCGAAGAAAAACACATGGGTTCACGGGCTGTAGTGGTTATTTGTCGAGATTTAGCAGCTGCTGAGAAACGATTTGGGGTGGTAGATGAGGGCATTGGCATTTGTTACACCCGCACAGGAAGGCGCTTTTTTGATGATCCAGCATTGGAGGCGGAACTATTGGCGCGGGTAAATTCTGCTCTTAGCCAAAGCGGCTTTTGGGAAGAATTTCATACCGATTGGGTATGTCTGGATTGTGAATTGATGCCTTGGTCAGCTAAAGCTCAGGGACTGCTACGAGAACAGTATGCACCTGTGGGAGTGGCATCACGTCTTGCTCTCAATGATGCAGTAAATTTGCTACAACAAGCAAGCGATCGCAGCGTCGAGGTCAGTAACCAACTCAATCACTACCAACAACGTGCAGAGATGGCAAATCAGTACATCACCGCCTATCGTCGCTATTGCTGGTCTGTCAACGATATTTCCGACTTGAAACTTGCCCCCTTCCACATCCTGGCAACAGAGGGAGCCGCTCACATCGACAAAGACCATTGCTGGCATCTGGAGCAAATTGCTAAAATTTGCCAATCAAACCCCGCCTTGCTCTTGGAAACTGCCTACAAAGTGATAGATTTGAGCGACCCTAGCAGTCAAGCTGAGGGAGTTCATTGGTGGGAACAACTCACATCTGCGGGGGGTGAAGGTATGGTTATCAAACCAATGCAATTCATTGTCCAAAGTAGTCGCGGTATTGTGCAGCCTGCGGTGAAGTGTCGCGGACGGGAATATCTGCGGATTATTTACGGTGTGGAATACTCAGCGCCAGAAAATTTGCAACGTCTGCGACAACGTGGGTTATCCTATAAACGTTCTCTGGCTATGCGGGAGTTTGCTCTGGGTGTTGAAGCATTGGAGCGATTTGTCTCTCATACTCCTCTGCGCCGGGTGCATGAATGTGTTTTTGGTATTCTGGCTTTAGAGAGCGAACCCGTAGATCCGCGACTTTAGTAATAACTAAATTAAAATGATGGCTTTAGACCAGATACATCTTTTTGAATCCAGACAGGAAGCTTTTAGTGATGATGAAGTTTTGCAGGAGACAATTATCATTCATGCTCTAAAGCAAACAAAAAAAATTGACAATGTACACATCAGCACAAGTTCAAGTGCTAATGACGATTTTATTCTGTCTAATTTATTACCTTATAGGGAGATAGTTCATCCCAATGACTCGCAACAGTTCATCCACATTATCCCAGATACACTGAGTCAGCAGGTCATTCGACAAATGGCGAATTTTACCTACACATTAAAAGACCTTGGCTTGACCGTATCAACGGGACGTGTTGTAGATTTCCGTGCAAAAGAATATCTATGTTTAATGCCAGAGGAAAACACTGTTCCTTTGATTTATCCATATTTGTCTATCAGAGAATGGCGTTGTTCGGGTTGTCAGTCAATTAATGGTAGGGATGAAAACGCCGCACTCAATATTCAAATGGTTGGGGCATCAACCATTGGGTTAGGCGATGTAAGTCGGGCTTTGCCTGCAATTGCTGTTTGAGCCTAGAATCCCCACCATTCAATGGTGGGGAGTATGTCAACATAAATTGTTTTGTAACAGAAACCGTCGCCATGACCAACTCAACCCCAATGGATGACAATAAAAACCTCAGAAAGAAAAAAGGCAAGTCACTTCCTCCAAAGCTGATCATCTGGCTCGGAAAGTTTGTCTGGACGACTCTCTGGCACATAATGATGTCAAAGCTGGCTCCTCGCAATCAGTCGGGAGCGTACATCCGTCCCAACAGCCAGTTCCGAAAGTTCATCGGTACAGAGGCAGGAAATCCGTATCCGCCAGCAACGGGGCGTTATAAACTTTATGTTGGGTTAGGCTGTCCTTGGGCACATAGAACCCTGGTTGTGCGATCGCTTAAAGGACTCGAAGCTGTAATATCTGTATCAATCGTGTCTCCTTCTTCAACAGAAGGCGGTTGGGTGTTCGATCAAGAAGACGAAGGTTGTCGCACACTTGCTGAACTATATCAGCTAGCAGAACCTGGCTACAGTGGACGCGCTACAGTTCCAGTATTATGGGATGAGCAAACGAAGGCGATCGTTAACAATGAGAGTGCAGAGATTATTGTCATGCTGAACTCGCAGTTTAACGAGTTCGCGAACAATCCTACGCTCGATCTCTACCCGGAAAAACTTAAAGATAAGATTGACTGGTGGAATGAGAAGATTTACAATGCGGTGAATAATGGCGTCTATCGTTGCGGCTTTGCCCAGACCCAAGAAGCATATAATCAAGCCTGTAATGAACTGTTCGTAACTCTGGATGAGATTGACAAGGCATTGCAGACTAGTCGATATTTGTGTGGGGATCTTACACTTGCAGATATCCGTTTATTCACAACGTTATTTCGTTTTGATAGTGCCTACTACGGGTTGTTTAAGTGTAATCGCCAGCGAATTCGGGACTATCAAAATTTAGGAGCTTACTTACGCGACTTATATCAGCTTCCAGGTGTTGCTGATACCTGCGATGTAGAGAGTGTAAAGCGGGATTACTACGGTAACTTGTTCCCACTCAATCCCGGCGGAATCATCCCCAACGGCCCTGATATGGCATACCTTTATGAACCACATAACCGCGAGAGTATCAGCATGAAGGCTTCATAAGTTATCTTGAAAACATATTTCTCGATGACTGCATGTCCGAAGTTGGTGTAACTGTGAACCAGATTAATCGAGTAGCTATTGTCGGTGGAACTCATGGTAATGAGTTCACAGGAGCTTATCTAGTCAAAAAGTTTGCCCAGTTTCCTGGCCTAATTACTAAACCCAGTTTTGAAACTGTGACTTTGCTAGCAAACCCTAGAGCTTTCGCAGCAGTAAGACGATACGTAGACAAGGATTTAAACCGCTGTTTTATCAAGCAAGAACTTCAAGATACTACTCTCGATAGTTACGAAGAATTGCAAGCTAAATCAATCCAAAATATCCTGTCATCAAATGGAGATAAACAAGCAGATTTTATCTTAGATTTGCATAGCAGCACAGCCAATATGGGTTTGACAATTATTCTGGTAAACAGTCATCCTTTCAACTTGAAACTGGCTGCTTATCTAAGCTGTATTAACCCTTTAGTTAGAGTTTATCGGTGCTCTTTTCAAACAGTAGAAGAAAACCCATTTTTGAATTCTCTATGCAACTTTGGCTTTGCAATTGAAGTTGGCCCTATTGCTCAAGGTATCTTAAAAGCGACGCTGTTTCAACAAACAGAAGAACTTGTTAATGAGGTTTTAGATTATCTGGAACGGTTCAACCAAGGTGAAATTCCCTCAACCAAGGCAACGCTGGTACTATATCAGCATTTATCCGTTGTAGACTATCCAAAAGGGGAGGATGGTTCAATCTGTGGGATGATTCATCCAGAGCTTCAAGACAGGGATTATCAAGCCCTGAACCCAGGAGATCCGATGTTTCTAACCTTTAATGGTAAAACAGTTGTTTATGAGGGTAAATCCACTGCTTGGCCTATTTTTATCAATGAGGCGGCTTATTACGAAAAGGGAATTGCAATGTGTTTGACACAGAAGTTGCAAATCAATCTCTAAGACTTTTTTGTATTCTCAATGACGAAGATAGTTAACCTTGAGCAATCCTTTGGATAGAGGAAATAGTTGAGGCATCAAAATAAATTTGTTACTAGAATGTGTCCGTTTATTCCAATGTCTTTGCTAATATCCTCCGGCGGTATCTCTTCCCTGGAGGCTATTTTTTTGCATACACCATATTTGATAATAAGATATTCTCAAGATAGTGAATTTTAACTAATTTTAGGCTGCGATCGCAGCCTAAAATTAGTTATCAATTATCAGTTATTAGAGTGATGCTGAGTGCCGCACTAATATACAGCAGTTAGCATTTTCATGAATCATACGTAGAGACGTTACATGTAACGTCTCTACAGGGTTTCGGGTTTTATTTATGTACTTCATATACCTGAAATCTGCTGTAAATCGCTTGTTAAAGTTAGAGTCTAAATTCCTAACTAAAATCTTGATAACTATTCACTGATTTCATATTTTCTTGTTTGGTAAAATTTTTGCAGACTTGTCTTAAATCTTTGTTAGGTTGTAACCTGATGGCAAACACTTTTGTTAATCAAGAGGCTGAAGGTTAGTTAATAGTAATTCTCTAAATAAGATGAATAACTTAGTGCGTAGTATTACGGTACTCAAATTAAGAGCACTGTTAATAAAATATCTGATAATGTTATTGGGTGCTTAATATGTCAGATATGCTAGCTCAGTGCCAAAATTTGAAAGAGCAAGTTGAGTCTATATTACAACTTTTACAGCAAGAACCAACGCTACTTTACCAAGATATTACATCTGTACAAACCTCTCTTAATAAAGCAATTTCCCCTAAATTTGAGATTGTATTTGCGGGTGCATTTAGTGCAGGTAAGTCAATGCTAATCAATGCACTGTTGGAGAGAGAGTTACTATACAGTGCAGAGGGACACGCCACAGGTACGGAATGCAAAATTGAATATGCAGAATTAGATCAAGAACGTGTTGTTTTGACATTTTTAAGTGAAGCAGAAATTCGAGAACAAGCAGTTTTGTTGTCTCAGCAGATGGGATTTAAGACAGTAACAAATATCAATCAACATGATGTAATTAATTTGTTACGTCAAGGTTGTGAAACTATTATCCAACAGGAGGGTGGTGAAAGTAAATCGGAACGTGCCAAACAAGCAAAGGCTTTAATACTGTTATTAAAAGGGTATGTAGCAAACCGCGATCGCATCCATACGGTTAATAATGCCACATATTCAATGGAACAATTTAACTTTTCCAATCTCAAGGAAGCAGCTGGATATGCTCGTCGTGGTAGCAATAGCGCCGTTTTAAAACGGATAGAATATTACTGCAACCATCCTCTATTGCAAGATGGTAATGTAATTATCGATACTCCTGGAATCGATGCACCTGTGGAGAAGGATGCACAGCTAACTTACGCCAAAATTCAACATCCTGATACATCAGCGGTGATATGTGTGCTTAAACCTGCTTCAACGGGGGATATGACAAAGGAAGAAACGGAACTTTTAGAAACGATGCGGGAGAATGGCGGAATACGCGATCGCGTTTTTTATATCTTCAACCGGATTGATGAAACTTGGTACAATACCCAGTTAAGGCAACGATTGGATGATTTAATTACTGGGCAATTTCATCATACCAGCAGGGTTTATAAAACTAGTGGATTATTGGGATTTTACGGCAGTCAGATTAAACAAACAAGCGAACGAGATAGATTTGGTTTAGATTCTGTATTTGCAGAAAGTGTCAAAGGTTTGGATGGTAGAGAAGAAACACCACAATTTATTAACGAATTTAATCGTTATTGTGCTAATTCAGGTAAATTGTCAGCTAGTAAATTCCGTATTTCGGTCAACAGCTTTGAAACCTCAAATGAAAACTATGTAAGGATTATAACTGAACAGGGAACGCCATTAATTAACCAGTTAATTCAAGATAGTGGTATTGACGAATTTCGCACAGCTATTACACGTTATCTTACAGAAGAAAAGCGTCCGCAATTATTTAAAAATCTTGCTGATGATTTGGAAGATGTTTGTATTAAACTGAAGAGATATTATCAGGAAGTGCAGCGAAATTTAGATAGTCAACCGCGAGAACTTGAGGCGATGAAGGCGCAAGAGTTACAACACCTCAACCAGCAACTTCAGGAATTTGGTAAAGACTTTAGTCAGCAAATCACAGAAGAAGTTAATCAATTAATTAATAATTCTTGTGACGCTTTTGAGGCAGATTTTCGGCAATTGCAATCACGCATGATTCGCCGTTTAGATGAGTTGCTAGATAGTTTTTCTGTTGCTTATGCTTATCAACGCGCAACCCTTAGCCATCCGCGCAATGCTACCGCGCCTTTAATTGCTATTTTAGTAGAAGCATTTTATTACTTAGCAAATCAATTAGAAGATATCTTAGTTGAGTCGTCTCAGCAAGTGATTGTGAATTTTTTCCAGCGGTTAATCCAAAAAGTTCGCAAGTCAGAATATTATCGTCAATTATATCGCTTGTTGGGTAATGATGGCGGAATTGAACAACAGATAAGAATTGTAGAAAAACAAGTTACTCAATCATTAGTTAGTGCAGCTAGCGTAGAGTGCGATCGCTTTGTACGTGAAAGTCCTAGATTTTACGATGAAGGCACTTTTTCTATATATCAATTTCGCCAAACTTTGCTACAAACTTCTCAAGGTTACGACTGTGAAAGCATGGTAGAAGCAGAACCCGCAATTAGGCAATTATTGAAGTTAGATTTTGAGTCAAAAGTTTCCCAAACCATTCGCAAATCTTTCCGCCAAACCGTTAACCAAACTCTCAAAACTGAGTTGTTACCAATGGCGGATAAGCAAGCAGATGAAATTTGTCAGCAGTATCCACATGCGCGTGCTTATTTAGAAAAAACACTGGAAAAAGAAGCTGAAGATAAAATTAGTCATAATCGACTATTGTTGAACGCTGTTAAAGAGAAGATTAATGTATATAATTTAGCTGTATATAATATCAATAGTTGTTTGCAGGCAATGCAATTATCTGATCATTTTTTACCTATAATTGGTGATGCATATTCTCTGCTTGCAACTGACTCAGAAGTTGTTAATAGCAGTTTTTCTAATAATGAGTTTATCCCTTCAGACCGATTAATTGATGAGGTAGTAGAAGTTTAGGATTAATCGCAGATAAATACAGATGATTTGAATAATTACAGCAAATTTCAGGTACATGAAGTACATAAATAAAACCCGAAACCCTGTAGAGACGTTACATATAACGTCTCTACATGATCAATGAGGGTAACTCATGATCAAAACTCCTCGTATTCGCATCCCTCCTGAAGTAAGAAAATATGTCTTTCAACGTGATAAATACCAATGCCAAAGCTGCGGTAAAACCAATTTAGAAACTGACCTTACCATTGACCATATCATCCCCCTGGCTCAAGGTGGTCAAAATGATATCAGTAACCTACAAACCCTCTGCTTTACGTGCAACCAGCAGAAAAAAGATAAAACTGACCACCGCTTCCGGCGACATTTTGATATTTAGGTTAAGTTAGGAGCGACTGTTAGTTTTTAAGGTTTATGTCTCAAAACGTCAACAGCAATTCCCGAAAATTTGCTAAAGTTAAAACCACAGTTCTGTACCTCTTCGCTGCGATCGCTATTTTAATAGCAGCCTTTCCCTGGCTGTATGAAATCAAAACGAAAGCTGGGATCAACATATCACGTAGCCGCCACGCTGGAACCTTTTTAGAGAGACACACTCACGGACTTTTTAGGTGTGAGTGGCTTTATCCATACCATTGCGATCGCTCTCAAGGTTAAATATAGCCATAAAGAAGAGATGTGATATCTCACATCTCTACATCGAACTGCTATCTTTCGGGAGCTTATACAAATTGATCCCAAATCATGCTGACATCAACGGCTAACTTTTGCCCTAACTTCAGCAATTGTCGGCACTGTTGAGTATCTTCTTGGTTAGCAAGGGTAGTAACACACAGAGGCACTATCTGACTGTGCAGACAGCTGAAGTACAGTTCTTGGGATCGCTGTAGAGAGATATAGATACTTAGTTGATCCCCAACATCAATCAACCGCTCTAACTGTTGGATATCTGCATTAAAACTACCATTAGAATCATGCAACAGTTGCCAGAGTAACCGCGCAATTAACTGTTCTAACATCTGCTTGCCTTCGGGAATATTCAGCCGACAACGCAGATGCTTTGCTTCGGTGGCGATCGCCTCCAATTCTACTATGTGATTCCACATCTTTTGCGGTTCGGTAATATCTTGCTCTAGCGATCGCAATGTCATCATACAGCGATGCCCTAAAGCAATCTCCGCTGCTACCTGCAATTCTTGTGGCACTGCTAGCTCATCCCGATGGAACGCCATGAGCACACCATAATTATCACGGTATGCCTGAGTATAAAGCTGACCTAAACGTGTTAGTGTTTCCTGACTGAGCAGCCGCATAATCCTATGACGTTCTTCAGCAAAGAGATTTTGTAAGCTGAAAGCTTCTTCTCCAAATAGCTGTGTCATTGCCAAGATAGTATGAGCCGCACTTGCTTGTTGCAGCGCCCCAAACAGCTTTTCTTTTAATTGGCTGTAGTCACGCCGCCCGGTAAATTGTTGAATACAGCAATGGAAATCCCAGCCTCCTAAATGCAGAACAGCAAACACCAAATGCTCACTTTCCCAAGTAATTTCTGACACCAGCTTTAAATGTCCAACTACCAAAGTCAATGATCCCATGCGTTGCAGCTGGTAATCTAGCTCATTGGCGGTGTAGCAATAAACCCGTTTGTGAGAAGCATGAGAGTGTTTACTAGCTGTATCTTGTCCAGACTGTAAATTACGCGTTTCTGTAGATTTGTGATTGCCAAACAGGGAAGTAATCGCGTAATGGGCTGCTACTTCCTTGAAACCAACCTGAGCAGTCAACACTAGCTGGCGATAAATTTCCGCGCCGTGCTTGAAGTGCTCAACATTACTGGGAGCTAAACCAAGGCGTTTGAGGAAGCCTTTTTCCAACTGCACACCAGCCACTTCTCCAGCCAGTTCCAAAGCACGGGCGGCATAGCGCAGAATCTGCGTTCCTTCTGGGCGGGAAATTTCTTCAAAAAACCAGCCGCAACTGGTGAACATCAGCAAAGCGTGACGCTGCATTTCCAATAGGCGTAGGGCATCTACTTGTTCTGCTGCTGTCAGTTTGCGGGTTTGATGGCGAGAAAGGAAACGGCTAACATTGGCAGGGGAGCGATCGCGCATCACTTGAATATATTCATCTCGTGCTTGCCAAGGATCACGAAATAGCTGCCTACCATGTTCCTCATATACTTCTATGAGCTGATCCCGCAGCCAATTCAACGCATCCCGCAAGGGGCGACGCCATTTCTGATGCCAAAGACTGCCTTCACCACCGCAACCACAATCATCTTGCCATCTGCCGACACCGTGAGCACAACTCCATGCTGTGACTGACTTTAATTCCACTTCCCAGGTGGGAGAATTTAAGCTGAGGTAGTGAGCAAAGTTAGTCACTGTCCAACCATGTTGGGGAAACTCGTTTATAAAGGCAAAGGCGAGAGTTTTTTCAGTTCCTTTCTTGTGGTGTCCAAAGGTTTCCCCATCCGTCGCTACAGAAATCAATTGTGCCGGACGGTGATCCCCACGTACTGCTGAACCGATGCGTCCAGCAAAGTGGCTGGAATTATAAACAACATCGCTAAAGCCCATATCCCGTGAAATTGGGCCATCGTAGAAAAAGATATCAATATAAGGCAAGCCCTCTGTGTTGCCTTCTTCGTGAGCAGACAAAGAGTGCTCAGTCTTACCGTTGCTGGCGGCGATACCTGCGGCGGGCGTAGCCATCGCATTCAGAGGTGAAGATGTGCTGAGTGTTGGCTTTAAATAACAACGATAGGGACGGGTGGGATCAATCTGACTACCACCAACTTCGTGCCATTGGGGATGGGGATCATCCTTGGTAGGTTGGGGACGGCAACGCTGTGCCTGAGATGGTGCAAGAATAATGAAGCGAATACCTTCGGCAACTAGAGCTTCTAGGGTGGCATAGTCTACACCTGTTTCCGCTAGCCATATACCTTCGGGATCGCGTCCGAAGCGGGAGCGGAAGTCTTCTTTGCCCCAGCGAATTTGGGTATATTTATCCCGTTCGTTCGCCAGAGGCATGATGATGTGATTGTATACTTGTGCGATCGCATTTCCATGACCATGCAAGCGTTGGGCACTTTTGGCATCCGCCTCCAAAATCCGCTGATAAACCTCCACATCGTAGCGTTCCAGCCACGACATCAGCGTCGGCCCAATATTAAAGCTCAAATACTCATAATTGTTCACGATCCCCGTCACTTCGCCTCGGTCATTTAACACTCTGGCAAAAGCATTCGGGCGATAGCATTCCCAATGAATCCGCTCATTCCAGTCATGGAAAGGTGCAGCACTCGGTTGGCGTTCAATCGCGTCCAAATAAGGGTTTTCCCGCGGCGGCTGGTAAAAATGACCATGTACCGTCACATAAACACCAGTAGCCTTTCTCAGGGGATCGGTCTGTTGGGTATTTTTGGGATCTGAATGCAATGTGAATGTTGAGCCAGAGCTAGCTGGCATTTCAGCAGCAGAAGTCATGTATATATTTATCCAAAACAAAAAACTTGCAGTTGCGTCGAAAATATTGTGCGTAAACCTCTCTACAACAGTTTGAACACAAATCCGAGATAGACGACAACTATGGGATTCAAGCAAATTTCCTAGGAAGCGGTCTTAGTATGGCAGGAAATCTGCGTTATCACACAGCCTTTTTCCTAAAAATTTAAAGTAGTTAGCCATTGAATGACGCCTCGGTTAGGATTTTTTTCGTTGGCAGCGCCAATAAAAAATTTAATTGTCTTTTAATACATTAAACCCCATTTCTGGTGTAATATTTTGGCTTAAATTCATAGTTTTGCAACAAAAGATTGCAAAAACACAATAAAACGCAATCTTATATTACATATCTAGCACAAGAGTGAAAACAGTAGAATCTCTGAATAAGTCTACAGATGGTTGAGAGTATCCTATGGGAGTGCTGAGTGATGAGTAAGTCAAAAGAATGAAGATTAGTAACTAGCTAAACAGAAATAATTAAAGTTCGTAACTCTTGACTCAGTACTTATAACTCAGGACGGGCTACGCCCCGCTACGCTAAGAGCACTCGGATAAGATACCCTCAATTCAAGGTGACAAATGTCAGGTAAAAACATTGTTTTTCTAGTTTTATTGCTATTTATCCCGATTTCATTAGCAGCCCACTTTCTGGAGTGGGGTGAATTAATCGTTTTCATTACAGCAGGATTAGCGATTCTGCCCTTAGCAGCTTGGATGGGTACAGCCACAGAAGAAATTGCTGTAGTAGTTGGGCCGTCATTGGGAGGGTTGTTAAATGCTACCTTTGGCAATGCTACCGAACTGATTATCGCCCTAGTTGCTCTCAAAGGCGGATTAGTAGAAGTGGTAAAAGCCAGTATTACGGGATCGATTATCGGCAATTTACTACTAGTGATGGGTCTTTCCATGCTTTTGGGCGGTTTGCGCCACAAAGAACAGACATTTCAGCCGATTGTGGCGCGGGTTAATGCTTCTTCTATGAATTTGGCAGTAATTGCAATTTTGCTGCCAACAGCAATGAAATTCAGTTCTCAAGGGATTGGTGAACAGACGTTGCAACATCTTTCCGTTGCAGTCGCTGTGGTGTTAATTCTCGTCTACGCCCTAACACTGCTATTTTCAATGAAAACCCATTCCTATCTCTACGATGTAGGTGTAGCAGAGATAGAAGGAGAACAAATCCCTCATAGTAAACCAAATATTTGGTTGTGGAGTGGAGTCTTACTAGTATGTACTCTCTTAGTAGCAATTGAGTCAGAACTACTTGTTGACACTTTAGAAGTAGCAACATCTCAGTTGGGTTTAACAGCACTGTTTACAGGGGTAATCCTCGTACCCATTATTGGTAACGCTGCTGAACACGCTACAGCAGTTACAGTAGCAATGAAAGATAAGATGGATCTTTCTGTTTCCGTGGCTGTGGGATCAAGTATGCAGATTGCTCTATTTGTTGCTCCCGTTTTAGTTATTGCTGGGTGGGTATTTGGCCAGCCGATGGATTTGAATTTCCATCCCTTTGAATTAGTAGCTGTGGTTGTGTCGGTATTGATTGCCAATAGCATCAGTTCTGATGGTAAGTCAAACTGGCTGGAAGGTACGTTGCTATTAGCTGCCTATACGGTTTTGGGGTTTGCCTTCTACTTTCATCCAGTAATCGATAGCCTGGGGTAGTTAACTGCAAAAGCGATCGCTTTTTGATTAAACTACAAGCGATCGCTTTTAATTAGGAGTGATAGCACACCCTACTCTTACTCTATAAAAAGTTTATAACCACCATCTGCGGGAGGACAATCTTTTTAGAATCTAGAGTCTATCATTGTTGTCAAACTCTGCATTGATGATTGCTTAAAAAAACTAACTCCGTATGTCCAGTAGTATTATTGGTAGCTGTCTAAACATGCTTTAAGCCGCATCAGCAGAGTAACTACCAAATGAAGATAATTATGCAAATTTGCTTGATGGCATTTCCATGAGATCACATAGTATGTTATTGTCTAAACCGTTGATTTAGGAGCAATGTTTTACAAATTGATGCCTTAATCACAGATTAAAAAAAGTACAAAGCCTAAAGCAAAGTAGTCTAATTAGACCGAAGTATGAGGAGAGAAAATGAGACAAGGACGATTTATATGAAAAAATTAGTACATGATTTTTCAATTAATTCAGTATGCACTATTCCGGAATAGCAGCATTTTTGTTCGTCAAAAGAAGTATTGGTCTTAGTAAAATGAACTACCATGACTGAAATTGGCCTGCTAATGACGAGCGTGTTAACAACAAGACAAGCATCTGGGCCCAATTTGCCGGAGCAACAATTATTTCAGATGGAAAATGGCGTCCAACAGTCAATAGAGAGTCAGTTATCTCTAGCTGCTCAAGTCACACCACCTGAATTCGTGCAGGCAGATGCAGCTTCCCAGACTACTATGTCAGCGCTCACAAAAGAAAATACACTTAATCAAATTAAAAACAAGAATAAGTCTCTAGGTTCTTCTGGCTTATCGGAAGCTAAGAAGTATTCACAATCCGTAGGTAAAGACCGTACAAAGGCTGTAGGCCGATTCCAAAAGTTTAGTAGCCAACCTTTGCCAAATCTCTATTTTGGTAGCTCCGGTGTAGCCGTTAGAGCTTTACAACGGTTGTTAATCTCTAACGGCTATACCGTCCGAATTGATGGGATTTTCGGAGCGCTGACAGAGACTGCTGTCAAAGCCTTTCAAAACCAGCAAAATTTAGCAGTGGATGGAATAGTTGGTCAACGAACCTGGCGTGCGTTGACAATTTAGTCAAGAGTCAAGAGTTAAAACGAATGACAAATGACTAATTACCGATACTTATGCTGCTCTAATAGTTGTTGCGCTTTTGGTTTGTAAATTAAATAGAACAAAGCCTCAATGTAGCGCAACAAATCCTCTCGGTTTTCCTTCGATGTAAAGTTCCAGAACCCATAAATCCGTGCTAACGATAATAGCTTGTTAGTGTGAATTTTCCAAGTATAAGTGCTGTAAACTCGGTCAACTGCTCGCTGGGAAATTTCATTCCAATAATTAGGATTCTGTTGGCATTTAATGACAAACTCTACAATTTTTGCGGCTGTATCTTCTAAATTTGTTGGGTTAATGTAAAATCCATTAAGCTTATCCTGAATAATTTCTAATGGACCACCAAACTGTGTGGCAAAAGTCGGTATTCCGGAAACCATCGCCTCTAAAATTGTCAAACCAAAAGCTTCAAACAAAGCCGGTTGCACAAAGATTCCTTGGTGATCGGCTATCACTCGGTAAATTTCACCAGAATCAGTTTTAGATAGGCGTACACCGAGCCAGCGAATCTTCCCGTGAAGATTGTATTCATCAATGATCTGGTAAAGTCTAATAATTTCGTCACGTTCTTCGTTGTCGCCTGATTCTTCCACACGCAACTTACCCGCAACTAAAATTAGGTTGCAATGCTGCTGTAATTCCTTACTTTGACCATAGCATTCGGCTAAACCTGTGAGGTTTTTGATCCGGTCAAGACGCGCCATTGAGAAGAGAGGACGCTTACTAGGATCGTCAAGTGTGCCAAAGATTTGGGTCGGATCTTCCAAGGTAAAAAGTGTATCTGCAAGACGTTGGCGATCGCTCTCTACTCGGTCTTGAGTTTGCGAATAGGGAAAATAGTAATTCTCGTTTACTCCAGGCGGTACGACGTTAAATTTAGGACTAAATAATTCAATCCCATTCACTACATGGTACAACTCCGGCATGGTGAAGCATTTGTAAGACTCGTACTGTCCCACACTATCGGTTGTTCCGACAATTTCTTGATAGGTGCTGCTAATAACGAAGTTGGCAGCATTCATTGCAATTAAATCAGCAGTAAATTGCAATGAGAAATGATATTTATCTTCTAAATCTTGCCAGTAGAGGTTGCTGAACAAATATTTAGATTTCTCCAAAGCATGGGCGACATTGCACTGAGTGACTTTCATCCGCCGTGCTAGCAAAAACGCCACTAAATTCCCATCAGTATAGTTACCAACAATTAAGTCAGGCCTACCTTGAAATTCTGCTAATAGTTCTCTTTCTGAATCAATAGCGTAGGTTTCTAGATAAGGCCAAAACTCAAACCGGGAAATCCAGTTTTGAGTCATGTTGGGATTAAATTCTCGCAAAGGTACTCGTAAAATCCAGGCGTTTTCAGTACCGTGGACTTTTTCTAGTCGTTGATTACAAAGAGTACCATCACTATTAGGAATTAGGCGGGTGAGAATAATCACCTTTGGCTGGACGTTCAGTTTTTCTAAACCAGCTAGTAAGGCATCTTCTTGCAACTGCTTTTCCAGACTCTTTGCTTGATCAAGCACGTAAACCACCTGACCACCAGTGTCGGGACGCCCCAATACGCCTTCTTGCCCAAACCAACCGTGGGCTGAAACGAGGACGATTCTAAAAATCATCGGAACGCGAGAAATAAAGGCTTCTAGAGTCTGGGGATCAGGAGAATCAATTAATTCATCGAGAATATTTAAAGTGTCTTGCACGCGCTGGGCCGTGTTACCCCAACCCGGTTCAAAACCCATTGTTTGTAATTGTAACCGGAAGTCTTCGTAAGGTTCTTCATTGGGGCGATCGCTAACAAATGTGATCGCTTTTTTAACTTGCTGGGAAAGTTGTTGCTCCGATTGAATGCGATCATTTACCAGCAGCTGAACACCGTTGTATTGATGCAGACGTAAGAAATTTAATAAGCTTTCCAGCAATTGTTTAGAGTCTTGAAATATTTTGCTGGATAGATAGCGGTTGAGAAATTGCACCCCTTTACCAATATTTTTGGGGTCGCGGATGACTGGGGTGTAGTCATAAAATGGCCCAAAGTCCAACTCTAGGAGGTGGCCTTCGTTAGGATGAAACTTGTTCACTAAGCGATCGCGCAGATCGAGTAGATCTTGTACAGTCATTGGCTCGACACTCAAGTCTGATGTCAACCAATAAATTTCTTGACTAGCAATCTTAGGACGGATAATAAAACAGAAGTTTGAGTCCTCCTGAATAATTTCCTGAGTATAGTAAATTAACTTGCCTAAATCAGAGGTAGTAAAAAACTTCTCAGATTTCTGATACTTAGAGCAGTATTCACTATACACATTCAGTATGTCGTTACGTAGCAAATACTTTTTGTCTTGCTGACGTAATTCACTTATGAAGGAACGCAAATCACTCTTTTGTTCACTATCTAGGACTGCTTGGAATAATTCAGACACGGCAACCCCGCTATAAAATTTTACATTGTTGGCTTTCAAGGCAGAACTAGTAAGCTCTTACCTCGTTTGCATCACATATAAACACGAATTAATCCAGATAAATTATATTCACTGATGCATCTAAGGGTAGCCACTTTTCAGCAAGTACCTAAATCGTGTTCTTCTTTAGATAAAGTATCTATTACTCGGTATTTTTTTATCTAACTAAAGGAATACAATTTTTGTTTCGTTTGACAGATGTTATAAATTATTTATACAAAAGTAGCTGACATAGTAAAGGGACGGGGAAATTATCTTGTTTGCAAGTCAGAGCTTAGTAGTTCCTCTATCTCTGCAATAGTGGCTCCTTGCTTGAGAGCCATATTTAGCTTTTTCGAGACATAATTAAAGTTATTATGCCTGTAATTTTTAACTGGATTAGAATATTAATTTCAGAAAAACTATTAAGTAAAAATTGCTGCTAATTTTACAAATGTATTGTGTCTCTATCTAATTGCATAAACCCCATAGCTATTGCCTAATATCAAATTTAGGGTTTTCCTTTCTCCTGATACACTTAGATAAAAATAAAACCTTAAATTAAAATAATAATTGTAAATTAGTTTTTTTAATAAGATAATACAAATTATTGTTCTTGGCTTAAATACTTTTCATGCGGAGATTAAACGTTAATAAGTTCATGGAATGACAATATTTCCTTAAATTAATAAATAGACTGATCGTTTTTTATTAATAAATCAATTAATTACTTGTCAAATCAATCGTTATCCTGAAAGTATATACAGACATAAATCTTTTATTTATGTCTAAGCAATCAATTCACAAGACTTGATTTACCAGGGTGAAATTGCAAAAATCAAAATTAAAGTTAGAAAATAATAGTCTAATGTTACTTTGGATTTGAAAAACAATTGCTTGAAATCAGGACTTACGCAAGTGTCACAAAAATCTCAATTTTTTGTTTGTCCTCAAAATAAGGACTAAAGTCCTTACTACGAACTTAAAATAATATGCCAGTTGCGTAAGTCCTGGAAATAAAGAAGAAAGTTTAATGGCTGCATAACTATATTTTAGTTAATACTGAGATATGGCATCGGTTCCAAAAATTACCTGAAATTAAGTTCTCAAGCTAAGCTATTACGCAAATAAACTTGCATATTATGAGCGTTGAGGCTGTACACCAAACGTGAGTCCTTAAGTTTTTGAGTCTCAGGTTGCAATGTATGAAATTAGCAAACTAAAAACCTAAACAAGAGATTGAAACCTATCAATAGGAGAGAAATTATGAAATCTATAGAACTCACTATAGAACAGCAATTTAAACTAAAAGTTCTAGAAACGCATATTCAAGGTTTAAATCAACAGCAAGCACAAAAGCTATTGGTAAAATTTGTACAAATAGGCATGATCAAAGATAATATTATTAGTAATTACACAGATGTCCAATCAATAAATCTACAAGGCTATCTTCAAGATCGTTGAGCAAGGCTTTATTGAAAGCGCCAGTAGACTTCAACTTTAAAGTGGGCGTTGTCGAAAAGCCATCCCGCTGCTTTGGACATAATTTTTATAGCTTTCCCATCGGCATAAGTCTTAAGTTATTTATTAAGGTCGGTGGGTAATGCTGCCCACCATAACCTTTAATACTCAGAACTTACGCAAAATTATCACAAAACGTAGACGCGGAGCAGCTTGCCGTTAGACATTGCTTTATACTTTAAAGTTATTAGCAATCCGCTTCATTGCTTCTTCGACATTCTCCCGGCTATTAAATGCTGAAATCCGAAAGTAACCCTCACCTGCGGCGCCAAAGCCAGAACCAGGGGTTCCTACAACATTCACAGTGTGCAGCAGCTTATCAAAAAATTCCCAACTGGACAAACCATTAGGCGTTTTTACCCAGACGTAAGGCGCATTAACGCCGCCATATACTGCTAATCCGGCGGCTGTAAGTTTCTCACGAATAATTTTGGCATTTTCTAAATAGAAACTAACCAATGCTTTGATTTGTGTCTGTCCTTCTTCAGAATAGACTGCCTCGGCTCCGCGTTGTACGATGTAGGATACCCCATTAAACTTGGTGGACTGACGACGATTCCACAGTTTCCAGAGTTCCACATGGGAACCATCAGCCGCTTTTCCTGTTAGTGTTTTTGGCACAACAGTTAATGCACAGCGGGTTCCCGTAAAGCCTGCATTCTTAGAGAAGGAACGGAACTCGATCGCAACTTCCCTTGCTCCTTCAATCTCATAGATAGAGTGGGGAATTTGGGGATCAGTAATGTAGGCTTCATAAGCAGCGTCAAAGAAAATGATCGAGCCATTAGCTTTAGCATAGTCTACCCACGTCTTTAGGTATTCTTTGGTGGCGATCGCACCAGTAGGATTATTAGGAAAGCAAAGATAAATTAAATCAACTTTTTGAGAGGGAATCTCAGCGGTAAAGTTGTTTTCAGCAGTAATCGGCAGATAGACTAAGCCTTCAAATTCGCCTTGATTGTTGGCATCTCCAGTATTTCCCGTCATGACGTTTGTATCTACATACACCGGATAAACTGGGTCAGTGACGGCGATGGTGTTGTCATGTCCAAAGATTTCCAGAATATTGCCCGTGTCACATTTGGAACCGTCAGAGATAAAGATTTCCGATGCGTCTATCTCGGCTCCCCGCGCCTGGAAATCCTGGATGGCAATTTTCTCCCGTAACCAAGCATAGCCTTGTTCTGGGCCGTAGCCTTTGAAAGTAGCGCGATCGCCCATTTCTTCAACAGCTTTGATCATAGCTGTGCGGCAAGCTTCAGGCAGCGGTTCGGTGACATCGCCAATACCTAGCCGGATGACTTTGGCATCAGGATTAGCTTCAACAAAGGTATTAACCCGGCGAGCAATTTCAGGAAATAGATAACCTGCTTTCAGTTTGAGATAGTTGTCGTTAATCGTTGCCATAGTAAATTGTTACAAACGCCCTACAACAGCTTACTGCTAATTCATCCGTGGGATAACCTTTGTTGCCAGGGCTATTTCATTCACTTACAGTAACGACAGCTTTTTGTGAAATTACTTGAGTTTCAACTCTTTGAGACTTAATCAAGTGTGCATTAGCGTAGCTTACCGCAGGTTTCGCTTGCTGAAATTTAGGATAATCTAGAGGGTATCCAGTCGGTAGCTTGAAATACCTATGACTAGTAAGGAAGAATTAAGAAGTGTTGCCTCAGAAATTCCATTATTTAATAATATTGAGCAAAAAGAAACATTTTTGTTTCAGAAGAAATCAGTGCTAAATCTGATGCAGCGAGTCAGCAGGTAAAAGCTTTAATTGATGCCGATAAAATATTAGTCAAAGAAATTCAATTACTTTCCTTAGCCAATCGTCTAAATATGCGACTAGGGAGAGGAGAATCAGAGGCTATTGCTTTAGGCACTGAATTACAAATAGATTACATAATTTTAGATGACTTTGCAGCTAGAAAAGAAGCAACTCGACTGGGATTAAATGTTAAGGGAACCTTAGCAGTCATTAAGAAGCTTCAGGTAGATGGCAAAATCACCATTACTAGCACAGACCAATTGTATCAAGACATCCTGGCAATGAATTTTAGAGTCAAGCGTTGGTGTAGCCCGCCGTAGGCATCGCTCTTTACTGCCATTTTTTCAGATTAGATGCAGAGTTGACGGGAGTGACTTCAGGGTTGGCGGGAGTGACTTCAGGGTTGACGGGAGTGACTCCAGGGTTGACGGGAGTGACTTCAGGGTTGACGGGAGTGACTCCAGGGTTGACGGGAGTGACTTCAGGGTTGGCGGGAGTGACTTCAGGGTTGGCGGGAGTGACTTCAGGGTTGGCGGGAGTGACTTCAGGGTTGGCGGGAGTGACTTCAGGGTTGGCGGAAGTGGCTTCAGGGTTCTGCGATCGCCTAATTATAAAAACTTATTACCAGCGAAGCAATCTTCGATCCTTGCTCGCTATGACAAATAAATCTTTTTGGGTTCTACCGATCCCCTTATGGAGATTTAACACTAAAGTGCCAAGATAATAGGCAGCGCAATCGAAAGTTTGCGAAATTACGAAAGCCATAACCTAGCCTTTTAATCAGCTTCAACTTATTGTTAAT
>NZ_JADEXR010000096.1 GCF_015206995.1 aff. Roholtiella sp. LEGE 12411 | reverse complement strand
GGGCATGGGGCATGAGACATGGGGTATGGGACATGAGACATGGGGTATGGGACATGAGGCATGGGGCATGAGGCATGGGGCATGAGGCATGGGACATGGGGCATGAGGCATGGGGAGAGAAAAAATTTCAAGAGCAAGGGCGATAGTTCTTCCCAATCCCCAATCCCCTATGCCCAATCCCCCATGCCCAATGCCCAATCCCCTATGCCCCATGCCCCAATCCCTTTTACATATCTAAGGCGCTAAGCTTTTGCATTCCAAATTCATAGGAAAATAGCGTGTCAATAACAGAACATAAAATCAATGTAGATTCACTAGAATGGTTTTATCGGGAATCTTCACCAATTGGTAGAACTGACTTACTACCTGTGTTGTTGCTGCATGGCATAGTATCACAAAGTTACAGTTGGCGTCATATTATACCTGCTTTAGCGAATCAGGGTACAAGAGCGATCGCTCCAGATTGGATTGGTTATGGCTTTTCTGCAAAACCAGAAAAACGAGATTTTGCTTACACTCCCGATGCTTTTATTACAGCTTTAGAAGGATTTATTAAAGCGTTAGAAATTGAACGTTTTTCTTTAGTTGTGCAAGGATTTTTAGGTTCTGTAGGACTACAATATGCCTTGCGTCACCCTGAACAAATTGCCAACTTAGCTATTTTAAATACACCCATTTCCACTGCTGCTAAATTACCCTGGAAAATCAAACAAATGGGTTTACCTTTAGCTGGTGAAGTAATGACCCAAGACCCTCTATTAGTTGACCGGACGCTAGAAGGTGGTAGCCGTTACCGAATAGAAGATCGGGATTTAGATGTTTATCGCAAACCATTTTTGAAGACTTCTGCTTCTGGGCGAAGTCTATTAGGAACTATTCGCAATTTGCAACTTGAACCAGCAATGACAGAAATCGAATCTGGTTTTAAAGAATGGCAGCAACCAATTCTTATTCAATGGGGTATGATTGACCCTTGGTTGCCTGTAGACATAGCACAAAATTTTGTCAATTCTGTATCAAATACCGAATTAATCAAACTTAATAACGTCGGGCATTATCCTCAAGAACACTACCATGAGGTGATTTTGCAAGACCTTTTACCCTTTGTGCGTCGTAAAGATTCCTAATGAGAATAGAAATCTGGCAAAAATCGATATTATAAAAATGAAACCACTGTCTTGGAATATTCTGAGCATTGAAAACTGACACTCAGACTTTTCACTGATAAACACAGATAAACATCTATGATTTATCTGTCTTGAAAAGTTTTGCGCTCCTGTTACCTGGACGCGCAATTTTTTCGCTGTCTTGAAAAGTTTCCTAGGTTGGGAAACCCGCCTACAGAACTTTTCGCTGTGTTTATTGGTGTACCCTGCGGGAAGCCACTTCGTGTCTACATCTGTGGTTAAAAAAAATTAAGTTAGAGGTTTTGCTAGTAATGGCTTATTCCTGGTATAAAGCATTTCATATTGTCGGATTTGTAGTTTGGTTCGCCGGTTTGTTCTACCTGGTACGTCTTTTTATCTATCACGTTGAAGCTAACCAAGAATCTGAACCAGCACGCACGATACTGAAGAATCAGTATCAAATTATGGAAAAACGCCTCTACAGTATCATCACCACTCCAGGAATGTTTTTGACGGTAGCAATGGCAATCGGTTTATTAAGCACTGAACCGGATGTTTTAAAAGAAGGTTGGTTGCATATCAAACTACTGTTTGTTGCCATTTTAATCGGCTATCATTATTACTGCGCTCGTCTCATGAAGCAGTTAGCATCAGATGAGTGTCGCTGGAGTGGTCAACAGTTACGTGCTTTAAATGAAGCACCTACAGTCATGTTAGTGGTGATTGTATTGCTGGCTGTATTCAAAAATAATCTACCTACAGATATCACCGCCTGGGGCATTTTTGGCTTAATTATTTTTATGGCGGTTACTATTCAACTTTACGCCAAAAAACGCAAGCGAGATCAGGAGAAGCTAATGACACAGATAGCACAAGTTCCTCAAGAACAAAGTTAGACAAGAGTCAAAAGTCCACAGTCAAAGGCTAGCTTGGACTTTTGACTCTTGACCTGGGACAGCCTAAGCGCGATAATATTTGATCTAGACGCGCATCAGCTTACTTTAAATTAAGAAATGTTAAAAAATCAGTTTGGTATCTCAGGCGTAGATATTTCAGCTACAGCAGCTTTTAAGTAAGTTAGGTACAGAATCTAGATTTCAAAGCCAGATATAAAGACTGTTTTACTCCTAGCTCCTGGCTTCTGAATTCTGCTATAGAACACACCTTTGTTTGCTTACAATAGCGAAGGAGGTAAATCCACGTTGAAAAGTCAATTGTTGTTTAGTAATCGAGTGGGCATACTGGCTACAATGCACCAAAAAGAGAGAGTAATTGCCCCACTCTTGGAACAGGAATTAGGAATTAAAGTTATAGTACCACAAGATTTTAATACTGACGTTTTTGGAACATTCACCAGAGATGTGAAACGTTCAGGTACTCAAATTACGGCAGCAAGATTAAAAGCCGAAAAAGCATTGGAGATTACTGGAGAAACTCTAGCGATCGCTAGCGAAGGAAGTTTTGTACCTCATCCAAGCTTACCTTTTATTTACTCTAACAGAGAAGTTGTCATTTTGTTAGATAAAAAAAATGATTTAGTAATTATTGGTGAAGAATTTTCTTTAGAAACTAATTTCAATTATCAGGTGGTGAACAACTTTGAGGAAGCAATTGATTTTGCTAGAAACGTTGGTTTTCCCGAACATGGAATAGTCATCAAGTTTGAGCTAGCAGCCAAAAATGATATTAAGATTATCAAAGGTATTACTACAGAAGAAAAACTTTTAGAAACTGTGAATGTTGCTTTGAATAATTCCCGACATGGCAAAGTGCATATAGAAACAGATATGCGGGCATTATATAATCCTACGCGGATGAAAAATATAGAGAAAGCCACCCAAGACTTGGTAAAAAAGGTTAACAGCCATTGCCCAAATTGTTCTGCACCTGGTTTTACAATAACTAAAATCATTAAAGGATTACCTTGTGCGATTTGTTATTTACCTACTCCCTTAACTCGTGCAGTAATTTATCAATGTAAAAAATGTAGTTTTAGTCAAGAAAAATTATTTCTTGATGGTAAAGACTTTGCTGATCCTTCCCAATGTACCTACTGTAATCCCTAGGCTTAAAAATGATCGCTAGGATTTAGATAAAACCCCCCCTTGTTAGGTAAAAACATGGGGGGATATAGAGTTAAAGTCCGGTAGGGTAATCGGGCTATCTAAGTATTTAATATTGATGCCATCTTTATTTATTCCTCCTGAAGACAGATAAAAATTTCGTTTAAATCATCTGTTGGTATCTTTAAAAAAATCCCCTGTTGCTAGAAGGCAAAAGGGGAAGATAGAGTTAAAGTTCTTCAGGTGATCGGAATATATATTTATTTATTATTTATAGTGTTTATGTTTATTCCCCTATTAGATAGATAAATATATAATTAAAATAATATAGCATGTATACTATAGTACATAAAGCAAATATTTATTAAAATCAGAAAACCTAATTTTACTACTTGATTAAATACGTAATTATCATGTGTGAATCCTTCCAATTATCAGGCAATATTTTGAATAAATTCTTAGAGTTTTTAATTGCGATCGCTATAAAATAAATAGCTGTAATTTGCAAAAGCGAGTAGGCTAACACCCAATTATCTTTTACCCCTGATGAAAGTAATAAAAAAGCTCTCTTGAGGTTGGCTAGCAAGAGAGCAGCAATATAGCTATGGTGTGAGGAGCAAACTGAGTGTTTGCTTTCATTTATAACCTAACAGGTGAATGTGACAGGCTTATAACAATTATATGAACATCATGCGATCGCTTGCTTGAATAAATGTCTACAATCACTAAATTAACTTAAGTAAAATCTAAATTTTTATTATTAATAACAAAAAACAGGATTTGCTCGTAACAGCAGTCAATAAAATAGCTAAACCAAGTAACTATTCCTAAAAACTTAAAGCCTTCTTCTAATGTGGAATGTAGGAACATTTTTTCTGGGGTAGCTATATCAACAATAGTTGAGACAACAAAGAATAAGAGCGATAGAATTAAGATATTATAATTAGTTTTTTTAAATAACGACTTAAATTTAAATAAATAAATAAAAATTGCAATAGCATACATTGCAAAAAAAATTGCCTCAAACAAATTTTTAATAGGACTAGGATTTTGAAAAGTGCTCAAATCGACAAAAGGGCGGAAATAATATTCATGAATTTGAAATAAGTCATCAAAAAGAATAACTAGTGTAATGCAACCAGAAAATAGTAAAAATCTTGACCACTTTTTGGATTTTAATCCACCTTTTTTTTGTATAAGGAAAGAACTAAATATAGAAGTTGCTGCTGATGCACACCAAAACAATATACCAAGCATAGAAATCATGCCTGTATAAGGAGGTAATTTCGCAATTTCATTAGGATCTACAACTAATTGATAAAACGGAATGCCCTGAATCTTAACTATAATTTGTGTCACTATGAGAAATATTATTGTTGGTAAAACAACTTTGACAATGATTGAAGGTAAATTTTTAAATAATTTTGTATTTAACGAATCTGATTGCATGTCCATCTTAGAGCCACTCCTTAAATAAAAATTTATGTTCTGAAAAAAACAGAGCATATAAATTTATGATTTTTCACCTTTAATGAACTCCGACATCACAGATACAAGTGCTATGGCAGATTAAATATGTATCTACTTTGCCAAAGTGCCTAACCTAGATGGGTATTAAGGTTAATTCAAGGTTAAGTACTCAATAAGAAAATTTTAAACTAAAATGCCACTGAAGTCTTTTGACTTATAAAAAATGTAATAATTGAATTACTCTCATCCTGGATGCAGAGTAATACCTCTAGGCATTAGTCTTTTAGGGATTGCTAAAGTGAGGAGAAGTTAGAGTTCGTTTGAGAAGTCAAAAAATCAGCCCCAACCCTTTCTCCCAAATTTGGGATAGTCGAATACAAAGGGGTGAGGGTAGTTTGAGCATCTAACAGTCAAAAATTACAAAAAATTTAGCGATATTTTTTTGAGTACATGGCACTAACTCTAATTCAAGGTAACTTTAGAGTCATCAAAGCCTCACCTGATGGCGATTCTATTCGCTTCTATCCCATTAACCCCAAGCTGTGGGAGAAATTGCCAACACGAGTCAGACCTAACCACGCCGGGGGTGTACAGCTACGCTTGGATAGCATCGATACTTTGGAAACACACTTCCAAGCCAAGGGTGGTATAGGTATGCAACACCAACCACTGGAATTTGCTCATGGTGCAGCCAGCGAGTTACTAAAATTCTTGGGTTTTAAAAAGATTACCCGTAACGATAATGAAGTAGTCACATCGGCAGAACCAGAAGAAGTACCCGGTTTTATACTTACCCGATTTGCAGACATCTATGGCAGGGCTATAGCTTTTGCTTTCAAAGGCAATTTAAATGAAGAGGATGGTAGCAACGTCTACTTAGATAAATCGTTACTCAAAAAAAGCGTTAACCATCATCTTTTGGCTAAAGGATTCGCTTACCCTACCTTTTATTCCAAGTTATATCCTGACATTCGTCAGGAATTGACTGCTGTCACTGAGAAAGTTCGCAAGGAAAATAAAGGTTTATGGCCAGTAGACAAAACTAAAAAAGGTTTTGTTTTAGAAGAATTAGAAACTATTACTGAGAGTGTTGTCATTCTACCAAAACTATTTCGTAGACTCCTCGGCTATCTTGCAATCAATGATGGCAGTGTGGCTCTAGACGGCTTTTCAAACTATCTTGAGTCTCTCAACGATCGCCTAATAATTCTCCCGGAAGGTCATATTACTGGATTCGACTTCGTGGTTAAAGTTGAGGATCAGAATATCAAGCTAACAACTCAGCCGGAAAATTTGGTTTTCTTAGAAAAATAATTCACAGTTCTGATTAATTACCGTGTATCGCCCAATAGGTTTGGGTTAAGGATTGTTGGTGGAAATTTGAAGTAGAGACGTTGCATTGCAACGTCTCTACTTGTGATGTGTAGCCCCAAAATTATATTTCGGTTGTGTGAGGTAATTAGCTACCTTTGGGTACAGTGTCTCCAGGCCCAGCAGTGACAATCACCAGATTCTCCGGTCTAATTAAATCTTGAATTGTCTGCTGCATCTGAGTCATAGTCACCGCCTGAATACGCTTGGGAAACTCTTGGATCTCTGCTGGAGACAGTCCCAAGACAGCATTATCCAAAATGATGCTAGACACATTACTAGGGTTAGCTAAATCCACAGGGTAGCTGTTGGTAATTGAGCGTTTCGCTGTATTTAATTCAGCCTCAGTTACTCCTTGCTCGCGCAACTGTTTGAGTAAAGCAAGGGTGCTGGCGATCGCTTTTTGAGCATCCCCTGGAGCAGTTTGCATTTGGATCAAGAAGGGGCCGGGATTGATTCCCGCAGCAAACCCACTGTAGATACCATAGGTCAAACCCTGGCGATCGCGTACCTCCGTACCCAGGCGGCTAGATAAGGTATCGCCGCCCAAAATATGGTTCAGCACCAGTGCAGCATAGAAACGCGGGTCTTTGCGAGAAATGCCGTTATAGCCAATGTAAGTAACAGCCTCTGTCTTACCGGGAATCACTTTGTTTAAACGTGTCAAAGTTTGCGGTAATGGTACTGTGGGTACGCTAATTACAGGCGGCTTTCCTGTGGCTTGCCATTTGCCGAACTCCTGATTCAGCAACGCTTTTACCTTCACTAGATCAAAGTCTCCCACTAAGGCGATCGTTGTGGTATCGGGTCGGTAGTGTTCCTGGTAAAAGCGGAGCAAATCATCGCGAGTAATACTCTTTAAACTCTCGGCTGTCGGAAAGCTGTAGAACGGATGACTTTTCGGGTAAATAGCCTGCTGAAACACCCTTCGTCCCACTCCACGAGGGTCATCTAGCTGGACTTTGAGACTGGTTAATGCTCGCTGACGACTCAGTTCTAACTGGTCGGCTGGGAAAGTGGCATTTTTGACTACATCACCCAGAGTTTGAATCAATATTGGCAGGTTTGTTGAAAGTCCCTGACCGCTAATGCTCACTCCCTCGCGGCTAGCGCTGAAATCTAGACCAGCTCCTCGGTCTTCTAAGGTTTTCGCTAGAGTCAGAGCATTTTTAGTCTGCGTCCCATTCATTAAGTTGTTAGCAGTCAGATTTGCTAATCCAGCTTTTTGATTACCGTCAAATTCACTTCCGGCGTCAATTTGTCCGCTGAGGTTAATTGTGGGAACGCTTTTATCCGGTAACAGCAGAACTCGCAAGCCATTTGTCAGAGTCAACTGTTCTGGTAGCGATTGTTTATTGGAATCTGTCGCTGATGTCTCGATTGGCAGGTATTTCGCCAGTTCTGCTGGGTCTACAGGTTTACCGGGGCTGAAGTTTTCCACAGTGCGACTAGAAGCAACATTAGAAGCCCCTGGTTTACCATCTGGTTGGGTTGGCTCAAAAAAACCGATGGTTTGTTTAGCTGGATTCAGGTAAGTTTTAGCGGCTCGTTGTACCTGTACAGGGGTGACTTTAGCGATCGCAGCTAAATACTGTTCAATAAAACGATAATCCCCAGTGATGGTTTGATTATACCCAAGTTGGCTTGCCTGACTGGTAATGTCTTGATTGCCCAGTACAAATGAGGCTTGTAGTTGCGTCTTCGCCCGATTTAATTCTTCTAGGGTGACTGGCTGTTGTTGGAATTTTGACAAGGATTGCTGGAGTACTTGAGCAATTTTTGCTAACTTTTGACCCGGAGCCGCCGTAGCATTAATTTCATACCAACCTGGTTCAATGAGTTCAGCAGCGCTGCCACTCACTGAACTGGCGAGTCCAGATTCCACCAAAGCCTGGTAAAGCCTAGAACTACGTCCGCCTGTAAGGATGGCATCCATCACATCGATCGCAGGGACATCGGGGTGCTTTATATCTGGTAGCGGATAAACAGTTTGCAACAGTGCTGCACTTCCGGGTTGCTTTAAGACAATTGGCGCTTTCTGAGCAGCAGGGGTAGTAGTAGGAGCAGAGAATGAAACTGTGTTCCCTTGTCTTCTTGTCCCCGTGTCCTTTTGTCCTCTTTGTGGTAACTTCCCATAAGTTTCTTTGACAACTTTGAGGACGGGTGCTGTGGCAAAATCCCCTGTAATCACCAAAGTGGCATTATCTGGACTGTAGTAGGTTTGGTAATAATTCTGTACCTGCTCCAGAGTGAATTTCTCTACATCAGCTTTTGTGCCCCCTACAGGTAAACCATAAGCTCTATTGGGGAAAGCACTTCGCATCACTGCTTCACTCAGACGGATATTGGGAAAATTTTGATACCCTTGTAACTCGGAGATTACTACTCGCTTCTCACTTGTTAGCTGATCAGGGCCAATCAAGGCGTTTTCCATACGATCAGCTTCCAAAGTTAGCAGTGCTTCGAGTTTGTCTCGCTGCACTGTGCCAAAGTAGGCTGTTTCGTCGTAACTGGTAAAAGCATTGAACTGACTACCCAACGCACTAAATAGCCGTCCAAACTGCACTGGACGGTCAGTAGTACCCTTGAACATTAAATGCTCTAACTGGTGAGAGATGCCATTCATCCCGGCTCCTTCATTACGTGAGCCTACTTTATACCAGACTTGCACACTCACCACGGGAGCGGTATGGACTTCCTTAGTTAGCACCGTCAAGCCGTTATCCAACACTGTTTTTTGCACCCCTTTGGTGAACGAGGGAGCAGACACGGGTGCAACTGTTGGTGTTGCAGCAGTGGTTAAAGTGCCCGAAAACGGCACAATACTTAGGAGAAGGCTGAGTAAAAACCCAATAAGCATATATGAGCGTAGCTTCATAAGCGATTCAAAACTCAAAATTATAAAACACAGTCCCAAATGGGGATTCAAAATTTAAGTTTCAAACGGAAAAAAGTCTGAAATAATTCTTATTTTTGAATTTGCTTCATAATCAACCATCTTGACTGTTGTTCAAAAGCTGGAAACTGAATCAGCAACATGATGCGATCGCATCACAAGGCAAGTATTTTCACCTATAGTTTAACGAGCGATCGCCTTTATCAACTGGTAATTATTCAATGCTAAGTCATGTCTCAAGTTCCAATCCGGTTGGAAACACCACGATTGGTGCTGCGTACATTTCACTTTAGCGACATAGCAGCGTTCGTTTCTTATCGCTTCACAGTCAAAGAGCAGTTACAATAAATGGTATCATTATTTGGTTATAACCATTGATATGGAACGCGAAGCTCTAACAATCCGGTTTCCATCTGACCTGCTTGCCAAAGCTAGGAAACTCAAGGAAGGCAGCGAATCTTTTAATGATTTAATCATTGAGGCTGTGGAACGGGAAGTGCGACGCCGGCGGGGATGGGCTGCTCATCAAAGGATTATTGCTCGCAGCGAAACCATCAAAGCCAAAACTGGTATCCAACCAGCTTCTACAGAACTGATTCGCAGTCTCAGAGAAGGTAAAGAGCGACGTGATATCGTGTCCGGTTAAAGACTTATCATTTAGACCGCAGGGGGCAGGGGGCTTTTGCGCTTTTTGCACAGATGCGGGAATTATAACTAATTAGGCGGACATGATATGACTAGAGTTTTGTGCCTAGATACCAGCGTTTGGATTCCCTACCTTGTACCAGAAGTTTATCAACCCCAAGCCAGAAATTTAGTAGCAGAAGCATTGAGCCTAAGTATATCCTTAGTCGTTCCAGCTTTTGCTTGGACAGAAGTAGGGTCTGTGCTACGGAAGAAAACCCGGATGGGAGTAATCACAACAGAGGAAGCACTGGGGTTTTTTGAGGACTTCTGCGAACTTCCTATCAATTACATTGAAGAAGAAGCAATTCGGACAAGAAGCTGGGAAATTGCTGAACAATACGGATTAGCCACTCTTTATGATGCAGCATTTCTCGCTTGCGCGGAGAGTGCATCTGCGGAATTTTGGACGGCTGACGCCGCACTTGTGAAGCAACTTATACCCCGACCGGCTTACCTCCGAGAATTAGGGGAAATATAGCAGTCTAAGAAAATTTGTTTTTGGAAGTCTATTAAAGAAATCAATCTTTAAACTTCTACATCCAAAGTACGCATCACAAAAGCCCACTTGTCTGATGCTTCCTCGATAATTTTAGCTGTGGGTTTACCTGCACCATGTCCCGCCTTCGTCTCAATTCTAATTAGTGTTGGTGCATCACCTGCTTGAGCGGCTTGCAAAGCTGCGGCAAATTTGAAACTATGAGCAGGGACAACGCGATCGTCATGATCGGCTGTGGTAATCAAGGTTGCTGGGTAAGCTGTATCTGGTTTGAGATTGTGCAGTGGCGAATAGGCATAAAGTGCTTTGAACTCTTCTGGATTATCCGGCGAACCATATTCGGAAGTCCAAGCCCAGCCGATGGTAAATTTATGGAACCGCAACATATCCATCACGCCTACTGCTGGCAAAGCTGCACCAAATAAATCGGGACGCTGCGTCATACAAGCACCTACTAGTAAGCCGCCATTACTACCACCCGCGATCGCTAGTTTTGCTGGTTTTGTATACTTATTGGCAATCAGCCACTCAGCTGCGGCAATAAAGTCATCAAAAACATTCTGCTTTTTCTCTTTCATTCCTGCTTGATGCCATTCCTCGCCGTACTCGCCACCACCCCGGATATTGGGCATAGCATAGACACCACCCATCTCCAGCCATACCAAGAGACTCACAGAAAAGCTAGGTGTCATTGAAGCATTAAAACCACCATAAGCATAAAGATATGTGGGGTTATTCTCATTCAATTGAATGCCCTTTTTATGGGTGATAAACATTGGCACTGGAGTGCCATCTTTGCTATGGTAAAAAATTTGTTTTGTTTCGTAGTTATCAGGATTAAAATCCACCTTTGGCTGACGGAAAACCTCACTTTTTCCTGTCACCATGTTGTAGCGATAGATAGTTCCTGGTCTAGTAAAGCTGGTGAAACTATAAAAAGTCTCAGTATCATTACGCTTACCACCAAAACCACCCGCAGAGCCAATTCCGGGTAATTCGACCTCGCGGATAAATGCACCCTTGAGGTCAAAAATTTTGATTTGGGTATAAGCATCTTGAAGATAATCAGCAACAAATTGGTTATTAAGTATGCCAACGCTTTCCAAAGTTTCTGCTGATTGAGGAATAATTTCTCGCCAATTTTCTGACGCTGGATTTTTGGGATCAATAGCAATAACTCGTCCACGTGGCGCATCTAAATCTGTGCGGAAATAGAAGACACTATCATCATTATCGATAAAGCTATAATTTGCTTCAAACTGATTAACTAGTTCTATTACTTCAGCATTAGGATTAGTCAAATCTTTGTAGAAAAATAAATTTTTGGGGTCAGTTCCCAGCCAAACTGAAATGATTAGATAACGTCCATCTTCAGTAACATCTCCACTAAAACCCCATTCTTTCTGGTCAGGACGATGGTAAATTAATAAGTCTTCTGATTGATCTGTACCTAATCGGTGATAATAAAGCTTTTGATAATAATTAACATCTTCTAGTTTGGTTTTTTTGTTAGGCTCATCGTAGCGACTATAGAAAAAGCCTTTGTGATCATGTGTCCACGATGCGCCGGAGAATTTAATCCAGTTCAATTGGTCTTGTAGGTCTTCACCAGTTTCAACATCGCGCACTTTCCACTCTTGCCAATCAGAACCAGACGCAGATAGACCGTATGCTAAAAGTTTACCGTCTTCGCTAATAGACAATCCTGCAAGGGCAACAGTGCCATCTTCTGAGAGTTTGTTGGGGTCGAGTAAAACTCTGGGTTGGGCGTCGAGGGTTTTTAAAGTGTAGAGGACGCTTTGGTTTTGTAGTCCATCGTTTTTGAAATAGAAGTATCGTTCGGTGGAACCGTCTTGCAGAGATTCGCCTTCTTTGAATGGGATGCCATATTTTTCATAATCCCAAAGTTTGGTGAGGCGCTGTTTAATTTTTTCCCTCGCAGGAATTTCACTGAGGTAAGCAAAAGTAACTTTATTTTCTGCCTCAATCCAAGTCTTTGTTTCTTCAGAGTCAGGATCTTCTAACCAGCGGTAAGGATCTGCAACTAAAGTACCGTGGTAGTTATCAGCTTGGTTACTCTTGTGGCTGGATGGGTAGGTTAGACGTTTTTTAAAGTAGGGCATAGTCTCAGGTCAAAAGTGTGCTTTACATACTATAAAGATAGACCCAATACTTGAGTCATACACTTGCCAAACCTGTGGGAAAAAGTTTCCTGCTGTTGAGTTGAAGTCTTATCAATAGACTATTCTACCGTTACAGACTTGGCTAAATTCCTTGGCTGATCGACATCTAAACCGCGACGAGCCGCAATATGATAAGCCAATAATTGTAAGGGAACCACTGTAAGGATAGGAGAAAGTAACTCATCTACATCGCAGACGGGAAGCAAGTCGTTAAATATTTCCGCCGCTTCGCCATCATTAACAGGAGTGACGCCAATTAAACGCGAGTCTCTAGCTTTTGCTTCCTGGGCATTAGAAATAACTTTTTCATAAACACTACCAGGAATTGCGATCGCAACTACTGGTACTTTCGCATCTAATAAGGCAATGGGGCCGTGCTTCATTTCTCCAGCGGGATACCCTTCGGCGTGAATGTAGCTAATTTCTTTTAATTTCAATGCTCCTTCCAAAGCTATGGGAAAGTTAATCCCCCTTCCCACAAAAATAAAATCGGTAGTTTCAGCAAATTCGTGGGCTAAATGTTCGGTTAAACTTTCTTGAGTTTCCAAAGTTGCTTCAATATCTTTGGGAATTTGCCGTAATCCGTTGATAATCCGCTCTAAAGCATCTGGAGAAACCGTCTGGCGGCGATAAGCTAAATCTAATGCCAAAGCATAAAACGCCATCAGTTGAGCGGTAAAAGTTTTTGTCGCCGCCACCCCAATTTCAATTCCCGCCAAGGTATTAATGATGTGCGATACCATGTTACCGAGGCTGCTTTCTGGGCGATTGGTAATTCCCAGCATTCGGGCTTGATATTTGGGTTCTTTCCCTTGGCGGCGTTCTTTTTCCATTGCCAAAGCTGCTAAAGTATCAGCAGTTTCACCGGATTGAGTAACACCAATGATCAATGTGTTGGGCGTTAGCGGTGATGGTGCATAGCGATACTCAGAAGCATAATGCACCTGAGTTGAAATTCCTGCTAGTTGTTCGATTAGATATTTTCCTACCAATGCTGCGTGCCAACTTGTACCGCAAGCGACAATCTGAATTTGTTCTAAATCAGTGTAAAATTCTCCAGGTAAACCAAGATTGATTGGCGATTGAGCAGATTCGCCGACTGGATTCACATCAGGATTAAAGTAAGCTTCTAGACTAGCTCTTACTACCCCTGGTTGCTCGTGGATTTCCTTGAGCATGAAGTGCTTAAATCCCTGCTTTTCTACCATTGTGGGATTCAAGTTAAGCATTCGGGGTTGTTTTTTCAACCTGTCGCCAGCAAAGTTGTAAATTTCAACGCCCAATGGTGTTAAGCGGGCAATTTCGCCATTTTCCAGCGGTAGCACTGCACTGGTATGGGAAACGATCGCCGGTGTGTCAGAAGCACAAAAGAACTCGCCTTGACCAAAACCAATTACTAGGGGTGCATTTTGGCGCACAGCAATTAGTTCATCTGGATAGTCAGCAGAAATAATTGCCAGTGCAAATGCCCCTTTCAAACGGTTAACAGCTTGGCGAACTACTTCTAGAAAGGGAGAAGGGGAGTAGGGGAGTGGAGAATAAGGAAGATTCTTTAAATATTCGGCTATTAGATGAGGAATTACCTCAGTATCAGTTTCAGAAAGAAACTCGTGACCTTTTTGTTTAAGTTCTTCGCGTAAGTCGCGGTAATTTTCAATAATACCATTTTGGATCACCGCTATTCGCTTTGCTGTGTCCAAATGAGGATGGGCATTGTACTCTTCTGGTTTACCATGAGTTGCCCAGCGTGTATGACCAATACCAATTTGGGCGGGTGTTTCTATTTGTTCCAGTTTAGAACGCAGGTTATGCAGTTTGCCCTTTGCCCGCACACAATTCACTTCACCTTCCCAAATAGTCGCGATTCCAGCGGAATCGTAACCTCTATACTCAAGTTTTTCCAGACCACCTAGTAAAATTTCTGTCGCTGCTTGAGTGCCTATATATCCAACGATTCCGCACATTGCTCACACCAATTTGTTTTCAGGATCATTAAATCCAGTATAGTTCCTAGCATAAACGTAGCGTTTTGACAAATAAAAAAGGGAGCCGTATGCTCCCTCTAACATTAGGTATTGTTCTAGATTTTGAGCTTTTACAGCTAATTTTCTGCTCTTAAGACTACGGTATCAGAGCAATTTCTAGGAGTTGGATATCCAGAGAATACATTCCCAATCTAAAAGTAAGATTTTGCAAGGCGGGCAGTGGTCACTCTAACAATGCTAAAAATGCTTGCTATTAAAATACTTCAAAAAAGTCTTGAGTGCTGAGTACAAACGCGATTAATCGCGTCTGTACAATAGTCCTGAGTGATGAATCAAGAAATTATTTGATCTTACTTCTTGTCTCAGCACTCAAGACTTAGCTTTTTAGTAAGCTAGACCCATACTGCGAGTAGTTTCGGCTCCCAGGTAAACCCGGATGCTCAAAAAGTCAGTAGGACAAGCTGTTTCACAGCGCTTACATCCCACGCAGTCTTCTGTACGGGGTGAAGAGGCAATTTGAGCAGCTTTACAGCCATCCCAAGGAACCATCTCCAACACGTCAGTAGGACAAGCGCGGACGCATTGAGTGCAACCAATGCAGGTATCGTAGATTTTTACGGTATGAGACATTGAAAAAACCGCTCCTTCCGAGTGTTCTTCTCTGCGAAAGAATCATAATCAAGGCATAGTTTACCGCAGTGCTTGATAGGCCGTAATCAAAAGGCTACATAACTTTAAACAATGTAATAGGCCCCTAGGACAATTTGTTTGTGCGAAATCGTCCTTATTTGCCTACGAGTCAGCAACATCACAGGCTGGTATTTACCCAACTGACTCACTAGAACGAGGCCCAATTGTAAAGTTGCATGAAGCAACAGTCAATTTCAAAGACTAAATTAGGAGCTTATTTGTAGCAGATTTTTCGATTTCTCTTTGCAAAAAGAAGTTTAAAACAGTTCGTAAAACTACGATCGCTGCTGGCTTACCAATTTCATCCCATGTTGGTGCAACTGCTGTACGCAGAATATCCGCAGCCAATTCAAATTCTAGTGCTACCGCCAGCCATCTACCAAGACGCAACCGTAATTCTTCTTTTGCTTCTTCTGGTAGATTGCGGCGAAAAAAGAAAAGCTTAAAAACTGCAATCATCGCTTCTACAGCAGCAAATCCAATTACAAAAGCAGCGCTGGCTTCAATTCCCACTGCTAAAAAAAGTGTTATTTGCTTAATTAAATCTCGTACCAATGTGCTTTTTCCTGAAATAATTTATGAAGAAGGAGTTAAAAGCCAGAATATATAATTTTCCTGACTCATCTTGCGTGAGCTTATTGTAGGCAACTGAGAACTGCATACATATTGATTGCTAAAAAAATATCTGCTAAGTTTTTAGCCAACTTCTAGCGAAAGAAGGAGTCTGAGGCGGAATAAGTCTGTAATTATAAATGCGGAGAAGCTATAACCTGTATGACTACTTAATATGCCGCAATATTTCGGAAAACTACCCACGAGCAGTCAACCTTGGACAATTGTTGATCAAGTACGAGATGTAAACTGGAACGATAAAGCTGTCAATTTCGACTGTGGCAATTCACGCCTTACCATCAGCGTACTTGCCGCCAATTTAATCCGCGTGCGTTTGTCACCAACTGGGGAATTTATGCCTCGTCGTCCGTGGGCGGTGACGTTAGATGATGCAGAATGGGCAATAACACCTTTTACAGTACATGAAACTGAAACAACGGTGGAAATTGAAACACAACAGATTCGCGTGTGTGTGGAGCGGCAAAAGTGTCGTATCGCCTGTTTCGATAAAGCGAATCGTCCGTTTGCCCAAGATGCAGAAATGAGCATGGGTTGGCGCATGGGTGCAGTTGCAGGATGGAAGGAAATTGCAACTGATGAACATTTCTATGGCTTTGGTGAACGCACAGGCTTTCTGGATAAACTCAGCGAAGTAAAAACTAATTGGACAGCAGATGCCTTAGATTACGATGCACTTACTGATGAGATGTACCAAGCCATCCCGTTTTTTATGGCTTTGCGTCCAGATGTTAGCTATGGCATCTTTTTCAATACTACGTTTTGGAGTCAGTTCGATATCGGTGTCGAACAACCAGGTGTCTGGAAGATGGAAACTCGTGGTGGTGAATTAGATTATTACATTATTTACGGCCCTGAACCTGCCCAAATTTTGCGTACCTACACCCAGCTAAGTGGGAGAATGCCGTTACCGCCGAAATGGGCGCTTGGCTATCATCAATGTCGCTGGAGTTACGAATCGGAAACTGTGGTGCGAGAACTGGCGCGGGAATTTCGCCAACGCCGCATTCCCTGCGATGTCATCCATCTTGATATCGACTATATGCGGGGTTATCGGGTATTTACTTGGAGTCCCCAGCGCTTTCCTAACCCGGAAAAACTCATCAGTGATTTAGCAAAAGATGGTTTCAAAACAGTAACAATAATCGATCCAGGTGTGAAGTATGAATCAGAGGCCGATTATCACGTTTTTGACCAAGGCATAGAAAACGACTACTTTGTGCGTAAAGCCGATGGTGAATTGTTTCACGGCTACGTTTGGCCTGATAAAGCTGTTTTTCCTGACTTTTTGCGTTCTGATGTACGTACATGGTGGGGTGATTTACACAAAAGCCTGACTGACATTGGTGTGGCAGGAATTTGGAATGATATGAACGAACCTGCTATAAATGATCGCCCTTTCGGCGATGAGGGGGAAAAAATTTGGTTTCCTCTAGATGCACCGCAAGGGGGAGAGGGGGAAAAAGAATTCCCCGTGTCTTCTTCTACTCATACAGAAGTGCATAACTTGTATGGGTTGATGATGGCTAAAGCTTGCTTGGAAGGATTGCAACGGCATCGAGGCTCTGAGCGATCGTTTGTGTTAACGCGATCAGGTTATGCTGGTGTGCAGCGCTGGTCTTCTGTATGGATGGGTGATAACCACTCGTTGTGGGAACATTTAGAAATGTCTCTGCCGATGCTTTGCAATATGGGACTTTCTGGTGTGGCGTTTGTGGGTTGCGATATTGGTGGGTTTGCAGGTAACGCTACGGCTGAATTATTTGCCCGTTGGATGCAGGTAGGAATGCTGTACCCATTGATGCGCGGTCACTCGGCCATGACTACCGCTCGTCATGAACCTTGGGTATTTGGCGATCGCACTGAAAAAATTTGTCGAGAATATATTAATTTACGTTACCAGCTACTGCCATACATTTACACTCTTTTCTGGGAAGCGGCAACAACAGGCGCACCAATTTTAAGACCGTTACTTTACCATTTCCCTAATGATTCTAAAACCTACACTCTCTACGATCAGGTATTGCTAGGTGCATCGCTGATGGCTGCACCGATTTACCGCCCTGGAGTTGAGCATCGATCTGTCTACTTACCCGTTGGCACTTGGTATGATTGGTGGAGTGGTGAGCGTTACGAAGGCCCTATTCACATTTTGGCTCATGCACCATTGGAAAAAATGCCACTTTATGTACGTGGTGGTGCAATCATTCCTATGCAACCTGTCATGCAGTATGTTGATGAATCACCACTCGACCAACTCAGATTGCGAGTCTGGTGTGGTAATAATAAATATCAATTTTTTGAAGATGATGGGCATTCAACTAAGTATCCAGAGCAAAATTATTCTCTGAGAAATATCCGTGTATCTACTGCTCAAAACCAAACAGTAGTGGAAATTGCACCAAGAGAGGGTAAGTGGACACCTCCACTACGCGAGGTAATTGTAGAACTTGTAGGTGTTGGAGAGCAGTGCTTCCAAGACGATGGTAAGCGGCATATTCTGCAATTCCAAATACCATTTCACGAAATACATCAGCCATAACCCATTAAAGCAATTCGCAATTCGCAATGACGCTCGAAGACTCGCTACCGCTGCGCTAACGCAATTCGCAATTACGTTTTGTGATGGGGATTTAAACCCCGACACAAAACGCGCTGCCTATAGAGGCAGGGGACTTAAACCCCCAAAGTTCATTAAAATTGCACACTGATTGTTAGGGTCGTCCATAGTCAAGAGGAGCCAGTCATGTGCAAAGAGGAGTCGGAGCGTCGGCTTTCGGCCATAGCGTTGCCAACGCCAAACTGAACTTCTCCTAACGCTGCGCTGTAAGCAAAGCCATGCCCAAAGGGCTTTACAGGGGGTTCCTCCCGTTGAATGAACTGGCGTTTCAAATTTAGACTTCCAACAAGAAAATATGCATATAGATAGATGAAAACTATACAAAGCTGTAGCATAAAATACAGGGGGTATGAACCATTAACCCCTCAAAAATACTAAGTTTTACTGCTATAGATAGATGCGGTGACAAAATCCTCAATGTTAAATGCCAACCGCTTGCGGCTGCAAGATTTACTTAAGATTCCTGTACATTCATTGGTGGCACAAATGGCAAGTGCGATCGCCATTTTGATTGGCAGCTTGGTACTGATTGGCTGGTGGCTTGACATCGAAGTTCTTAAGAGCGGCTTCCCTGGTAGTCCCGCCACAATGAAAGTGAACACAGCACTGTGCTTTGTGCTCTCAGGCGTGTCGTTGTGGTTGTATTTAAGAGGAGAGAAAAAGGAGGAGCAAAGGGAGAGGGGAGAAAATAAGAAGAGGGGGAGAGGGGGAAGAACAATTGTAAATTACTCTCCCACAGTTATCAACCCCAAAGAGACCTCCACTTCCCTACTTTTTCACTCCCTCAATCTCACAATTTCTAGAGTTTGTACAATAATAGTTACCTTAATTGCTGCGCTCACACTCGGTCAATATCTATTCAGCTTGAATCTCGGCATTGATGAATTGCTGTTTCGTGACTCTCCAATCTCTGTGGCGACATCGCATCCAGGGCGAATGGGGTTGAACACGGCACTGAATTTTATGCTGCTCAGCATAGCTCTAAATCATCTAGCTGCTCAAAAAAACCAGCGCAGCTATTGGTATGCCCAAACTCTGGCTTTGTTAGCCATTTTGATTTCCTTTCAGGTGCTCATGGGCTATACCTATAAAGTAAAAATTCTCTACGGCATTGCCCCTCATACAACATCAATGGCGTTACACACAGCACTATTATTTATAGTGCTGGGTATGGGCGTTCTGTGGGTACGGGCAGAACAGGGGCTAATGAGAGTAGTGATCAGTGATACTTACGGGGGTTTACTTGCACGTCGTTTGTTAGTTGCGGCGATCGCAGTACCTTTTATAGTGGGGTGGTTAATCGTTGAAGGTCAACGAGCTGGAAAGTACGATCCGGCATTTGCAATATCGGTGTTTGCCATCGTTCTGATTGTGATTTTTGCCGTGTTAATTTGGCAAAGTGCGGCAGTTATTGAACGTTTAAGCAGACAACGGGATATCTCCGATGGGCTACGCCTAAGCGCTCAAGAAGCATTGAGAGCTTACGAAAATAAACTGGGAAGTTTGGTAGATGCCAACGTCATCGGCATTATGTTTGGCGACGCGAATGGTGGTATAGAGCAGGCAAATGACGAATTTCTCAGGATGATTGGTTACACGCGGGAGGATTTACTAGCAGGCAGGATTAGTTGCAAGAATATTACACCTACAGAGCATTTATACTTAGATGACCAAGGAATCCTAGAAGCAAAGGCAAATACCAGCGGTGCTTGTACGCCTTACGAAAAAGAATATATTCGCCAGGACGGTAGCCGCATCCCAGTTTTAGTTGGTTATGTACTGCTGGGAGAAAAACGAGACGAGTTAGTAGCATTTATCCTTGACTTGAGCGAACGGCAAGCCGCGCTACGCGATCGCAAACAAGCAGAAGCGGAGCAACAAAAATTAGTATCGGTGGTAGAAAATAGCTCTGACTTTATTGGTATTGCCACCCTTGAAGGTCAATTACTTTATATAAATGATGCGGGTCAAAAACTGGTAGGACTTTCCAGCCTGAAAGAGGTAAAGCAAAAGACAATATTAGATTACGTAATGCCCGAAGATCAAGCCTATCTTCAAGAACACATTTTACCGACTGTACTCAAACAAGGTCGCTGGCAAGGAGAATTTCGCTTCCAGCACCTCCAGACTAGTCAACCAATACCAGTAGATTACAACATCTTCACTGTCAATGATCACAAAACAGGTCAGCCAATAGCCTTGGCTACGGTGACTCGCAACATTACTGAGCAAAAGCAGGCTGAGGAACGAATACTACAACTAAATAAGGATCTACAACGTCGCGTCATTGAGTTACAAACTTTACTAGATGTAATCCCTATTGGAGTTGGAATCGCCGAAGACCCCGAATGTCGAACTATCAGGGTAAACCCAGCTTTTGCCAAGCAGTTGGGGGTATCACCAGATATAAATGTTTCCCTCAGTGCTCCTACTAATGAAAAACAAACAAGCTATAAAGTTTACCGCGAGGGTAGAGAACTGCCAATAGAAGAACTCCCCATGCAGTACTCTGCTGCTCAAGGTGTCGAAGTTTTGGATGGTGAAGTTGATGTCATCCAGGAAAATGGCAAAATCGTTAAGCTGTTGGTGTATGTTGCACCACTGTTTGACGAAGAAGGTAAGACCAGAGGATGCATCGGTGCATTTTTGGATATTACAGTCCGCAAGCAGGCAGAGGAAGTACTCTGGAATCAGCAAAAATGGTTAGAAAATGTGCTCAATTTGATGCCCAGACCACTCCTGTTTATTGAACCAGGAACAGCGCGGGTGACTTTTGCCAATCGAGCCGCTGACATATTAGCTGGAGGCGAATTTCCCAAAGGATTTCCAGCCGAGGAGTATCACACGGTTTACAACTGCACAGATGCAGCTGGCAATCCTATTCCCAATGACGAAACACCAGGAGCGCGGGTTGCCCGTGGGGAACGTGTGGATGGGTTCGAGATGGACTGGCACACAAGTGGAGGTGTACGCTCACTACTGATCTTTGCCGATACCCTGCCAGCGATGTATGGTTATCCAGCCACCTGTATCATGGTGTTTCAAGATATTAGCAACCTCAAGCGGGTGGAAAAAGCTCTCTCCCTAGGCTATAAAAGACTCCAGTTACTATTTGATACAGCTAGCGATCTCCTATCGAGCCAGCAACCAGTACCACTGATTGACAGTGTTTACCGAAAACTTTCAGAGCAAATTGGTTTGGATGTTTACTTTAACTATTTGGTTGATGAAAGTTCTCAGGTAATGCGGCTAGAGTCTTACAGTGGCATTTGTTCAGAAACGGCAAAAGAAATTGAGTGGATAGCATTTGGTCAAGCGATTTGCGGTACTGTAGCTCAAGAGCGTCATCCAATTGCTGTAGATAATGTCCAGCAATCAACTGACCCGAAAACAGAGTTAATTCGCTCTCTAGGTATTAAGGCATATTATGCTTACCCGTTGATAGCACAGGGGCGGCTTTTTGGAACTCTTAGCTTTGGTAGCCGTACTCGTGTTAGCTTCACCGAGAATCAAAAAGGGATGATGCAAGCAGTATGCGACCAAATAGCGATCGCAATGGAACGTGCTAGCTTAATTGCTTCTTTGCAGCAGCAAGCTGAACAGTTGCGAGAAGCAAACCGGATGAAGGACGAGTTCCTGGCGATATTGTCTCATGAGTTGCGATCGCCCCTCAATGCTATCCTCGGCTGGGCACAACTGCTGCATTCCCGCAAGCTTAACGACATCCAGAAGGATAGAGCTGTAGAGACAATTGAGCGCAATGCTAGGGCGCAAACCCAACTAGTTGAAGACCTGCTGGATATTTCACGGATGATTAGAGGTCAGTTGCGCCTAAATGTCTATACTTGCGATCTAGTTCCGATTGTGAAGTCAGCGATTGAGACTGTTAGCCTAGCCGCCCAATCTAAGGAAATCGATTTGAGATTTTCCCTCGTTTCCCCAAGGGAAGCACAAAATGCAGATTTAGAGTTCAATAGCGAACATATAGCAGATCTAGAAGCAGAATTGGAAATTCCTCAACGCCCCGAAGACTTTTCCCGGAGCGAGTCTAAGGATCTTAGTTCCCAATTATTAGTTTCAGGTGATGCCGAGCGCCTGCAACAGATAATCTGGAATCTGTTATCCAATGCCATTAAATTCACATCCGCAGGAGGGCGCGTTGAGGTGGAATTGTCAGTGGTTAGTGATCAAGAAAAACATCTCCGAGAGCGTCCAGGGCTAACCGACAGCGTAGAACAATTGACAACTGACAAATATGCCCAAATTCAGGTGATTGACACAGGCAATGGTATCAGCCCTAATTTTCTCCCTTATGTCTTTGATCGCTTTCGTCAAGCTGATAGTTCTAGTACTAGATCCTATGGTGGATTGGGACTAGGATTAGCAATTGTGCGTCACTTAGTAGAACTGCATGGCGGTACTGTCCACGTAAATAGTCCCGGTGAGCAGCAAGGAGCGACGTTTACAGTCAAACTGCCACTTTTGAAAAATCAACACTCAACAGCCTCCCCCTGTTTGCCTCTCCCCCTCTCCCC
>NZ_JADEXR010000095.1 GCF_015206995.1 aff. Roholtiella sp. LEGE 12411 | reverse complement strand
GGAAGGGGAGAGGGGGAGAGGGGGAGAGGAGAATATCTTTCCCTTGATTTGTTTGTCTCACCCATCCCCACTTTAATAGAAAACTCCCACTCCCTAGGATTAGGAGTGGGCTGCTTGTGACATCAACTGCACAATATGCAGTTATCTGTAGATGCCGTTGTTAAAGCGATCATCTCCTTCGTTAAAGGCAGGTTCAAATTCTGTCACGGTAAACTTGTCTAAGTTAGCTTGCAGAGTTTGTTTTTGGCGATCGCTCAATTCTGGCAGATCCAATACATCCTCAACCTTTTGGTAAGGAGCATTCATGATGATTTTTTTAGCAAGGGTGGGATACAGCCCTGGATACTGTTGAAAAGCTCGCACGTTGGTATTATTCAAATCAATTTTTTTACCGAATTCCGTCCCTAGCTTAGCGTCTGCCCGATTCTGACGCTCAATTGCCAGAACGTGGACTTGAGGAACAAAACTGTTGAAACTAGCAGCTTGGGCTAACTGAGTTGTTCCCAGCCATCCCCAGCAGCCAAGTAACAAACTAAACACTGTTAATAAACGCACCAATCCTTTCACGATTTTTCTACCTCTTTGCATCAAACAATAAAAGCTTTAAGCCAACAGCTGTCAGTGGTCACTAGTCATTGGTCATTCGTCATTCGTTAGAACACCAAGGACAAAGGACAAAGGACAAAAGACAAAAGCTGATAGCTCAATCAACACAGCAGTCATCAGAAACTAATATACAGCGTATTAATATCCACAATATTTGCCGTTACTGGGTTTGACTGTATTTTTGCCAAAAATTATTCCTAGTAATAAAGATATCTGTATTGCTAGAACAGCGTTGTACCTGCCATAGACCCTAGTTAGCACCCCTGGCGATACAAAATTTTTGAGGCTGTTCTCTTTACTTATGTTGACGTAATACCAAATATTTCTTAACTAATTAAAAATCCATTAGTCAAGATTAGTAGTCAATAGTAGTATTGTGCTATTTTGCGAGCGATCGCTTCCCACTTTTTATTGCCTGTTACTGATGCCCAGTAGGCAAAGGCACGTAGTGCTGACCTAGAGGATACTGTTTTCACCTTACCATTTCGTCTGCGTTCTTGCCCCGCTGTGCGGGTGTTATCCTGGCTGCTGATTTCTCCAGAATCCAAAATTCTGGTCTGCTGCCAAGAGAGTGCCTTATTTATCATTAGTACAACTTTGGGTGTTAATGAGTCTTTGGGAAAGTATGTCACCCACCGTTGAGCATACACCACACCTACCATCTGATAACTGCTGTCAAAGCCACCTTTTTCCGGGTTAACACCGTCTGAATGTTGTAACGATAAACCATCCTTAATTGATTGACGGGCGTAGTTAATCAGTTCTTGATCGTTGGTTAATTTGCCTGTGAGTCCTAAAGCTGCGGCGACTAAATAACGACGATGAGTGTAAGCTTTGTTGCGTTTAATTCCTCTTTCCCAGATTTGTGACGAAATCATCCAACGAGCAGCACGATGCACCAGAGGTTTATATTTGGCTACTTGGTCAGCATACTTTTGTGAATATGGAGATTGTTGTATGACTAGAAGTGCATGGGCAACTGCTTGCACAAAGAAAGAGGTACTGTGAAAGCGATCGCCTGTCAAAAAGAAACTGCCATCATAAGCTTGGTGGGCAAATCCCCAGTCAAACATTTTAAATCCAGCATCAATGGCTTGTGGATCATTTTTGATTAACCCAGCAATGATTGATTCTTCACTATTTCGTTGTTCTTCAATGTACCAATACTGTGCCTGATTATTTTGCCAAAGGACATTTGCATTAATAGCACCACTGGGTGCCATTAATTTGTATAAATCAGATGGTTTTCGATAGAGAACATTGGCAATTAAATTGGTTGATTCATGCTTAAAGTCTGTTTTTGATGAAATCGATGTTTGGCTACTTTTCCCTGCCAAAAGATGTATTTTTAGCTCTGGAGTATTGGACTTTTGAGTTGCAGCAGTAAAGACAACCTGTGTTGCGATCGGTCTGATTGCGAGTGTTGATAAAAACACTACTGACAACCCTGCCGCGAAATATCCCATTTTGACCAAAAATCTCATTTTAGCCACCTATATCACAATAAATTTATTGCTGATGTTCTCAGGACTTACGCAAGTGTCACAAAAATCTCAATTTTTTGTTTGTAGTGAGGACTTTAGTCCTCAAAATAAGGACTAAAGTCCTTACTACGAACTTAAAATAATATGCCAGTTGCGTAAGTCCTGGTTCTTTTTAACCCTAAGCACTCGATAATGGCTTGGTGCAAAAATATATGTCTTCATCTGCCATCAAACCAAATTTCTTAATATTATCAATACCTAATTCCTGTGCATAGCTATCAACTTTTACAGTAAATCCAGCTTTCTCAAGCTTCTCTTTATAGTCACGACCATACATTCTCACATGGTCATGATGGCCAAATAGCCGTTCTCTTTCTTCAGGTGACAAATCACTTGAACCTTCTAGAGTTTTATCAAGCTTAGGGTCAAGTGGTACATGCAAAATTGCCCAGCCACCTGGTTTTAATACTCTGCATAATTCTGCCATAGCTTGCCAATCTGTAGGGATGTGTTCTAGAACATGGCTACACAAAATTACATCAAACACATTGTTTGGATATTTAATATCTGTAATATCCATCTGTACCATTGCTTCATTTGGTTGTAAATCAGCACTGAGATAACTAATATTAGGAAGAACAGAAATAGATTTTTTTAGCAGATATTCTGGCGCTACATGAAGAACTTTCAGGTTTTTTGAAAGCAAATTAGTTTTGTTTTTGAGATAAAGCCACAACAACCGATGTCTTTCCAAAGATAAACATTTAGGACATATAGCATTAGTCCGTTGCTGAGCGCCAAAGGGCAGAAACATCCTAAACTTTCCTTCACAGCAAGGACAGAAAACTTCGTCCCCACCGTACCAAAGTGAGCGCATATACAGATATGGTGTCCCTATCTTAAAAAAGAAAGAACGTTTTTTAAGAATATATGGATATACCTTAAGAAAAACAGAGCGTTTCATAGAATCCTTCAGATAAAGTAAATTTTCAATGAGAATAATTTTCCGGTTAATCTACTTGTTTAAGGTGCTGTAATCCAGCAGAATCTAATAGCAAAACTATTCCCCCTGGTAACGCCAACAGCCAACCCAGCATTGTAATTGTGACAGATAATAAAAGTGCTTGCTCTCCAGTTAAACCGATTCGGTTGAATAAGTAAACCCATAACCCCTCTTTAACACCAAGCCCTCCTAAAGATATAGGAAGTAGAGTAATTACAGCTATTATCGGAATAAAAACTAAAAGCTCCAGAAAAGAAATCGGAATTTTTAATTGATGAGCTATTAAATAGTGGTAATAGACTATGGCAAGCATTAATACAAAAGAGAGGGAAATAGATAAACCTAATGCTTGGCGGTGTTGAGCAAATTGCCTTAAGAGAATTTGAATTTTAGCGAAGCGTACTACTAAACTTTGCAGATGCAATTTTTGTAGCCAAGGTTCTGCTAACTTTAATAATTGCGGACTAACAATTAAAATCACTCCACCCACTAAAGCAGCAACGCAGCCAAAAAACAACAGAATAATGTCCCAACGTCCTACCACTCTCACAGCAGGAGGTAAGCCTAATATAGCTAAAGCAGATAAAGCAAAAAGCCCTGTAAACCTTTCCAGAAATACAGATACAAGTGCAGCTTCCGAATCTTTAGTTTCTCGCGTCACTCGATAAACACGATAGACATCTCCACCAAAGGAACCTGGGAGGAATATATTGAGAAACATCCCAGCAAAATAACTACTGAGGAGACTAATTATCGATACTGAATGACCGGTCGAACGGAGGACAACTAGCCAGCGCAAACAACTCAACCATTGACAGCCTGTGTAGTAAATTAAGGCAAATAATACAAAGGGCAAAGACAAAGTTTGAAATTGTTTCCAAGTTTGATAGATATCTATCCGACTGAGTATTAGAGCTATAAGTCCTATACTAATAACAGTTTTAAAAAAGACTAAAGGTTTGATTTTCACTCTTATTTCCTCAGATATTTTTGTGTTAGTAAGCTCCTAAATCTTTGCCTTCATTGGGTATGCGACTTGGTAATCCATCCCCTGGTTGCCAAAGTCTCAAGCGACTACCAAAAGTTTCATAAACTGGTTTACCTAAAGTTTGAACATACTGACTAAGTTCAGGGGTAACTCTGAAATGTCTAACATCATCTATATGAATCCAAATACGCTGAGACTTATCGAGAATGGCATTAAGTCGATCTATACTATTAACTACTTCTCCACCTCCCCAACGATCAATTAACCGACCATTGCGCCAATACAGCAAATCAAAGTTTTCTCCTCTCAAAGGTGTAAATAGGTAGTAGTCTAATTTACCTAAACTATTTGGTGCAAAAGCTGGAGCAGACGAAATAACAATATCTCCTGATCGCCTATGATTGCTAATATAATCAAATAGTTGGGTATTACTTCTGAGTAATACCTGTTGATAGCTATCTAATACTCTTCCAAATTGAATATTGCTGATGAATATTAAGAGAATAAAACTAAGAAAAATTATCCTTAAAGATAACAAGCCGTTTAGTATATAATTTATGCGCCTACTAAAACTTTCAATGATGCATATACCACTATAAATAGATAAGATGATAAATAATGGATAAATTCCATAAAGATAACGCTCTGCTAAATTGTAAGTTAAACAAGTTACCAGGAATATATTTATAAATATAATAGTAAATAGAAATATTATTTTAATATCTCTTTTTTTGAAAGAGTAGATTATGCCTAAAAGGAAGAATAGACTATAAATTATCCGAATTCTATCAGGGCCAATAAAGAAAGTAGATAATAAACTTGTGACATCGGAAAAATGAAGTCTGAGATAAGATGCTGTAGCATCAGACAAAGCTGCTAAAGGAGTCAAAAGTTTTATAGCAGCGAAAGCTAGGTTAAAGATAAAAATACTTAGAGTCGTTATGCTACCTAAGACAATTTGCCAATCATTTAAGAAGCTAAAGGGACGATAAAAGTAAAGAAAGCCAATGATGAATCCTGGTATAATTGTTAAGTTAATTTCTTGAGTCAATAGGCTTAAAGTCAAAGCAATGAAAAAAATGTACTGATAAAATCGTTCTTTTTTATCAATAAACCCATTTAAAAAAGACCATATACAGAAAATAGTCAGAAATTGTAGTACTGGGTAAAAACGTATAAATCGAGAGTACCATATTTGCCAAGGATCTATAGCCAAAACTACTATTGTTAGTAGAGCAATCCATACTTTTCCAGTTATTTTACAAGTCAAAATATAAACTAAAATTAAAGTTGCAGTTCCCCAAATTACAGATAACAATCTAGCATTAAAGATAGAATCTCCCACTAGCCTTAACCAAAAAGCTAATAAGTATTGGTAGAAAGGCCCACGGGTGTACCAAATACCAGAAGTTGCTATGGGAATACCTGTACGGAGAATGCCTCTAGCAGCATCTAAAGATACATTTTCATCCACATCAAGGTTTTGAAATCCCAGGTTATAAACTCTCATTCCAAAACCAATACTAACAATCAACCCCAACAACAACCATTGACTCCATAATCGCCATGCTAGCTGAAGTACTGCATAGATATCTCGAAATTGCCAATTTCCCCATGTCCAGAACAAAGCTAAGGCAGTAATACCACTAGCAATAAATAGAACTATGATAATATTTCCTCCTGCTGCCAAGCTTAAACATACAAAAGCAGATATCCCAAATAAAAACCACAAAGTCTGGTGGTTAAATTGCTTTAGTTCACTATTTTTAGGTATGAATAATAGAGTTAGTAAGACGATACTTATAAACCCAGTTAATATTATGTAATTACTGTGCTGCTGGGCAAATAATAATCCGTTTTCTGCTTCTGCATATCGGTGCTTTAGTAAACCAATTCCAATTAAAAATAAAGTTGCTGGTGAAAGTATTGCTGCTCCTGTACTGATTTGATTCCACCAAGTATATTCACGCCGTACCCAAAAGCCCAAAACGAAGGAATAAATCATTGCAAAGGCAGTTCCTCCTAATAACCAAATACTCTGATGCCACAAGTAATTTGGATAATTAAGTAAATAAGCATTCCCTTCAAAGCTGCGCTGAAAAACTTCCGGCTGACGTAAACCAAGAATAGTTACAGGTTGACCTTCACCTACGCCTTTTGACCAACCAGATACAGGTTTTTTTAAAGTAGTCCAATTATTTTTATCAGTAGCGATCGCTCCAACAATCTCATTTTTATCTGTTTCTGCCCATCCATCTAATGAAAAACTAAGAATACCATTAATATTAATAGGGTTATTGCCTGTTACTATTGCATCTAAAGGGCTTGCCAAACTAACTGCTAATATATTCTTTCCAGCTTGTAAAAACTTTGTAACCTCTAAAAGATGCAATTTATTGCCGTTCTCTGTTCTGTAATTGTTAATCAGGATACCGTTGATTAACAACGAATACTCTCCTTTTCCAGCAAATCGAATATAAGCGTGAGTAATTGGATCTGCCGGTATTCGCCAAACACTTCTTAGCCATATCTGTCCCTTATCATTTTGATCTCCTTGAATCCAATTGCCTTGTAAAGGACGGTCAAACAAATTTTTACTTAATCGACTATAAGTAGATTCTTTAACTGAACTTAGTACCTTAGCTTCCGGCCAATTTTCATCCCTAAAATTTTGGTCAAACCATTGGAGTGATTGGCGAGTTTCTGAGAAGTTTGAGACGCGCCAAGAAGTTACTCCTGTTGTCAAGCTAATTGTGGTTGCATCAGCATAAACAGCCCCCTCAACTACCACACGTGGATTTTGTTGCCCTTTTTGAATTTCAAGCCCAATGACATTTTTACCTGGACGCATATATGAAGTTAGGTCTATATACGCAGTTAGCTTCCAGTCTTGGTAAGCACCAAGTACATAATTTAGCGTAGTCCGAATGTTATAAGTGTTACTGTCATTGAAACTTTGAGAAGGGAGCTTTAATTTAGCACCTAAACCAGTAGAAGTATTGAGAACACTATTTTCTCTTGTCACCTCTCTTCCATTAACGTAAAGGATGAAGTCATTATCAGCACTTAACCTCAGCCAACCTGCTTTCGCACTATCAGGTAAATAGAAAGTTTGACGAGCATAAAAACGATAAGTTGGTGATTGGGGAGCAATCCATTGGGCTTGTTCTGACCAAGCAACGCGCTCTACAGGAGTGGGTATTTTCTCCCAGATAGAAAACCCCAACAACCCCAATAAAAGTCCCAGAGTTAACACCAATCCTATTGGCAACCAACGCTCTAGCCGATTCATAATTATTCGTCCACAGAAAATTTATTCCAAGTACTAGCGTCAACTGATTGACGATACCGTTTCCAGGTTTTGTCAACATCGCCGTTGTTATATTCAGCCCAAGTTAAATGCACATAGGCTTGTCCTAATAAACCTATTCTTGGTTCTTGAAAGTATTTCTGCCCCTCTATTATTTGTTTAGCTGTATCGGCCGATTTTTGAAATTCCCCATTTACAACTCTGGCTAACATCAAGTCGTAAAGAGCCTCCAGATGACCCGGAAATATTTTTAATACTTTATCAAATAGGTCTGCGGCTGCTCCTGGTTTTTTATTATTAGATAAGTTAAAATAATTAATTCCTTGATTTAGGATTGTCGATGCCAGATATCCCCTAACTAAGAAGCGACTAGGTTGAATATTCAAAGATTTTTGAAAGTAAGTTTCTGCTTTCTGGAAATCACCGATTTTATACACTTCCAATCCTTGAACAAACTTAATTAAATCTGCTTTAGGCGCATCTATATAAAACTCTGCTTTTGTCAGGCGTTCTAAAAATGCTTCATCTCCTTGCAAAGGTGGATACCAATATACTAGAGTTTTGCTAGTATTCACAACTTGGAGATAATCACCTTTAGCAAACTGAGTATCTAGTCGATAATTAGCAATATTTACCCCAATCAGTGAAATTAAGATGATAGATGATAATAATGCTATTCCAGGTATTAATAGCTTTAAGTCTTCATTAAAATTATGAAAAATTTGTTTCTCTAATCCTAGATAAAACCCAAATAAGCTAATTAACAACCCAATCAGGCTAAAGCCCCAACCCTTACCAATAAATACGAAAAAACTGTTTTTATAACCAAAGCCTTTGAGGATAATTTCATCCCACGATGGCATTTGAAAAAAACGACTATCCTTAATTGACATTTCAAAAATTGAAGGAGGGGCTTCTGGTTGATCTAAGGATATCTTCTGTTTCCACTGTGCTTGAACCTCGGAGAAATTTCTATCTACATGTTGTGATACAGCTTTCGCATTGTTGTAGGAATAGGATGCTATAAAAGCAACTGTTGGAGACCAAGTTATGATGAAATAAGGAAAGAGTAATGTCAGTATTAAAGCGCTCCCAAAAACTAAGCGAGGAGCGCGACGTATACTCAATAAGAAAGTGAAGATAAAACCAACAATAGCAAGTAAACCTATTGGAATTCTCGCAGCATTTGCCCAAAAAAGATTTGTGCCAAAGGTTTCTAAAGTTTCTTTAGGTAAACTATACCAAGGAAAAATTGCTCCTTGTGCTAGAATTAATGACCCGATAAAAAGGGTAATTTTTTCTCGATTAAACCAGCTAAACCAAGAATGTAACTTGTTCATAGCGAATTATTTTCTAGCGCATCTTTGCAATTGGTATTTGTGCAGATTGCGCGTCTAGGCGATCGCCTGGACTCAAAGCTCTAGGAGAGAGTACTACCTGTTCTCCGATGTTTAAGCCTTCTATCACTTCGCGCTGGTTGTCAAATGTCCTACCTAGCTTCACTTTTTTGACAACGGCCTTACCTGCTTCAGCAACCATCACCATGCCTTCACCAGCAGACAAATGTGTAACTGAACTTTCTGGTATAACTATAGTTGTCTTTTTTTGTCGAAACTGAACATAGCCTTGCAACCCTGGAGACATTTGTAAATCGTCAACAGTAACCCAAACAGAATAAGTGTACTGTCGGTTAACTCCAACTTTAGTGATTCTAGTTGTCTCGGTTTCAACTGTAGGATTGAGTTGAATCACCCTTCCTTCAAAAGTTTGTCCTGGATATGCAATCAAGCGAACTGTAGCCTTGTCGCCAATTTTTACAGAATTAAGTCGCGCTTGGTCAATGTAAGCCCTAAATACAGTGTTTTGAGTCAGAGTCATCAAAGAATCGCGGTAGCGTGCATCCGCTAATTCACCAACATGAATATTGACTTGACTAACTAGACCATCTACACTGGCATAAATTACAGCCCTACTTAAGTTTCTTTGGGACTCTTGAAGTTCTATTCTTCTGTTATCTACAGTTAAGCGAGCATTTGCTAAATCTTTCTCCAAATTATCCTGGGCAAGTTCCAGTGCTTGTTTAGCAGATGACAGTTCATTTTGGCGAGTAATAGTAAAATCTTGGTTGCTAAATCGTTGGCTTTCGGTATTAAGAATTCCTTGTTGTGCAGTTAATAATTCTCGTCTGCGAGTTGCATAAATATCTTGCATATCATATAACTGAAACTTAGAAATAGCTCCTTGCTCAGCCAATAATTTAACTTGCTTCAATTTTTCCTCAGCTGTCTTTAACCTCACTTGGGCAGCGGCAACATTATTTTTGTATTCATCCTCTGCTAGATTATCAATGGACTTAAGCCTAGTTTTGGCAGCATCCAGCCTAGCCTGAGCAGACCTAAAATTTACTTTGAGATCCATCAACCTTTCAGGCGTAGTACTTTGCAAAGTTTGCAGGTTCTTTTCAGCAGTGGCCAGGTTGTTGCGAGCTGCATTTACGCTATTTTCAAACGGGCTTTGTTGTAATTGAATCAAGGGTTGACCTCGACGCACTAATTGCCCTTCTGCAACATATACTTTTTCTACTTTTGCTGATACCTGAGAACGAACGTCTACTCGTTGTAAAGGAACCGATTCACCTGGGGCTGCGATACCATCCTCTAAATTTGTGGCTGCTACTGAGACAGTCTGCACTTGAATGGGTTTGCCTACCAGACGTTGCATAGATGGATAACCGATACCGGAAGAGTAAATTCTTGATTCTGGATCTTTCAAAGCAGGCAAAAGTACATTTACAGACAGAATTCCCATCAAACCTAAGGGTAATAATACCAGAGTAGTCAAAATTCCCCTAGTTAAAAAACGTCTATACTGCATTTCTCCCCCTACAAAAATATTACTGAGATGAGAATAATTAACGAGTTCTACTTAGAGCCTAATTGATACTGTATTCCCAAGGGTTACTTTAGTAAACGTCAACTCTTTTTAATGAACTGATGCTCTAGTTGTGCTTTTAGTTTGGTGATGGAGTTGTAAAATTTAGTGAAACCAAATTTAAAACCAGAGTCTTGCTCAGTAGCAAAATTTGTCAGATGTCTTGGTGGTAAATTATCAGATAATTCTTCTTTGTAGATGGGAACAAATATTGATTTGCGAGTTAACCCCTTAGGCAGCTTCAGTTGGCTATAACCATGATAGGTAGTATCGTCTGATTGCATAATAATACATCGATTAAATTGAGGAATAATATTACTTGTTATGCCTTTCAATTCTGACTTAAGTAAAAGGTTTCCTCCGAATTCTTCTTTCCAGTCTTTATTTAGGTAGATAATAATATTTAAAGAATGTAGCCAGTTATTTTTCAATAAGTGTAGATTGAAGTCTGTATGCATATCTAAAAAGCTACCATTGATGCCCTGGTGAATACATCCACATAATTCAGCATCAACAAATAAATCTTCACCTACGAGTTCGCTAACAAATAGTTGTAATCTACTTGATGTTATTTCTTTATAAAATTCGCTAAATGAAGTGGAGATAGTATTCTCAATTGCTAACTCATACTTATTAGCAAATAGATAGTGATGAGAACGATTCATCACAAAGACGTCTGGAAAATCTCGCAACAGATATTCTGCCAAAGATTCATCTAAAAAATTGTCAATTATCACATGAGAAAAAGGAATTGCTGTCTGATAAAGGGATGCCCAATCTTTGACTTTGTTATATACCGTTGGATTAATTGCACAAACCATAGAGTTATTTTTCAATAGTTCATCACGTTGCTGAAGTATCGGTTTACAAAAATATGAGACTTGTGTCAACTGTGAAGACAGTAAATATCCTCACTTGCCTTTAACTGTCCTATAGGTTGGGTTTTAACCTTTCTTCTGGGTTTAAAGCTGTGCTCATTCCCAACGCTTCACTAAAAGTTTGTTGCCACAAAAGCGTAATTTGAGACCAGCTAAAGCGACTTTGCACGTCTTGAAACCCTCTGCGTCCCATTTCACGGGCTGTTTCAGGATTCAATAACAGTTCTATAATTGCCTGAGCCAGAACAGACGGGGCTTTTTCTGGTACGAGTAATCCAGTTTCTCTAGATCGAATTACATCTACAATCCCACCAACTGCGCTGGCAATTACTGGCTTTTCATGCGCCAACGCCTCGATTATGACAATACCTAAGCCTTCTGTATCACCTTTACTATCTACGATCGCAGGCAATACAAATATATCGCAGGCAGCGTACTCGTCTGCCAATTCTTCTTTAGTAACAAAACCTAAAAAGTCTACTACATTCTCTAAATCTAGCGCTTTGCATTGGGCTTTGATTTCTGGCTCCAAAATGCCTTTTCCCACAATTCTTAAACGGACAGGCTGATGCATTAACACCGTAGGTAGTGCCTCTAGTAAATACCGCAACCCCTTGCGTTCATCCAGCCTACCCACAAATAATAGTCTGGGATCTGTTCCTGTAGGGCGGCACTTTGAGGGTTTGGCCTGGATTGTCATACCATACGGGATGATGTTTACTGGCCCATCGTAGAGTTTTCGGATTAATCCTTGTGTAAATGAAGAATTAGCTGTGACTATCGCACTCATCGGTAGCATCCAGCGTAAGATATGCGCCACAAAGCCAAATCTATTTGCCAGCAGCAATTCAGCGCCGTGAAAACTAAAAACCATCGGAATATTCAACAGTTTACTAGCAGGTAATGCCATTAATCCATGTGGAAAGGGCCAGTGAACCTGTAGCAGGTCTGGTTTTTCTTTACAGCACACCCAAAATAGCTGACACGCTCCCAGTAAAATGTACAAAGCAGCGACAAATAAATAAAGAGGCTGACGCTTAAGTTTTGTTGGCGCTCCATCTCGAACTAGATTTTCAAAACGCTTAAGGCAGTAACGAAACCGATAAACCTTAACTCCATCCAATATGTGAGATTTACTCCCCTCATAGGCTGGGGCAAAGACTGTAAATCTGACTCCGGGTTGTTGCAATCGCACAATAGCCTCCCGAACAAAAGCACCATGATTGGCATCGGCAGTTTCTGGATAGACCGAACTAATAACGAGGAGGTGTTTATTCTGAAGAACCATAGCGCCTGTACTACCTCAGTCAAAATGGAAGAAATTATTGGTTCTGTTACTGCCTGAAGCAGCACAAAAAGCTATTTTTAGTCGGTAAACTGGCTAGCGACCGGTTTCGGCATCAATCTGCATATAAAAGGCTTCTCGTCCAGCCCGAAATCCAACCTTGCTTGCTTCTAAGATTGCGAAAATATAACGCAAGGGTAAAATGGGACGGTGTTTAAAATAAAACCACCACCAAGCTCTAGAGAAGTCAATTGCAGAGGACACTAGGCGCTTGCGGCCAAACTTGCTCTTGCCCGAAAAGCGGGGATACCAAGGTGTTGGCACTTCAATAATTTGATGCCCCTTTGCCGCCAGAATGGCAAGAATATAACGGTGAGTGGTTACTTCAATTTGTAGGTCAACCAGCAAATCCCGACGTACTAGCTTAATCCAGTTCATGTCGTGGATCTTGAGTCCAAAAGCTAACTTACAGGCAGTATTAGCAAACTTAGATGCTAAAATTTTGCCATCTCCCCGTTGCTGCCGCCAACCTGCAACGCCATCTATACCCGGCTTACAAGCATTCAACAGTAATGGTAAATCGGTGGCAGGATCAGACTCTAAATCAGCTTGGCTCCAACAAATCCAATCTGTTTTTACATTGGCGATCGCAGTCTTCCAAACCTCAGTCACCCCTCGCTTATGGGGATGACGAATTACTTGCAAAAAAGGATACTGCTTAATCAGCTTCGCTAAAATTCCTTGACTCCCATCTGTACTGCCGTCATCAATTAGTAATACTGGTAAACAGAAGCCAAGCTTTTCAAAAGCTTTTTCTACCGAAAGTAACAGTGGCTCCAAATTACCTTCTTCATTAAGAGCAGGAATTACAATCGTGACAGAGCGACTTTCAACAGGCGTTAGATGTACGTAAAGCGAGAAATGCCCTTCAGATGAGGTCATAAGTATCTCCTTGGTTTCCTAGGGGGTAGCACTGTTCTTGCTTGCCGGCTGGACAGTGCTATTTAATTTAGTTACTTCGAGCTGAATTCTCTGCTTATTCTCAGCAAGACTAATTCGATTCGGTTGGCTATAATGTCACTAGCCCTGGTTTCCTGGGGTCACTGGGCACCGTTCTTGCTTGCCGGCTGGGCGGTGCCCTCAAGTTTGCGTTCAATCGTCACCCTCCTTTATAAACAAACGCGGTTGAATCAAGAATATTTGCAGACATCAGCAGCTAAATCAATCAAGAAGTCAAGTTGAATCTTGCCGCTAATAAACCCGGATTGAACAAGATAAAAATTCTTAAAAGAAGCATGATAAACTGCCGAAATCACAGCTAATCATGGCATTGTGTTATGTTACCGCTAATAAACCTAACATATTCAGAATAGTGAGTCAAAGACGTAACGCATTCTACGGAAGACACACTTGTTTAATTCGCAATTATCTCAGATATTGAATTGAACCACACACCATATTTTTACCTGTGTCTTAAAGCGTCGTTGTTAATTTATTTGGTAAGTTAAGCTTTGGTAACATACCTTACCTCTAATTGTTTAGAGGTAAATAAATTTACCCTCTTTGATTTTATTCAGTTATTTTAGATGTTTTATTTTTTACTACAAAAAGGATATTACTTTAAATCAAGCCAATTAGGCAAGTTTTTTCAAAAAAACTTGACAGAAATTTTAAATAAGTTTAGTGCAAAACTACTAAAAAAAATGGCTGTAATACATTACAGCCATTTTAACTTGGGTAGAATACAGGTTTTTGTGTTGTACAACATTGTTTGTTGCACTACTACCGCCGGTTTAATTCAAATAAAAAAGGACATAATTTCTTTAACTAATGTTTAATTGTTACTTTTAAGCCACTATAGCAGCTAGCAAAAACAGGCTGTCTACCAAAATCGTACTTAGAACTGCGCCACTAAAAGCATACCAGTGTCGTTGCTCTTTGTGTAAAGGTAAAACTCCAACTGTCAATAACACTAAAGCAAGAATTATCGCCCAAGCTTGCCCTCCAGGCGTCTGTACTTGCGTCAGGGCATTTTGTAAAATTTGCGGTGCGCCATCAGCGTCTACTCTCATGATTTGCCGCCAATAGGGCATCAAATCTACTAAATAGAAATATACATCTGTTAAGACTGTACCGAATAAAGAACCTAAATAAAACCAGTTGCCCACTTTGCCCCAATTTCGCAGCAGACACCAAACGGCAAATGGTAGGCCTATAGACTCCACTGGTAAATGCCATAAAGGTTCCCAACGTAACCAGCCCCAGTAAATCGCTCCTGCTAACCAGCTCCAGCTAAACCCTAAGAGTAAATCTCCCCAAACATAAGTTGCAGGACGTGACATCAATGTAAAACTCAACCATACCCAAAATCCTGTCAACGCTAAACTCAGACTTGGTAGCGATCGCACTATTGGGGCTTCTACAAATACTGGCACTGATACCAAAAACACCGACGCCGCAAATACCAACCAAGTTGGTCGCAAAGAGACACGAACAGGCAAAGAAGGAGATGAGGATAGTGTACACTCCAATTCCCTGATACTGCTCTGTCCAGTGTCAGTTGAATACAACTCACTATCAACAGAAGGGTTAGAAGCGGTGTAGAGAGACAATGTATTATTAATCAAAGTTTTTAATATTTGTTACTAAACTTTATCTTATTTAAGATACCACATCTTAGAATCCCCCCTAGGGGCATTGTTATTATACTGACATTTCGGGAAGGGCTAACGCCAACCCAACAAAATATTCTGCGTCAGACTAATTCACTAAAATTGCCCTATGTAGAAAATTCCTCTGTAGTTACCGATTTACAGGGGATTACAGAGACGTGAGAGGCAAATATAGCGTGTAAAAAGTGAATAGTAAGCCGTTATGCAAATAAACTTGTATATTTCGTGTTGAGGTTGTCAAGAGTCAAAAGTCCACAGTCAAAAGTCCAAGCTAGCCTTTGACTCTTGACAGGACTTACGCAAAAGTTGCCAAAAAGCTTAATTGATCGAACCGCCATCTCTATGAGAGGCTTTCGCCAACGCGCAGCGGATCGCAGAGAAGACGCCAACAACGCCAAGAATTCGTAGAGTGTGAGTAAGTCCTATCTTGACCTTGGACAGCCCAAGCACAAGAATATTTGATCTACACGCGCATCAGCTTATCAGTCTGCTAAATATTAAAGTTTAATGAATTACCGAAACTGCGTTGACTTATTGAGGTGGGTGTAAGAACATAGTCACCGTCGTAGATGGTGTTATTGCTCAGCAAAATTGAATTTTCTACAAGATTTGGGTTAAGTGGAGAGTATATAAACCAACATTATCAGCTAAACAATGTTCATGATGCTCTTTAAAACCGGAAAAAGGTATTGATTCTTATGGAGTTTATTCAAGCTTTTATTTTAGGTATTGTTCAAGGTATTACAGAGTTCTTGCCAATCAGTAGTACTGCACATCTTTTAATTGTGACAAAGGTATTTGGATGGAAAGAACTAGGCTCTAAAGATTTTGTTGATGCAATTCAATTTGGCAGTGTCATGGCAATTGTGTTGTATTTTTGGTCGTTGATTTCTAGTATTGTTAAAGGTGGAATCGAAGCCATAAAAGAGAAAGATTGGCAACGCGAGGAATTGAAAATTATTATTGGTATTGCAGTCGGAACAATACCTGCTTTAATTGTCGGGTTTCTTTTGAAAGATATTCTACCTGAAAATGCCTTAATTATTGCCATTATGTCAATAATAATGGCACTTTTACTAGGATTAGCAGAAAAAATTGGTGCTCGTAAACGAGGTTTTGATTCATTGCAAATTCGGGATGGTCTTTTAGTTGGATTGGGACAAACACTGGCTTTAATTCCTGGCGTTTCTCGTTCTGGATCGACGTTGACCACTGCCTTGTTTTTAGGATTAGAACGTGATACAGCAGCGAAATTCTCATTTTTATTAGGGTTTCCAACTCTTACCATTGCTACCCTGTATAAAAGTCTGAAAATATTCCAATTATTTCAAGCCCAACAGTTACCAGATAACATTGTTGGACTGTTAATTGTAGGGATTATTTCAACCTTTATTTTTTCCTACCTATCAATTGCATTTTTGATCAGGTACTTACAAACCAAAAACACTTTGATTTTTGTTTGGTATAGATTAGCTTTCGGCAGCGCCATCTTATTGGCGATCGCAGCAGGTTGGCAAGGATAATTAAATATAGATTTGATTCGTGAACTGACTTGTAGAGACAGGGAATGGGGGATAGGGGATAGGGAATGGGAAATGCGAAAAAAGGGAGTTAGAGGTGTACGCAGTTCTTTCAAAAATCAAATAGGAATCCTATAGTTGTTTGTCATTAGTCATTTGTCCTTTGCTAATGATCAATGACGCCACTTGACGCCACTTGACGCCAATGCCCAATGCCCAATGCCCAATGCCCAACGCCCAATCCCCAATCCCCAATACCCAATGCCCAATGCCCAATCCCCAATGCCCAATCCCCAATGCCCATGACTACCATTCGTCCCGCCCGAATTACCAAAGTATTGCCTGATTCCATAGCCGCCGAGATTGGCTTTGAGGCGGGGGATGCGATCGTTGCGATCAACGGTACACGTCCCCGCGATTTAATTGACTATCAGTTTTTATGTGCCGATGAAGTTTTGGAACTAGAAGTTTTAGACGCTGCTGGTAAAACTCATAGCCTAGAAATTGAAAAAGATTACGACCAAGATTTGGGGCTAGAATTTGAAACTGCCCTATTTGATGGCTTAATTCAGTGCAATAACCGCTGTCCATTTTGCTTTATTGACCAACAGCCACCAGGTAAACGCACCAGTTTGTACTTGAAAGACGATGATTACCGTCTGAGCTTTTTGTATGGTTCTTATCTAACCCTCACCAATTTACCAGAACGAGAATGGCAGCGTATTGAACAAATGCGCTTGTCTCCGTTGTATGTTTCTGTTCACGCCACGGAACCCGAAGTCAGAATTAGACTGCTGAAAAATCAGCGTGCGGGGCAAATCTTGCAACAAATCAAGTGGTTTCAAGAAAGACGGCTACAAATTCATGCTCAAGTAGTCGTTTGCCCTGGTATAAATGATGGCGAGCATCTGGAACAAACCCTAAGAGATTTAGCGTCCTTTTATACTGGCGAAGTGCCAGCAGTAGCATCGGTAGCAGTTGTGCCAGTGGGTTTAACCCGATTTCGTCCCTCAGAAGACGAGCTGACACCCGTAACTAGGGAAAAAGCCAAAGAAGTGATTTCCCAAGTGCGTAGACACGCAGTGGCTTGTCGTCAGACATCGCTTACCCAGCAATTTCGTCAACAGTTCGGTTCCAGCATTGCTTGGTTAGCCGATGAGTGGTTTTTGATTGCAGGTGAGGAGTTACCAAGTGAATCCGAATATAAAGAGTATCCGCAAATTGATAATGGTGTTGGTTCCATTCAGTTGTTTATCAAGCAGTTTGCTGCTGCTGCCGCAGAATTACTCCCGCCAAAAGTTTATCCGAAGAGAAAATTAACTTGGGTAGTGGGCAATGCAGTAGAAACGGCATTTCAACCCATCTTAAAACGCTTAAACTCTGTTGAGGGTTTAGAGGTAAATATGCGTGCTTTATGTAGTGATTATTGGGGGCAGAGTATTACTGTAACTGGCTTATTAACTGGTCATGATTTGCTGTTAAATTTACAAGGGCAAGATTTGGGAGAAGGGATTTTGCTACCTAGCGTAATGCTGAAACATGGAGAATTGATATTTTTAGATGATATTAGTGTTGAAGATTTAGCTCACAAACTAAATACAAAAATCTTACCCGTCGCAGGAGTTGAGGATTTAATCAATACTTGTATTGCTTAAGCTGTGATCGCTATGGCAATCCCATTTGAGTGGTGAAATTTCTGATGTGCTTCTCCAAGGAAACAAGCTACGCTTAGCATCGACCACGGTAAAAGGCTGTCATTTATCATTAGTAGTTTCTCTAAAATGATTGAGAAATGCTGTATCGACTATCAGCTTTCGGCTATTTTTCAATTGTGATTAAATCTCTTGTAAAAGCCAATGTTATGAAAACGAAACCATTATCTAGGAAAGTCTGAGCGCTGACTTTCAGCGTAGAAGCTTTGAGGGAAGCTTGTCATGAGACATTAAAACTTCCCAACACAATGGTTAGTGGTGATAAATATCCTTGGTAAGAAGTTTGTTCTGTATGATTGACAACTGACTAATGACTAATGACCAATAAAAATTAATTAACGACTAATAAAATTAGGAGTAACTAGTGAAGTATCAGGTAAAAAGAATTAAAGATATTAAATTAAAGTTTAAACAAGCTGGATTTTTTATTTTAAATTTTAGTTTTTTAATAGTTAATTGCTCAAGGATTTTACCAGCAACAGCAGCGACAGAAGAACCTGTATTGAGCATAGTTCACAGCCCAGAAAATGCTAATCAATGGACAGGGATAACTGATCGCTTGCAAGCAGTTGGAGTAAAATATTGCGTAATTACCCTAGCTAATGTGAAGAGTGTAAGGGATTGGGGCGATCGCCGGGTATTGTTTTTGCCAAATGTAGAGACATTAACACCAACACAAGTGATCGCTTTAGAAGAATGGATGAGTAAGGGAGGGCGCTTAATTGCCAGTGGCCCTGTAGGTAGTCTGTCCGCACCGGGAGTACGCCAATTATTGCGATCGCTCTTGGGAGGTTATTGGGGATTTAGTCTCAATCAAACAGAACAGATGCAACCCACAAAAACCAAAATACAGGGTTGGGCAACCCAAACTGAACTGTTTGGCAAAGTGCGCGGCGGCGTTGTGATTCCTAATGATGCCATGACTCAAGCTGCTGCTGTTTGGAATTCTCAAGATAATCCCGCAGCAGTGGTGACAACCGAACGTTCAACATTTTTGGGCTGGCGCTGGGGTATAAATGCAACTTCAGCAGCAGAGTTAGATAGTGCGTGGTTAAATGCTGCCCTCAATCGTTATCTAACAGCACCACCAAAGCGTACAAATAAAGTCGAAGGAGGCTCGCAAAGCTGCTCTACATCAGTGGTGGCAACAGCGCCGCAGAGCGAGCAGAGATCCGATCAGAACTTCGGAGGGAGCAGAGGAGCAGAAGGGCAAAGAATAGCCCCCACTCCCCCACTCTCCCCATCTTCCCCTCCTCTTCCCAGAGTCAAACCCCCATCTACTCAAGAGGCCATTGACCAATTAGAACAAGCAGTACGTCTAGATATCACACCCGACTCTAATACGCCGATTGATCACAATCAAGCGATCGCCCTTCAGCAAGAGCTAGAAAATCTAATTGGTCGGGTGGAAAGCGCTCATCTAGCAGCTTCGACGTACGCCTCTGACGTTAGCACTATGTCTAAAGATCAGCCTCACAGGCGTCTACGCGCCGAGTCTGTAGAAGAACAGCAGACACAATTTGCCTCAACCAAACTTGGAGCACCAGTCACTGGCACAGAGCAAGCAAGACTAATTGCCAAAAACTTACCTCAGTTGATTGCAGAAAAAAACTACGTTCTGGCTCGTCAGCAGTGGCTGGAGGCCAAGGCGAGTTTGTGGAAGCAGTTTCCTGTTGACCAGAGGTTTGCTCAGCCTGAAATTCGTGCCGTTTGGTTAGACAGGGGGACAATTGTCCGTGCTGGTAGCGAGAAGGGACTAGCCCAGATTTTTGATCGACTAGCCCAAGCTGGGATTAATACCGTCTTCTTTGAAACTGTTAATGCGAGCTATACGATTTATCCCAGTCAAGTCGCACCGCAGCAAAACCCATTAATTCGCGGCTGGGATCCATTAGCAGCCGCTGTAAAATTAGCCCATGAGCGAGACATGGAATTACACGCTTGGGTTTGGACTTTTGCTGCTGGTAATCAACGTCACAATGAGATTATCAATGTCAATCCTAATTACCCAGGGCCAGTACTTGCTGCTCATCCAGATTGGGCAAACTACGACAACCTGGGCAATATGATTCCTATTAATCAGACAAAGCCATTCTTTGACCCAGCTAACCCCGAATTACGGCAGTACTTGCTCAAGTTATACGAAGAAATTGTTACCCGCTATGACGTGGATGGTCTACAACTAGACTACATTCGTTATCCTTTTCAAGACCCGTTTGCAGGTCGAACTTACGGCTATGGTAAAGCTGCAAGAGCGCAGTTTCAGCAACTTAATGGTGTAGATCCGGTGAATATTTCCTCCAGCCAACCGGATTTGTGGCAAAAATGGACAACATTTCGCACTCAGCAAGTTGATAGTTTTGTTGCTCAAGTATCGCAGATGTTAAAGCAAAAACGAGCAAATTTGATTTTGTCTGTTGCTGTATTTCCTCTACCGGAACTAGAACGTATTCAGAAAATTCAACAAAACTGGGAACTTTGGGCACGCCAGGGGAATGTAGATTTAATTGTTCCTATGACTTATGCCCTAGATACTTCTCGCTTCCAAAAACTGGCACAACCCTGGATTTCCTCTACACAATTAGGCTCTACCTTGTTGGTGCCCGGAATTCGTTTACTTTCCCTACCACCAGTTGGAGCCTTAGATCAACTTCAATTAGTAAGGGATTTGCCAGTGAGTGGTTACGCACTCTTTGCCGCAGAGAATTTTAACAACGAGCTAGACAAACTTTTTAGTAGCACCCAAGGCAGAGTAGAACTTACAACCAGTGAACCTATTCCTTATCGCCAGCCTTTTCAAACTGCTGCTGTCCGTTACACTGCCCTGCAACGGGAATGGAAGTTTGTTTTGCAAAATGACCAACTGCGTATACCTGCTAAGAAGATTTCAGATTTTAATAGCCAGGCAGAAGTTTTACAAAGTGCTCTAAATCAGCTTGCAAGTTCGCCTTCTGCTAGTAATTTGCTAGCAGCAAGAGCCTCGCTAACCCGGTTAAAATCTCAATTTCGGGCGCTAATGAGCCGAGAAGCTATAGATAATTTCTATCAAGTTAAAGTCTGGGAAAATCGGCTTGCAACTATAGAAAAGCTATTGCGTTACGGTGAACGGCGATCGCAGTTGCGTCCCCAGTAATCAGGAGTTGGGGAGTGATTGAAAGCGACGGGAAACTCCATCCCCAGGTGTCTGTAGAGGGATAGTCGCCCCGCCGGTTTGGGCATAAGGCATAGGAGACATTGGTAGGTTCTTTCCCATGCCCCATTCCCCATTCCCCATCCCCTTGTGGATAGAGTTTTTCATGTATCCTTTAAAAATGGGACTTGAGACTGGCGACATTAATCGAGTCTCAAGTCTACATTAAGAATATTGTGTATTATTTTTGCTGCCATGAAAGTCTCTGCGCGTTTCTTGCTGCTAGTTTTGTTACTGACCACAGCAGCCTGTAACCAGACTCGCGCCTCTTTGGATGATGCCACGCAAACATCTGCACCTTTGCCCCAGTTGGGACAGAATCCTGCACAGCCGAAAAATAGCATCCGTACTGAACCACTTTCACCTACACCTATCCGAATTAACCTGAAGAATTTACCACCACCTTTTGCTACCGAAAGCGTTTCTAAGGGGCCTGAGGTTGTACCAATACCCCAAAACCCCGTGCTGCGTGTACCATCAGGATTTAGAGTTAATGTGTTTGCTGAAGGACTAGATGCCCCTCGCTGGCTGGCTTTGACCCCTAATGGTGATGTGCTGGTGACAGAAACCGGGCAAAACCGCATTCGTCTGTTGCGCGACACCAACAGTGACGGTGTAGCCGATGTTAAAGAGACGTTTGCTAGTAGGACAAATGGACTCAATAGACCCTTTGGTATGGCTTTTGCTGGTGATTCCTTCTTCTTGGGAAACACCGATGCTGTACTAAGTTTTCCCTATACCCAAGGTCAAAATAAAATTACAGGTAAGGGGAAAAAAATCGCTGGCTTACCTGCTCAAGGTTATAACAACCATTGGACGCGCAATGTTGTTGTTTCGCCAGATGGTAATAAGTTATATGTTTCAGTCGGTTCAGGAACCAACGTGGATGAGGAACCTCTACCACGGGCTTCGGTACAGGTGATGAATTTGGATGGTTCCCAGCAGCAGACTTTTGCCTTTGGCTTGCGTAACCCTGTTGGTTTAGATTTTCACCCTGTAACGAAGGAACTTTACACCACTGTCAACGAACGTGATGGTATAGGTGATGACTTGGTACCAGACTACTTAACACGCATCCAGCAAGGAGAATTCTACGGCTGGCCTTATGCTTATTTGACGCCAAGCAACCTCGATCCGCGTCAGAAGACGAATAACAAGAGTAAACGCCCTGATTTAGTAGCCCGTACTCAGACACCGGATGTACTTTTTCAGGCGCACTCAGCAGCATTAGGTTTGCAGTTTTATGACCGTCAAACGTTTCCAGAAAAATACCGTAACGGTGCTTTTGCTGCTTTTCGTGGTTCTTGGAACCGCGATCGCGGTACTGGTTACAAAATAGTATTTGTTCCCTTCGATACTAAGGGACGCCCACAAGGTTACTACGAAGACTTCCTCACCGGGTTTTTGCTAAATCCTTCTACACCAACTACTTGGGGACGTCCTGTAGGGTTACTCGTATTACCTGATGGTAGTTTGCTAGTAACAGAGGAAGCTAATAATCGGATTTATCGAATTCAGTATACTGTGAGTTAGGGATTGGGGATTGGGGATTGGGGATTGGGG
>NZ_JADEXR010000094.1 GCF_015206995.1 aff. Roholtiella sp. LEGE 12411 | reverse complement strand
AATGATGCCCCCCTTTGGCAATGGCCTTGTCGAGTGCCGCAATCAAATTCTTCGGATTACTACCAGAGTAGTTGTAACAGTTTCCGGCACTATCCCGATAATTGTTGACGATGACGAAGGGATTAACACGATATTCACCAGCGAGTGATAAAACATACTTCACATCCGTATCTGACACATCGGCGCTAGACAAGTAAATCTTTCCCTGACTACTACCCAAAACATTCTGTACCAGTTGTTTAAGGTTTTTCAGGACAGATACCCGACGTTTTTGCACTTCCGTACCAGAGTTAAGTAGATGCCAGAAAACTTGGTCACATTCATCAATAATAATGACATCATTCGCCCAGTCATTAGGATTGAATCGAGCCTGAGAATCCTGATGCAGTGAATCAACACATACGCCGTATCCCAACAATGTGCCTGTTTCATTCGTGCGGACTTCGGTAACATAGTTAACACCAAACCGATTACACAACGCCTCACCCAGTTGAATGCGATGGGTGATAATTAATACCCTCTGCCCCTGGTCATGTGCCTTCGCCACCTCAGTAGACAGCCATTGGGTTTTACCAGTACCTTTGGGAGCCTTGAGGATAATCAGTTTTTCACCTGATGGAACAAGCAAGTGATTCAAGAAGCGCTGGTTAAGTGCGATCGCTGGCGGGTAAGTCAACAAGGTAAACAGCTTAATCTCCCACAATTCCAAAGCAACGGCAGTGTTGTAGAGGGCGTGAAAAGCGTCTTGTCCGTGAGCCACAATGAAGTCATCCACTCCCTTCTCTGGGCCTGGCAAATCTATAACTCGCACTTCGCAACCCTCGGCAATCAATAACCGTCCCATGCGACTAATCGCGGTTCTAACTCGTTTGACTGTTTCTGGGTTAGTATCGTGGTCAAAGCAGATGTTAATCTGTCTGCCTTTGGTGGCAAAGTGTTTGATATCAGGGATTAAGTAAGGCTTACCATTCAGTGTACCGTACTCATCCTTGGGTGTACGGTAGCCAGCATTTACTCCCGGAACAGCGATCGTTGCGTAGCCAGCACTTAACATAGAGGCTGCTTTTTTGACACCTTCGACTATTGAGAGGGGGACATTACGCCGCCACACCCAGTACCAAAATCCCCAAGGATGTTCCCAATCTTCTTTAGTAATGGGGATACCACTAGTCGTTGAGACTTTTACCCAAATCTCGTCAGGGGTTTGGAGAAAGAAAGCGCGTGTTTGGTTGAGTCGATGGGGGATATTATTCCCCGCACCTCTCAGTTAGATCCGTGCGTACCCATTTCTGTGTACACGGCTCCCGATGTTCTCAGCTTGCGCTTTTGCTCATGTGTTTGTAATCGTGGCAACTCTCATGAATTGCTTCTAGATTATTCTTTTTCCAGTTGGCGTGATTTCCGTCGATGTGGTGCAAATGTACCTTTTCTTCATCAATGAATTTCAGACCGCAGGAAGCACATCTATGGCTTTGCTTCTTAAGGGTTTTAGAGGTTTCACCATCGTAGAGCTTACTTTTACGTTCGCTCCAGTAGGCTGTATCACCGTCGTAAGGTGATTTAGTTCCTTTGACAGAAACGTGTTTGTTTTCGGAGTAAGGAACCTTTGGGAATGCTTTGTCTAGTAATTTCTTGCTAGAGTAGCGGTCTTGATTGGTTTCCTTGTTAAACACCGTATAAGCTCTTTTTTGGATGTAGTATAACGAGTTTTTAGACCCGTCCATCTTGCAGAACTTATGGTAGTTTCTCCAACCTCTAACTACTGGGGCTAATTTCTCAGCCTTTGTGGTAGCACCATAATTCGAGTTGTTGACAATGTGTTTTACTTTCTTGCGGAATGCCTTGAAGTTGTCCACTGAGGGAATACATCTAAACTTTCCGTTTTTCTGGACTTTGAAGTGCCAGCCGAGGAAATCAAACCCATCTGTCGCGGCGGTAACTTTGGTTTTCTTTTGGCTTACATTCATTCCGCGTTTGCGGAGGAACTCGCTGATTCTTTCAAGTATCTCTGTTGCATCATCTTCGGGTCGGAGTATGATAACCATGTCATCAGCGTATCGGGCTGATGGCTCGACGATTGACTTATTTGGTGTTTTGTCGTGTACCTTGCTACCTTTTTTATAGTCGTAGTGGTATCTGTGTATACTCTCAATCCCGTTAAGTGCAATGTTGGCTAATAGTGGGCTAACTACTCCCCCTTGGGGCGTTCCTTGTTCGGGGAATTCTGGGTTAACTCCTGCCTTGAGGCATCGGAAGATACCGAGTTTTAAGCCAAAAGGGGCAATGAGTTCGTCCATAATTGCTGAGTGGTTAATCCTATCGAAGCACTTTTCGATATCGAGTTCGATTACTCGTTTTTCTATTCCTTTGCTGTTGGAGCGGAGATTTACGAAGATGTACTGTTGTGCATCGTGGGCAGAGCGCCCTATTCTGAACCCATAACTCCTAGCGTGGAAAGTGGCTTCGTGCGCTGGTTCTAGTACATATTTTGCGAGGCATTGCCAAGCTCTATCCGCGATGGTTGGTATTTTTAGCATTCTGGTAGTCCCGTCCTTCTTAGGGATGGGGATTTCCCGTAGTCCTTGATGCCTCCAGTTTCCACTGTTCATTTTCAGTAGTTCTTCAAGGTTGAAGCGTTCTTCAAATGAAAGGGATTTCTTACCATCAATACCAGCCGTCTTCTTACCAGCATTTAGCTGAGATACTTGTCTAATTGCAAGAAATCGAGCCGAGGTGGATTTAAGAATAAGCTTTTGGAGTAACCTAGCTTTCCGCTTGTCTCCAACTTGAACAGCTTTATACACGCGCTTTTGAAGGCGGAAAAGATTTCGGCGGAATTTCTTCCACGGTAAAGCTCTCCAAGATTCACTAGTATGTCTACTGTGTCTAATCATTTTCTCTTCTAGAGTTTGTGTATTCTGAACACCTCGCAACAATTACGTTACGTCCTACCCGACTTGTGAGAGTTCCGTATCCCGTCTTACCTACCTGGGGAACGAAAGCCCCAAGACTCACAAATCGTTTTTATTCGTTCCCTCGGTTGGATTGATTGTTCCGTTAGATGTAGCCAATTCAACTACTGGATTCCCTAGACTCTTACCGATATTGAGAAGAAGGATTCGGCGGGAATTGTCTCCAGTGAGGTCAGGGGTTATGGCTGTTGCGCCCTGCTTCATACTGAGTTGCTTTTCTAGGCTCTGTTTCATCATGGGAACTCCCTGTTAGCGCCAGTGTCAACTCGCAACGGCTGTCTGATTGCGCCCTGTTCCCAGCTTCACTCTACAAGAAACGAGCTTGTTCGGTGTGGGCAGGTAAGGAGTCAATTCTGAGTCTGAATGGTAGGGCTTTCACCTACATCTAACCGAGAGTTCAGCCTTTTAATGACAGTAATCTGCTGTCAGACTGGATTAGTTATTTACGGACTGATTACCGTGATTCACTAATCAACGAATCGCACCTTCCCTGTATGGATGTTCGTATTTGATAAATTTGTGGATTTTCTGGCGATCGCGGCGGGGATGATCTGGTTTAAAACAGCCCCACGTCATCAACTTGTAATCGTTAAGGGGGTCAACACCATTACACCACCAGCCACCATGTTCGATGTGAGAATACTTTCTCAAATCGTGATCTCGTAGCCGTCCATCGTTACGGCGGGAGATTTTGGGGCTGTAGAGCAGGAACTGATAGGGTATGGTTCCTCTCATTGAGGTGACATTGAGATCGTAAATTGCTCTATTAACGCCACTATCTAACCATTCTTGTAAATGCTTATCTTGAAAATCATCGTCTTTGTCTGGTGCAAATGCTGGCATAATTCCCTCCGGTATTTGAACGCATGAAAAAGAGTGCGGCATTACGGGAATGCCGCGCCTAAAACGTTTTGTGTGTATCTGAAAACCGAAACTAGTAAATTAGTACCACATCCTAATTGAGTGGTTGTTAACTTTGCTCAGTAGAGAAAACCTCAATCAGAATACTTTCTGGATACAAACCAACTTTTCCAAAACGTGGGTCATGAATGCGTTCTACTTCTACGCCTTGCTGACGACACAAAGCACTGGCCTTTCGACCTTTAGCACTAGCCTCTTTGTTGGATATTTCCAAACCTTGGAGTTTAGCGAAGCCAAGAATGCTATATTTATGACCAGATGGGGTGTTGAACCTGTCTTGCTCAACTTCAACTATTGTTAGACGCTGCTGTAGTTGTTGATTGAGATTTTGTTGTGTAACAAGAGCTTGTTCTAATTGACGCTGACGAGAGTCTTGTTCAAAAAGCTGTTGAGCGATCGCAACCAAATTTTGTGCATTTTGAAGGATAATTTCAAGTTGTGATTGTGGTTGTGATTGCGGCGTTTTTACCCAACCTTTGACCTGTTGCATCCAAGCCCTGACACCAATCGCCCCAAATGCTTTATAAACTAGTCTTGCTTGCTTAGTACAATAGCGACCAGCTTCATGAGCATAGTAGTCAAGTATGATTGCTATGGCGATATCTGGGATGCCATGAGTTCTCCATTGAGTCAGGTTGACAGGCTCAAAGCCAGACTCCAAAAGCATTTGAGCCAGTTTAGAGGGTTCTTGGTTAACACTCTCTAAGGTTTTAAGGATTGCTGTAGCACTCACTCCAGCCAGTCTTGCAGTCGCCCGTAGACTTGCTTTAGCCTTACCATTGGCATCAACTTCAATCTCTTGCTTTATCTGCTCGATGATTTCGGTAATTTCAATTTGTGACATGGGATTACATGCGTTATTTCAAAACAAAAAGTAGGGAATGAAGCTAAAAACAAAACATACTTATGCAAGCACCTGTACCAAATCGTCTTGAGTGACATAAGTAAAGTAACTGGCTCTGGTGATTGGGTTGTTCACTTGTGGGGATATGCATTCGACGAGATAAAACCAACAATCATCGAGTTGCTCAATCCCTAAAACTATGCGTTGCTTGGGTGAATTACTATCAGCACGAAGCATTACTCTTTCACCCAGCACAAATACAGGTTTTGGAATAGTGTGAGTTTGTAACCGACCTGTGCCAATGAAATCGCATCCCCAAGCAGAAATGATTTCGTTATCTGTAGCAATTGCATACATCCATTTATCTTTGTGCCACTGAATACCGCAGCAGTAGCCAAATGTTCTAGAGTTCTTGAGGTAGACTCGTTCAAAAAGATTAACCGAGAGTATAGGGATTTCCCGACCCCAAGGTGGAGATATATACCAACATATTTCAAGGGTAATGATTTGCTCGGTCATGATGTTTACCCCACCAAATATTCGATAGCATCTTGATCAATGGCAGCAATGCGTTTTTTAACTCGTTGTGGTGGGTTCTGAAGAAATTGCTTCAAGTCTTTACTTCTAATTTGGTGATATCTTCCAGAACTCCGACTTGTACGAATCCAGCCCTTTTTTATCCAATTCCAGACAGTACTTGAATTAAGTTGTAGGACTCTAGCGATTTCACAACAGTTGTAATTATCAAGAATCGGACGTGCTGAGTATCCTAAAGAGCGTAATTTCTGAATAAGTGAGCGTCTTTGTTCAACTCAAAGATGTTCATTAATCTGCAACAAAAAACCGTGTCCAGTGTTTTGTATCTGCAATAATTTCTTGTCCAATAAGTACTGAATGATTGTTGGTGAGAACTGAATATTGTGCAAAGGAGAAGAACCACCACAGCAACGTAAAAAGCGTAGTAGTCTAGCTGCTGTACGTTCCACATAACTGTCAACAGTTTCAGCCATTGATGCTACCTCTTCTTACCATCAATAACTGTTGTTTCCGGACATCTATTTGCTGTTGATGACAGTCGATTTCAGCGATGATTTGAGAAGATAATTCTTCTGGTGATAATGGCTTAATCTGTGACTCGTGATAGTGCAACAATTCGTCAGAGTTCTTGTGAGGAATGACAGAATAACGCCAGCCGCTACCGTATCTTTCAGCCAAGAAGCTGTCTTCGGCATAGTATTCAAAGCCGATTATGATGCCCTGTTGTGTGCGATCGCCAAAGGTAAAGCAAAGATAGTTCCAATCTTTGGGGATTGTGATTGTGGGTTGCATAGATGTAATGGTGATTAGTGAGGATAGGTTGGGTGATCGCTGTGTGGTTGTAGAAGTGCGATCGCCCTTGTGTGAATTACGCTGCTACTGGCTCATATTCCCGTAACTGTTGCCAGTCTTGGGGGGTCAGTTCGTCAACTGGACGGTCTAACAATTGCTCACACTCAGCCACTTCTGCATCTAGCAACTGCTGTAATTCCTCAGTATTCAGTTGCTCTAGTGGTCGGTCTTGCAAGTATTCGTAAGATGTTTCAGCAGTCAACGATGTATCCGCCATCGACAGGGTTCGCATTGCGTCAAACACCGAGTTAGAATACTGTTGCTGACCTGATGAACCCTTCTTCACCCACCAGTTACCCTCAGTGCATCCGACTTGGCCTAACTTCACTTCATTTTCGTAAATGCCATCATCGAGCAGTTCCAAGTCGTATTTCTGGCACTCGTTGAAAATATGGGCCATGATTCGGTTTTCGGAGGTACAAGGTGTTTCTGTTTGTGCTTGGGTAGGTTCGTTAAGCATTTCATCTTGGTGATGCCATTGGATGAAGCGTTGACATCTAGCCCATGTATTGGCGCGAAACTTCTCTTTACCCTCCACCATCACCACCCAAGGCTGGGTTAGGTCATCGTCGTGGGTAATGCTGGCTATCAGCTTGCAAAGAGCAAAAAATTCGTGATCGTAGAAGGATATTTCGACTGTTCTTAATTCTTCTGGAGCGATCACTTGGGCTTGGGCTGTGGCTTGTTCGTCAACTTTGTGGAGTTGGGCGGATTGATGGGCGATGATTGCGTTTATCCAGGTGTCAGCCGTTCTCTTGTCAAGAGTGGGTGTAACGCCTAATTCAGCGGCGATTCTTTTGAGGCGAGGGAGGGTGTAGCGGGAGAGCGCTTGCTGTGAGTAAGTTTGATAGGTCATAATAGTAGTTCCTGTTAAAGGGTCAAAGGGCGATCGCTTCCAATTTGCGAGAGAGGGGTGATCGCCTTTTGTTACCTATTAATATAGCGAGCTTGCTATATTAATGTCAAGCTTGATTCTTTAAACATAATCCTTGCTATATTAAAGTGAATCGCTTTAAGTAAAAAGCGATCTAGCTATAAAAGCATTAGTGGAGGAAACTATGAGAGTAAGGAAAAGAAAAAAAGACTCTCAAAAGATGATTCGTTGGCGGCTCAGAATATTAATGGCAGAGAAGAAAATTAGCAACAAAGAACTTGCTCTTCTTTCAGGTATCCACCCAACGTCCATTTCAAAGCTGAAAAACGCTGATGAGATTGAGCAGATTAGCGGCAGAGTTTTGAATAATTTGTGCAACGCCTTAACTAAGGCTTATCACGCAAAGGGCGATGAGCGGATCATTACACCCGGAGATTTGTTTGACTACACTTATGATGGCGATGGTGATCCAGGATATGCCGATATTCAATCAGTAGCGATAGAAAAACCCAAGAACAGGCACTCCCATAATCCTGGGAAGTCAGACAACGCTAACGCTCAGGTGTTTTGGTTATTACCTGACAAGGAGGCATCATGAGTGCTTTTGCTTTTAGAAAAGTTAACCTAGCTGTCTTGTCTTTGCCCCCAAGGAATGGAGCAAAGCATGAATAAAGAAGAGAAACCAGAGTCACGGCACGCTGCAACAGAGGAAAGAGGAGTGCCGCAATATGGAGAAAAAGTATGCTTGGAAGCTGCTACGAGTAGAGCCATCTGGAGACAAGACCCTGAAAGTTGACTCTTCAAGTGCTGTTCAAGAGGTGGAAGTATGAATAAGCCACCTTCTAGAAGACGGAAAAAAGCCACCCCTGCCGCATCTGATGACAGCACATTACCAGATGACCTTGACCTTGAGGATATCTCCCTTGAAGAGAATCCTGCTACAGCAACAATTACGGTTACTGCTGTTGAAGTAACAGAGTTGACCCAAGAGGAGCAAAGCGATCGCCTGCACTTGGAAAGGAAAGTGGAACGGGCGTTTTTTGAAGCGGGGAAAGCGCTGACGGAATTGAGGGACAGACGGCTTTATCGCTCTACTCACAAAACCTTTGAGGAGTATTGCCGCGATCGCTTTGGCCATAATCGTCGCCAGTCTTATCTTCTAATGGATGCAGCAGTAATATTTGATAACTTAGAGCAAAAATGTGATCGGAACGATCACATTTTGCCGACGAATGAGTGGCAAATCAGGCCACTGTCCAAGCTAGACCCGGACATTCAGCCCGAAGCATGGGAGCAAGCTGTAGAGTCTGCCAACGGGAAAGTACCATCTCATCGCATTGTCAAAGATGCGGTGCAGCGAATAATGGAACGTACTCAAGTACCTAACACCTATCAATTAGGCGAGGTATGCCAAATCTTAGCCAAAGATAATCCAGAACTCAGGGGAAAGGGTGGCTGCTGGGGGATTGTCAGCCAAGTAAATGAGTTCAGTTGCACGGTGAGGATGTGGGATGGCGAACACACGGTTGGGTTGCAACATCTGAAGTCTTACGATTACTTGCCTGCGGAGTGTCAGCAGATGCGGTTGGTGTGTGATCGCATGACACGGGTGTATTCCGATTCGCTGGAGGTGACAGTCAAAAGTCTGTTGCAGTCATTGGGGAAGCTAAATCGGGCTTATCTTACTGCTATGGAAGAGAAATTATTGACGCTTCTAGAGTTGGAGTATGGGAGAATACCCTGAACAATTTTGGCAATTGCATAATTACGTAAGCAGTACGAACTTAATTAAAATATTCGGTATATTCTCGAACTTACAATATAGGTTTACCACTACTACGATGTAATTAAATATATATCATTCATCACATAAAGTAGTAGGAATTGAGCTAAATGACCATCAAAAAACCTTTGATAATCAACCAACCAGAAGTTGGGAAGCTCATCCGAGAACTCCGTATTTGTACTGCTTTAACACAAGAGCAATTCGCCGCAACATTAGGCGTGACTTATCCCACTGCAAATCGGTGGGAAAATGGACACGATATATAACCTATTCAGTATTGTCTAGAACACAAAAACATTCAGTATACGGTGCGCTACACATATCTGTCTCCACAATGTTTTAACGATTTCTGGCAAGATTAGGATATCTTAAGGAGATCATATTGAATTAGCAGTCTCCTTAGCAGCTTCTCGCAGGCGCTCCACATCCCGTATCGGTGGTGCACCAAAGAGCCGCTTGTACTCTCGATTGAAGTGTGAGGCATTGTCGTACCCCACTCGGTAAGCAGCACTGCTAGCGTCAAGGCTTTCCCCCAGCATCAGACGGCGAGCCTCCTGGAGCCGCAGTTGCTTCTGAAACTGCAAGGGACTCATTGCAGTGAAAGACTTGAAGTGATGGTGAAAGCCTGAGATACTCATTCCCATCTCTCGTGCGATGCTTTCAATCTTGATCGGCTCGTTAAAGTCTTTACGAAGTCGCGCGACAGCAAGAGCGATATGGTAGGTGTAGCCACCCAGAACTGCAATATGACGGAGCCGATTACCTTGCTCTCCCATCAGGAGTCGGTAAATAATTTCCCGCTTAATCAGTGGTGCGAGAACATGAGCTTCAGCCGGGGAATCTAAAAGCCTGACGAGCCGCACCACAGCGTCCAATAGATTTGTATTCAACGGACTTACGTCAATCGCTTTCACATTAGAATGGCTGCGCGATGAGGGATACCCTGCCTCGACCATCACTGAGCTAACGAGGGTGGGGTCAAGATCGAGGCGAAGGCTAAGGTACGGTTGCTTCTTAGACGCTTCCAGAATTTGGCTGACAATCGGTAGCTCGGCCGTAGCAAGCAGATAATGCATTGGGTCGTACTGATAGCGATCGCTGCCCAGAAAAACTTCTTTGCTGCCCTGAGCAATCACACAAAAGGCAGGGATAGAGACACTATGAACGCATTCCGAAGGCGAGGAGGAGCGGTTGAAGTGCAATCCTTTGTGCGGCTCAATTGTCCTATCCTGACGAATAGCCTGTGCAATCCGTTCTTTCAGTTCGTCTCTGTTGGCTTGCGCTCTGTCTGCTTCCCGCTTTGCGTGTGGGTCGTTCATCAAATCCATATCGGACTTTTCACTTGTTTCGGCAGCGTTCATTTCTAAGTTTGCAGGATTGTACAACAATCTTAGACGATCATTCTATTGCTTGCCCTTGAGTATTCTTAGAATGAAGCTAAAGCAAGGAAAAATGATTTCGGCGTCTTATAAACATTCTAGATTTTTATTTAAGAGAAAACTTAGTTTTGATTAGGCAAGAAACTTGCCTGCTAGCCACCGAAATGGCATCAAGTAAAGGAATTAAGAAAATGGAAATGGATATCAAAATAAGTAGCTCACAGCTTTCCGCCAAAGGATCGACTGAGTATTTTACTAGCACTGTCTGCATTAACCTCCTGTTCGAGGCGTATGATCCAGCACGGACGCTCGGCGCCAGTGTCACGTTCAAGCCCGCCCAGATTGATCGCTGAAGCAAGATACCACCATGTTTACGTTCGACGCCATCGGAACCCAATGGGAGATTGAGACCCCCGAGCCGTTGGGACGGCAGTTGCAGCAGCAGATTCTCAAACGGATCGAAGCGTTCGACACCACGTACTCGCGGTTTTGCCCGGACTCCCTCGTGTCTCAAGTTGCCGCCGCCTCTGACGGTGGTTGCTTCGACTTCCCCGACGACTCGGTTGCCCTATTCGATCTCTATGAACGGCTCTACACGGCTACCGCAGGTGCCGTAGACCCGCTTGTTGGCCGCGACCTCGAACTCCTTGGCTACGACCAGACGTACTCGCTCACGCCCGCGTTCGACCTTGTGCGAGCCGAGGCGCACAATCGAGGGAAAGCTACCTGGTCGAAGGACATCATCCGGGACGGCACATCGCTCATCACGCGGCGTCCACTCGTGATCGATGTCGGAGCGGCGGGGAAGGGCTACCTCGTGGACATTATCTCTGAGATTCTTGGCGAGGTCGGATTCACCCAGTTCGTGATCGACGGTAGTGGAGACATTCGTCATTCGGGTGAGTCCAGCATCCAAGTCGGGCTTGAACACCCGTTCGCCCCCCAGATGGTGATTGGCGTGACCAACCTGAAAGACCGCGCGCTGTGTGCATCTGCGGTCAGCAGACGCACCTGGGGCGACAACCTGCACCACGTACTAGATGCCCGGACGGGCGTCCCGGTGCGTGATGTGGTCGCAACGTGGGTTGTCGCCGATGAGGCTGCGATCGCCGATGGACTGGCGACGGCGCTCTTCTTCACAAGGGCGGAGCATCTGGCAGAGGTCTTCCGGTTCTCGTATGTGCGGATGTTTGCTGATGGCCGCGCTGAGATATCGCAAAACTTCGACGGCGAGATATTCTCGTGAAAGCGCAACCCGCAGCAGAATGCTTGACTGTACGACACAGCCAACCAACTAACAAGGAGAAGGTATGACTACCCTGAGCAAGCGGATTATAGTCACGACGTTAGCAGGGATCTCCGTGTCCCTTGTCATAGCCTCATGCTCGACGACGGATATGGCAGTCGAGCGCTCGACCTCTGCCTCTGGTGCCGGTGTCAGCCGTTCGAGATGGGCAATGAGTGAAGACTCCGCCTACGAAGATGGCGTTTTTACAGCGACTGGTCAATACGGGGGCCTCCCCTCGTCTATCACGGTGACTGTCACCTTGGTCGACGACGTTATCACCAGCGTCAGAGTTACTCCTCATGCGACGAACCCGACATCCCTCGACTTGCAGCGCCGCTTTGCTGCCGCGATCCCGGTGGTCGTTGTCGGGAAGCGCATCGACGAGGTAAAAGTGGATCGCCTCGCAGGTTCCAGCAGTACGCCTGACGGATTCAACGCTGCGATCCAACGCATCAAAGAGCAGGCTCGAAATGACACTTCACAGTCACCAGCAGGATAGGGCGGACAACCCGGATGTATTTCAACTGATGACACCTCAAAGGAGAAATTATGCAAAAACGTAAACTTGGAAAAAGCAACTTAGAAGTCTCGGCGATCGGTCTGGGCTGTATGGGAATGAGCTTTTCTTATGGCCCACCCAAAGACATACAGGAAATGACCGCCCTTCTGGGGGCCGCCATTGATCGCGGCGTGACATTCTTTGACACCGCCGAGGTCTACGGCCCGTTCACCAACGAAGAGCTTGTGGGGGAAGCCCTTGCTCCTTTCCGTGGGCAAGTGGTCATTGCCACCAAATTCGGGTTTGATATTAATCCTAATTCCGATCCGCGCGGAATGACGGGTGCGCCCGGGTTGAATAGCCGACCGGAGCAGATCAAGCAGGCCGTGGAGGGATCGCTCAAGCGCCTCAAGATCGAGACAATCGACCTGCTCTATCAGCACCGGGTTGACCCGAATGTACCGATTGAAGACGTGGCAGGAGCGGTGAAGGAACTGATTCAGTCAGGGAAGGTGAAGCACTTTGGACTCTCGGAAGCAGGAGTGCAAACGATTCGTCGCGCCCATGCGGTGCAGCCGGTCACTGCTCTCCAGAGCGAATACTCCCTGTGGACGAGGACTCCTGAGAAGGAAGTAATACCGACGTTATCGGAACTCGGCATTGGCTTTGTCCCTTACAGCCCGTTGGGTAAGGGCTTTCTCACTGGCAAGATGGACGAAAGCACGACCTTCGACAGTTCCGACTTCCGCAGCACCCTGCCTCGCTTCACAACCGAGGCTCTCAAGGCGAATCAGGCCCTAATTAATCTACTCAGCAGCATTGCAGAACGAAAAGAGGCGACACCTGCTCAGATTGCGATCGCCTGGCTGTTGGCTCAGAAGCCGTGGATCATACCCATCCCAGGCACCACAAAGCTGCATCGTTTAGAGGAAAACATCGGGGCAGTCTCCGTCGAACTCACGCCTGCCGATCTTGGCGAAATCGATGATGCCGCCGCCAAGATCGCAGTGCAAGGGGCGAGATACCCCGAAAAGCTGGAGCAAATGACGGGTCGCTAAGGATCGATTGCAGTTTTTGGGTCTGGCATAACCGCCTCTTAGACCAGACTCATGATGACTGGTTGCAAGCGGATGACAGAGATCAAGCACGAACTATCGCAGGTTTAATGATGGCTCATTTAAGAAAACAGCAAAAATTAGAGAGAAATAATGCAAAAGGTTGTACTGAATAATGGCGTTGAGATGCCCATTTTAGGATTCGGTGTATTCCAGGTCGCTGACCTCGAAGAGTGTGAAACAAGCGTATATAAAGCAATCCATGCGGGCTATCGGTTGATTGATACCGCCGCCGCTTATCAAAACGAAGAAGCCGTGGGCAAAGCCATTGAAAAAAGTGGTGTCGCCAGGGACGAGATTTTTGTCACCACTAAACTTTGGATTCAGGATACTGGCTACGAAAGTACCAACAAGGCGTTTGAGCGATCGCTCAAAAGATTACAATTGGATTATCTGGATCTCTATCTGATTCATCAACCCTACGGCGATATCTATGGCTCGTGGCGAGCAATGGAAGAACTGTATCGAGAAGGCAAGATTAGAGCCATCGGTGTTAGCAACTTCCAACCCGATCGCTTAATGGATCTGATGGTTCATAACGAAGTAATTCCTGCGGTCAATCAAATTGAGACCCATCCTTTCAATCAGCAAATTGAAACCCAGAAGTTTTTACAGGAAAACAATGTTCAGATTGAATCCTGGGGGCCGTTTGCTGAAGGCAAGAATAATATCTTCGAGAATGAACTGCTGCTTTCGATCGCTGGGAAATACAGGAAAACCGTTGCTCAAGTAATTCTGCGCTGGCTGACCCAACGAGGAGTCGTTGTGATTCCAAAATCCGTTCGCAAGGAAAGGATTATTGAGAACTTCAACATTTTCGATTTTGAGTTAAGCCCTGAAGATATGGATGCGATTATCTCGCTAGACACGAAGGTTAGCAGCTTTTTCGACCATCGCGATCCGGAAATCGTGAAAATGCTGGGTACTGCAAAACGTAATACCTAAGATCACTACGCTCCCGTTTAATTTGGCTCAGATAGCGTTTAACAACGAACGATAGCAGAGCTGCTAACTGCCCTTAAAGGAAAAATCATGCAAAAACGAAAAGGTCGAAATGGAAAACACGACCCCGCTCTGCCCGGTCGCCGTCAAGTGCTTGGTGCCGGCATTGCGTTGGCCGCAACTTCATTGCTGCCTCGCAACATCGCGCGGGCGCTGGACCAGAAGACGCCGGGCGCCAACACACCGCCGCAATCCACGCTGGGCGCCCAGCGTAGGCTCGGCACCCTGGAAGTCTCTGCCGTCGGCCTTGGCGTCCAAAACATGAGCCGCGCCTATCAACAAACCATCCCCACCCGGTCTGAGATGTTCAATATCATTCGGACAGCCTTTGACCGGGGCGTCACCTTTTATGACGCGGCGGAGGCTTACGGGCCGCATGAGGTGGAACGAATCTTGGGCGAAGGCGTGGCTCCGTTCCGAGATCAGGTCGCGATCGCAACCAAGTTCGGCTGGAACATCGATCAGGAAACCGGCGAGCGCCGTCCGGGACTCAACAGCCGCCCGGAACACATCAAGCGGGTAGTCGAGGGTATGCTCAAGCGCCTCCGCACCGATCGCATCGATCTTCTCTACCAGCACCGAGTTGACCCACAGATTCCGATTGAAGATGTCGCCGGCGCAATCAAGGAGTTGATGGCGCAAGGCAAGGTTCTGCACTGGGGTCTGTCCGAGATGGGGCTGAACACGTTGCGCCGTGCTCATGCCGAGTTGCCCGTGAGCGCCGTTCAGAACGAATATTCGATGCTGTGGCGTGGGCCGGAAGAAGAGGTAATCCCTCTGTGCCAGAAACTGGGCATCGGCTTTGTTCCGTGGAGTCCGCTTGGTGTGGGTTTCCTGACCGGTGCCATTGACGCCCAGACGCGGTTCGCTCCCGGTGACATTCGCGGTGTTGAGTCCCGGTTCTCGCCCGAAAATCTGCCGCACAACCTGGCGCTCGTAGATCTAGTCAAAACCTGGGCCGTGCGGAAACAAGCCACTCCTGCCCAAATCGCGCTGGCGTGGCTCTTGGCACAGAAGCCGTGGATCGTGCCCATTCCCGGCACGACACAGATGCCCCACATGATCGAGAACATCGGCGCGGCAGCCGTTCGATTCACGCCTGCCGAACTCGCCGAACTGAACCGGTCTGTTTCGGCGATCCAGATTCGTGGGGCACGTCTACCAGACGCAGTGCTGGTCTTTTCGGGCGTAGAAGCGCCCCCGAAGCCCTGAACGTTCCAAAGCTACTTTGCTGAACATGAAACCATTCATCACAACCGCTCTGTCTCTTTCTCTGCTAGCTTCGACGCTTTCTGTGGCATCCGCCCAGACCAGTGGGAGAACCACCACTTCCCCGACAACGATGATGCAAAATTCACCAACAATCGCCATCACGCGCATCGGCTCGCAGCCTTTGAAATGCACGATGGGCAAAATGGTTGTAGAGTCCAGCGAATGAATCTTTGCTGCGACGGTGCATCAAAAAGCAAAGCAGCATGGAAGCTGGGCCCTTAAATTGATCTTTGAGTTCCCCAGCTACAGGAATCACCCAAAGTTCAGTGAAGGGTTCGTTGGTGAAGTTCTCGTTGATCGTAAATACTCGATCTGGTCTAGAAATTGCGATTGCAAAGTCAGCCTTATTACCTTTTAAATACCCCCCTGCTTGTGCTTCTAGGATTGTGAGTTTGGGGGGACAATCGAGAAGAAATTGACCGTACTCCTTCGCACAATTAGCTTGTAGTTTGGGTTGCGATGGAGGGATTAAGAAAACGCTGTTGTTGATTTTGATGGTTTCCATGATTAGTTTGTTTGTATTGAAGTGATAGCTGTTGTAATGTGTTAGCTAGAAAATCGCGTGCTTTAACCGTCTGGGTGAACATAATTCAGACGATTACTTGTTGTTAGTAGAAATTTTTGGCACAATCGAAGGCTGTTGATTATCCTCTAGCTCTTGCTTCAAATAAGAAAGTGCAGTTTGAGCATCGCCAACAGTTAAATCTGGGTAATACTCAAGTGTGAGGAAATCAGGATGTTTGGCTATTTCACTAAGAATGAATTTTGCCGCATCAACTAATGTATACAGATTTGGAAGAGACATGATTTATTACTCCTAAATTCCAAATTATTTGACGATTAATAATTGCTGAGTGAGGGTTTTGATTTGCTGTCTATAACAGTCAATCTCAGCTTGAATACGCGCTTGTAATTCTTCTGAAGATAGTAGGGTAAGCTCGTTTTCTAGATAATGGTGTAACTCTTCACTGTGTTTGTTGGGAGAAACGGTGTAATACCAACCTTCGCCAAATTCTTCAGCCAAGTAAGTACCTATTTGGTAATAAACCATGCCAACGATGATGCCCTGTTTTGTACGTTGCCCAAAGGTAAACTGAGGATAGTCCCAACCGGAAGGAATTGATATTGTTTGCATATTTGTGATTTTGGTGAATGAAGGGACAATGAAGCAGAGGAGAGATTTGTACAGATTCTTTCCCCTCTGCACCCCTGCCTCTTTACGCTGCAACTAATTCCCCTTTCTCCAGCAGCTGTTGGAGTTCATTACCAGTCATCTGCTCCAGTGGTTTGTCTAAAAATGATTCCGTATTAGTAGCAAATGACACATCTACCATCGATAACCACCAAACTGCATCCAATGCAGAATCGCTCTTTACTCGCTCCTGTTCCCCAGCACGGATAAACCACCAATTACCGTTAGTGCATCCCACCTCGCCTAGTTTCTCGTTATCGCGGTAAATGCCGTCGTCCAATATTTCCAACTCAAACTTTTCACATTCGACGGCAACTTGTGCGATGATTTTATTACCAGTAGTAGAAGAGGACAAGGGGCAGGGTGCGGGGTGCAGAGGGGAAATATTCTCTCCCATGCTAAGAGCTCCCTGGACAAGTGCTTCTTGTTGCACTGGTAATGAGCCGTCTTTATGATGCCATGTAATGAAGTTATGACATTTCGCCCAAGTGTTGGCACGATGGATTTCCGCACCGTTCACCATGACTACCCAAGGTTGGGTTAGGTCATCTTCGTAGGTGATGGCTGCTACAAGTTTGTCACCGTTGTAGTATTCGTGATCGTAGAAAGATATCTCGACTGGGGTTAATTCCTCTGGAGCGATCGCTTGTTCGTCAACTTTGTGAAGTTGGGTGGATTGGTGGTTGAGGATTGCGTTTACCCAGGTGTCAGCAATTCTCTTGTCAAGAGTGGGTGTAACGCCTAATTCAGCGGCGATTCTCTTAAGTTTGGAGAGACTGTAACGGGAAAGCGCTTGCTGTGTATACGTTGGATGCGTCATAATTGATATTCCTGCCTCTACAAGGGGTTAGGTTTTCACAAAGGGTGTCGTGTCGGCCTAGGAAACTTGCGCGACGCCTTTTGTTTTTTCTATCTTATCAACTCCCAGTAGACACGTCAACTATTAGGCGACATTTTTTTGTAAAATAGCTAGAAGTTCAGACGGGTCAATGTATACAGCCGGAAATAGATGCTTAAAATCGGCATCAAGGGCATTGCAGATAGCTACAATTAAATCAGTGGAAACTGCTTCAGCTTTACCTACTTCTAACTTATGAATGTATTGGTAAGTGCAAGTTACACCATTATTGTTAACTTTGTCGGCAAGGGTTCGCATGGGAACGTCACCACGTAAAGATTGTAAGCGTCTACCCAGGTCAGGACTCCACTTCAGTCTGTCAACAGAATCGAGAGAAATCATCAGTTTGCTCTTATCATTCTTACTCACATTGTAATCTCCTAGTTGACTAGAAACATCTTGGTGACTACTATGAGTTTAAAGTTTCATCAAAAGCTCGGAAATGTTTATGAGTCCTCAAACCTTACAGACAGCGATAACTGATGCGACTAATGCCCACACAGGTTTACACCAAGCTATCCACGAACTGCGTCACGGGTCAGTTGCTGAAGCGAAGCAGCTGGTAGCGCTACAGATAGCGGGGAAAAGCGAATGTGAGGCGTGCTGCTGTAGGGCTACAGGATGGGGGAAATTTGGAGGGGGCGTGAGTTGCTTTCAACATCTTATCAGTATCTAAAGTTTAGTCAGTTTAGATACATTCATGTTTGTATTAGCGTGATACGCATTTAAATTGGATATTAATCTGCAAAACTAGGCAATGAACAGCTTAAGCAACACCAAATCATCAGAATAAATCAATACTAATCATCATAAATAAAGCTAACAATATCTATCTTTGGGAATAAGATTTAGGAAGTATAAACATGATTATATGAATTTAATTTACATTTTAATAACATGATATTTAATTCCTCAAAGATTGAATATGGCTTTGTTCTGTAGCGAGTGACTGATCTTAAATTTTCCAAAATTTAATCCCTAACTATCTTATTGGTATATAACCACTAATTTGAAAGCTTGAATGCTACTAGAATAAGGGAGCAGTGCGATTTTGTTAGATCGGGCTTTAATTCTCAATAAAAACCAATTTTTCTGTTTGAATAATTTTTCTTCCTTGATAGGATTGCTGAACTTAATTTGTTTAGCAGTCATCTCCAATTCGCAATAACGCCCCGCTCCGATGTTTTCATGCCCAAAGGGCTGTGGATTGGAGGAATCAGTGCAGAAGTTTCTGGATTCGTTGGAGAATATGATTACAGAAAATTATTGCTGATCGGTATTTTACAAAAATTTTACAAAAATTACTGATACAACAATTTTTTGTAGGAAGTTTTTATCGTTGTATAGCAACTATCCCAGCATTTTTAGCTTTTAAAAATGTAACCAGCAATAAATTATACCTATAATTTATTATTTAGTTAATTCTACGAGGTAAATAGATTGAATCTCCAGGTAGTCTTCTGTCTTGAACTTCCTCTCGGTTGTACTCTAGAATTTCTTCTAACCTCTCACCGAACTTTTGGTTGTATTCTTCTTCCGTCCGTTCTTATAAAAATGCTGTATCTGCTCGTCTTTCAATAGATTCCATTAGAGATGCTTGAATCAGAGCTTGTGCTATCTCATTACCTTTGACAGCACGATAAAGCCAATAGACCGTTGCGAGTTCTATGGGGATAGGTTTGACAAATCCTCCATATCCCTCTACACCAATCATTGGTTCTTGCAGTAATTGCCTATTCTTATAGGGCAGTGCTTGTAGTGATTTTCCTTCCAAAAAACGCAACAAGTCATTGCTGGGTCTTTTGATCGCATCTGTTACCGATTCCACGTACAGTTTGTAGCTTCCATTCGGCATTTGATAAACATCAAGTGGAATATTCCCCAAATAAATTGTTGCCTTCACAGCTTTTTGGGTTTCGCTATGCGCTGTCATATAGATATATGTTGTCAAAAGTACTTCTACTATTTTGCCCAAAAATCAGCTTTTTGTACCAATAAAGGCAGGGCAATTGACCATCTGATCATGACTTGCGATCGCATCTGACATCGATTTGGTACTGCCAGCATTTGTTTTTGCAAGATTTGCTATTAGGCGGCATTTTGTCTAGAGGCATGGTATTAATAAGGAAAATATTTGTCCTGGACAGTCTAGGACACATGGCTATGGAAGTTGATCGCGTTCCTTTATCTCAACTCCCCTCTCGCTACAGCATTGCCCGTTCTGCTCTTTACACAAGGCTGAAGGATTTGCAGATTGAGCCAATCAGGGAGGGGAAGAAAGCGCTCGCGCTTTGCTGACTGACACTGACAATACAAAACTGCTCTCAAGTTTTGACAAGAGAGCAGCTTTAGCAGAGGGATAAATTTACATGGGGCTTCATAGATTCAATGCCCCGATTACTGTATAGGTGGTTCGGTATGTAGGGATATACAGCTTGCGAGGTGTCTTGTTCCGAAAAAAACTGGTTTATTTACAGAGAATTCATAAATCGCACCACGCATCTGGGGTTAGCTTCATAACTATTGATAAAAATCATTTTGGTCATTGAAAAATCTGGAGCGAGACTGGAATGTTCCCGACTAGAATCACTAAATTAATATAGCTACCCTCAAAAAAACTGGTATTCTTCCTCAATTCTCTTGATGAATAAGTTTGATGACAAGCTGATTACTACCTTACTTCTCTACGCTCATTGTAGTATGTCCGATTTGGTAGTAATTTCAGTGACGTTGTTCCATCCAACAGTAACTCAAGCAACTCTTAACCGCTTCGCTCAAATAGGCGGTATCTGCCACTGCCACAAATCCACTCGTTGAGCCACTCAGATTGTTGCAGGCAGCGGCAGATACTCCGCTTCGCCGCCTATTTGTTAAGAGTTGGAGCAACCTATTTGTACGGACACTTTTCTGTTGACTACGGACAAAACTAAATAATAAAATATAAATATGAGGCAAAGGGATGCGACCCCAAAGCCTCAATCAAACGTTTTCAAAGGATATTTTATCATGGTGGAAATCAAAGTTGATGATATGCGGGCAGCGGGCAAGCCTGGCTACGTAGCAAAAATAGTAAATGGTGAAAAAAAATTTTTAAATGCTGCTATACAAGATAAGTACAGCAGCAGCAAAGTCGCCAAGATTTATAAAATTTCTGAAGATGGCATCTACGAAATCTGCGATGCTAATTTCGGTGGGAGAAAAAGAAGGATAAATTTCATAAAAGTAGAAGATGGGGAAATTATAGAAGAATCAGAAAATCTAAATAGTTTGATTACAATTGAGAAAACGCAACTATTGAATATCGAGTGGGTAAGCGATATCGATGATGAAAATGCCCATGAGTTCAGAGGCGATGAAGGGCATTTTGAAGGAGATGCCTATCTCCCCAATGGAAAAAAACAACGTGTTGAAGTTTGCGGGGAAGAAAAGCCGAAAGATTTTGAATCGCAAAACAACGATCCAATCATGGACGATTATGCAGAGTATCGTTCATTTCTTGCTAGAGACGGTAAACGGTATTGGTGCAGGCCTCTTCTATCGGTAGACTTTGCTATTTGGGCTGATATTATTCCTGATACAGTACCGCGCAATTTTTCTGCTCCAAAGCCAATTAATGCAGTGGATGTTATTAGCAGCGCCCCGAAGCGTGAGCTTCCCGAATTGATAGAAAAACCCGATTGTAAAATTGCTATTGCAGGCAATGTTAATGGCGAATTGCTATTTTTTACGGTCGAATTTGATAGAGATTTAGGGTATATGTTCGGAGTGCTGCTTGCCGCAGTAAAGCGAATTTCCGGACGCAAATGGAATGATTTAAAGAAGAGATGGGAAGTGCCGATAGAAAATGCAGACGAACTAAAAAAAGAACTAATTGAATACTACGGAGACTCTGCCAAATCTTCTTCAGCCACCTTTTCTTTAAGTCCTAGAACGCGAGAGCTATTGTACTCGCAAGGTATTCCCAGCCTTATTGAGGAAAACGTAAAATAATGACCAGAAAGGGGGAGAGCGTAACTCTTTCCCTATCGTCTGAGCAAAAGCAACAGCTAGAACAAATTGCTTTAGACTTTGGGCAGACATGGGGAGAGGAACCAAATATTAGTAAATTAATGCGAGCGATCGCAGATGGCGATTTAAAAGTAATCTGGGGCGACGAAGAACTTCCTATGACCAGTAATCAGCGCAGTATGATGAAAGCTGCGATCGCCACAATCCAAGAAGGTTTGAGCAAGCTAATAAAATTAATTTGATGTTCGCGTTGCCAAAAAATGGATAAAGTCGAGCTAAAGTCCCAATGCTTTTTTTCTACCTTTTATTAAGGCTAAAGCAGCACTGATCGCTTCAGGACTATAGTGCTCAAGCAAAATAGCATAAGAATCCTCGCTGTTCTTGCCTTCTAAAACATGTTTCAAAATATGTTCTACTACATTTTCCAGAATTACATATTCAGGCATAATCCCTCTTTTAGAATATTTTACTTTTTGCATCTACAACTCTATCTACAACTCTAGTCTACTGTTGACACTCCCTGGCCAACTACCTACACTGACACCTTCGGGTACAGTGTAGGTAGTTGGCTAATAGTTGAAGTTCGTAATTTGTATGCAATCATCGTTTGAGCATCCGTCTAAAGCTTTGCTAATTGCTTTGCTAATTGCTAAGTTAATCGTCATTTCTATTCCTCTATTTTATGTATTTAGAGCTTACGCATTGACAGGGTGGTAAAATAGTTCTTTCGTTCTCTTGAGCTTTAAATTAAGTACTTTCAACAAACGAGTAAATTACCCAAAACTTATAATTAACTGGCTCAGAGGGGAAAGCGGCAAACCGCAAAGTAATAATATCACTACGCGGGTAATCTGCTCTAATTAAATCACGCACAATTTTCGCTTTAATTAGGGAATTATCTTCGGGATAAAAGAGTTTCAAATCGAGTCTTGAATCATACTCGACTTGATCACTCTTTTTTCTCTGAAAGCTTAATAAAATATCCCACTCTTTATTCCAAGGTTCAGTCTCAGGAGAAACAATTCTTAACATCTGAGACTTGCAATCTTGGTAGACAAACTTATTAGAAGCGTTGATCCCAAGAGCTTTATAATGAGATTTATGCGGCAAGACTGCACGAATTTTATTGTTAAATTCATTTGGTAGCAATAGTAAAACTCCTTAATTTTTATCAACAAGCGATCGCAGTCCTTTTGAGTAGTTTTCGCCCCCGATTCTATGGTTGCCGTGGGAGTTGGGATTGCTCCCACGGCCTTTGACTAATTTAGGCATTATCTAATTCTTGCCAGTGGCGAAATAGACTGTAAGAGACATCAGGAGAAAGTATAAATTCTTGAGAAATATGCCTACTTCCATCTGGCAATATTTCCTCTTCTAATAAGCGAAAGCCTGAAATACCTTCAATTGGATTGAACTTAAGTTCAAGTATAAGTCTTTCTACATCTTTTGCTAAACTTTCATCTACTAAACTTTCATCTGGATATTCCAAGTAAGTTTCTAGTCTATTACCTTTCTCGCTTTGTCCGTTATCGTCAATTAGTACTCGCATAAGTATTTTCTTCTGAATAAGTTTTTGATTTCATACGAATTGCTGGATAGCCCCCTTGGGTGAAAGTATCCTTCATGGAAGCAGGATACTTCCAGCACCCTTTGCCTTCGTATTTGCCATCATTAGGAAGCTTTTCTTTAAAGCCCTCCTGCCAACCCGCGGCTTCAATTAAAATGCAGTCTGGGTAAATAATCACTTCACCTGGTATATTGCCATACTCGTAATCATCTTTGAATTGCTTCCTCTGATCTTCAAGTGTATCGGTTTGTTGAGCTATCTCTTGATTTCTTCAAGCCGCACACTCGTGACTTCCAGTCATGAGTTAGGCGCTCTATATTATGTGTCACTTTGTGTTAAAATTGAATGATATTCAGCAAATTCAAGAAATTGTCATCCATCCAAAAAGC
>NZ_JADEXR010000093.1 GCF_015206995.1 aff. Roholtiella sp. LEGE 12411 | reverse complement strand
TCTTCAAAAAATTTTAAAAGTCATTAACCTTTGTCAGACTTAGCTTGTAGCGCTATATTCTTGTTTGTTATTAGCTCTTTTTTCTCGTTTAAAATACTTTTTTTTCATAAGGGGATCGGTAGAACCCAAAAAAATAATACTTCGGATTTATTCAAATAATAATTTATACTTTACATGATGCTCAGCAAATTTGGTTAGTTGAGAATGACTGAGCATTCAACAAAATTGATATCTACTTCAATTCTTCCTAAGGAACTTTATGCTGATCTTGAATCGTAGAACTTTGGCAGCTGCCTATTTTTCCTTGAGTGTAATTCTGCTGACTAATGAAGTGGCTCAAGCAAACAAGCAAGATTTAGTTTTAGAAGATGAGTTTGACGCAGCTTTTCTGATTACCTCACCAATCGGCACAGTAGCTAGTCACGAAGCTTCAGGCTTAATCTTTGGGCAAACAACCACTTCTGTTGATTCTAATTTTTCTTTATTTCCCAACCTAACGTTAAGTACTCAACTTCAACAAGTTGACTCAAATAGCTATGATTTAAACTTTTTTCTGACTACAGGATCTAATTCCGGGTTTATTCGTCCAGGAACTACACTAAGAGGACAAGCGGTCAATGAATGGAGATTCGATCTGGGTAACTTTTTTGCTGGAATCAATAATGGAATAGATTTCCCTGCTCCTGTTACTTATAACTCAGCCCAAGGAAGCTGGTTTGATGATGGCGATTTAGTATTTCAAACTAGTTATCTACCCCAAATTAATGCTGGTAGTACGGCAACTCAACTCAATGGACAATTTGATGTCGGACTCACAAGGGGTGATTTAGGAGCTTTTCGCAATGGCATTGATGCCTTTGCCCTAAAAGTTAATGTAACCTCATTGGCACAGCCAAATCAAGCAATTCCCGAATCTTCAAACATTACTGCGTTGTTAATTTCTGCAAGCTTAGGACTAACTTTAGCTCGACGATATAAAGGCAGGAAAAGTCTTCACTCAGCGTAATCATTGCATAGAATTGGTTGTATTTTACTGTATTACCGTGAGAATACAATAATTCTAAATTACTGAGGCCCTTCACGAAATCTTAACCAGAGACTCCGCAAACCTTAACCAATGGCAAACTTGTTTTTAATCGTAGTCAAATAGACTATTTCTAGGTGAAGCAGTCCACTATAACTCTTCTAAACATTTGCTTTTAGAAGGCGTTGATAGAGGTCTAAAATTACTGTGTCAATCCGAAGTAATTTGTGAATTCTCTATTCTTTTAGCGTCTCGAAAGTTCGCTTAAAAGTAATTATCACATATTATATAGGTCTGGTGTGTAAGTAATTTTTTTGTGCCTAAAAACCTTTACTAAAGTTAAGAGGTTGTTGAAAAAGTCTAATTTATTACTTGCCTTGGCGACTAGAAGTCGCGGCTACATTAGACAAAACCCACCTTCCTAGGGAACGCTATGGAAACGTGGATTAAAAATTCTTGATTCTCCATTAACCCGCGTAGGCAGACTTAGTTTTTGTAGTAGCAAGTTATATTCGCCTAATACTTTTCCAACATCCTCTTAACGCTCGAAATTTTAGTAGTACCCCAGTTTTGCAAACATGCTTAATAAATAGAATTCACGGCTATATATAGTAAAGTACGATGGCACAGACTGCTCTTAAGACTTTAGTTGTATGGCTGAAGCAGTATGTTGCGATGATTTCCCTCGTTGTAGCAACTGTTATCTAGACTTCCATTTATAAGGCATTTGCATATTTGGAATACTCCAGAAGTTTACCCCATTTAAATTAGGAGCAGTTTCTCATGGCACTCTTCGGTTACACCATTGGAGAAGATAGAGATCAAAACGCTAGTAATGGAAAGCAACTTGATGTTTACCGCTTTCTGATCCCTAATGCGCCTACAACTACGCCAATTACTCCAACGGGACCAGTAGGTACAGTCACTATCGCAGGTACTGTCACTACCGCAGATTTAGAAGGTTTGGGAACTAACCCCACTACTGGAAGGGTAACTGCAATTAACGAAACACGGGTCACTGGTTCCACAACACCTATTGATCCAACTGTTTTTATTGTTAATAATGTCGATCAGCCCTTTGCTCCAGTCAATGTGCCAGTAGTGCGTACACCTTCTGACTTACGTCGTTTTGGGTTTGAATCGGGTGCTGACTTTGGACGCGACTTTTCAGTAGCTAGTCAACCAATTGTTCACTACACCATTGCAGGGAATAGAAGTGCTAGTAATGGGGTTCCAGTAGGAAGCTCTCTTTACAAAATTACCCTAACTAATCCAGCTATTAGCATCGTAGACAACACACCTACTACTCCAGAAAGACTAGGAACTCAACCTACCAATACTGGTAAATTTGCCGATGGACTAGCTATCGATAATCTCACTCCTGGTAGAACTCGCGCTTTTGCTAGTGATTTAAGCACTGCTGATGGAGATGGAGCACAGCTTTACAAAGTCGATTTGCTGACTGGTCAGCTATCTGCGCCAATTAACCTCAGAAATTCCTCAGGTCAACCTCTGAGTGTCAACTCAGATTCAGGACTTGCATTTTCTAATGTGACTGGATCTACTCAAAGACTATTCGCTTGGGAAGAAACTGGACGTCTTTATGAGATCACGGGTTTCCAAGACGAACTAAATGCATCAGGTCTAACTTTAGGTAGTACAACCGGAACCAACGGTGCTGGTTTTGCAACCGCCACCTTACTTGCTACAGTCAATTTACCAAATGCTTCGACTGGAGTCGTTGATTATGAAGGCTTTACGATCGCTAATGAATAACAGTCATTAGGATGCCATTGTATTAAATCTTTCTGCGAAAACTACTTTTGCAATAGTTTGAGAAAAGAAAAGGTCTAGGGTCAGAGGAAAATTTAATCCTTTTTCCCTAACCTTTTTTCCAATAGAGGATGTTTGAAAAGTTCGTTTTCATATATCCTGGCGATTAGAAATCGCGCGCCACTTGCTCTGTGAGTTTAAAAATTACCTGGGATGAATGTGGCGTCTAGGTGCCCACCCTGGATTGAGAATACTTGCCAAATCCTCTTCAGACAATTTACTGATCTCAGTTTGCAGTTCTTCGACAGTAAATTCATAACCACGATCTTTAGCAATTCTGACGAAAGCTTCTGGATCATCTGTGGCTCTGAGTCTTTCCTTTAATGCTTGGTCTTGTTTTACGGCTTTAAAAAGTTGGGCAGCATTTTGCTGTGTCATGACAGTCCATCTCCTGTTTTAAACAATAGATTTGAATGTCGTAATTTGACTCCTGTGGTTTTTACCAAATCCACTAGAGGAGCTTTTAACTAGGGCCATACATCTCAATCTTAAAATCAAGGAGGAAAATGTATTGATTTTGACAAAAAAATATATGTTTAGGCTAGTTCCCGGTGCTAAACTCCAAACCTTTACGGCAATTGATGTACATCAAATATAAGCGCACCCACCGAAAACTTGAGCAGGAAATTTATAGTACGTTTGAACCAAATAAGTTCCCAAGGCAATCAAGAATGTGCTCGCCTATGGTGGGCAGAACGCCATTGCTGGAGAATGCGGTGTAGGCGATCGCCAGAAAAAAGAAATTGAAAGAACGCCGAGAATTCGTAGAGTGTGCGTAAGTCCTACTTAAGAAACTAAGTTCGCATTTTATAAGTCAATGCTCCAGTGTTGTTGTTTCTAAGACATTCCGGAAACACGGAGTAATGCTAGAAAATCTAATATAAAGGCTAACTAAGTAACCAGCTCATGAACCACCACATGATCGGTAAAGTATTACAAGGGCGTTATCAAATTGTTCAAAACCTAGGTGCAGGAGTATTTGGACAAACATATATTGCTATAAACATAGATGATCCAGAAAACCCAAAATGTGTTGTTAAACAACTCAAGGTTAGTAGTTCTCATTCTAGCTATTTAGATACTTTGAGATTACGGTTTCTTACTGAAACTGAAACCCTCAAGCGTTTGGGAGATCATCACCAAATTCCCGAATTCATCGCCTGTTTTGAAGAACATGAGCTATTTTACGTAGTGCAAGAGTGTATTAAAGGACATGCGTTGACTGCGGAACTTCCTATCCAACAAGAGTGTGGGAGTTTGTGGGATGAGAGCGAAGTTATCAAATTTTTAAAAGATGTTTTAAGTATTTTAGAGTTTGTTCATTCTCAAGGCGTTATCCATTGCGATATTAAACCAGATAACTTGGTCAGACGTGCTTGTGATGGGAAGTTAGTGCTAATTGATTTTGGCTCAATCCAGCCAATTGATTTTGGTGTTGATGCAGAATTACCCATTTATAAAATACCTGTTTCTTCATTAGGTTACATATCACCAGAGCAATTTATTGGTCAAACACAGCCTAATAGTGATATTTATGCTTTAGGCATGATTGCTATCCAGGCTATAACAGGCATAGAACCGCTGCAATTAAAAATAGATCCTTATACTAATGAGATTATCTGGCGTTCTCAAAACACGCCAATTAACGATTATCTAGCTGCTATTCTTAGCCAAATGATCCGCTACGATTGGCAAAATCGCTTCCAGTCTGCGGCTGAAGTACTACGGGTACTCAAGCATTTGGAATGGGAAACTCAGTCACAACAAATTGTCGAAACACAATATGAAGTTTCCTTAGAACTGGCCGTTGAGGATGATAATTCTCACCAATATCCTGCATCTGGAAAAACATCTCCGCTATTAACAGGAATGAAAGTCGGACTAGCGGCTAATTCTTTGTTAATGGGTTTTAGTGTATATTCTTTAGTTAATAGTTCACCAGCATATTCAGAAACAGAAACTTTATATAAAGCTACAGAAGAATATCAATCGGGGGATTTACAAGAGGCGATCGCACTGGTAAAATCAATACATTCTGGAAGTAATGTTTATCCAGAAGCTCAAGCCACAATCGAAGAATGGCAACAGGAATGGCAACTCGCAGCACAACAATACCAATTAACTGAAAAAGCCTCAAATGAAGGTAGATGGTCAGATGTACTTAGTGTTGCTCCTAAAGTTCCAGATATTTTATATTGGCAATCTAAAACAGATAAATTAGTGCAGCAAGCACACGCCAACATTGAAGCTCAGACACAAGACTTATTAGCAAAAGCTTACCAGAGAGCGCAGGTAAGAGATTTTTCCACTGCATTAACATATCTGCGTCAAATTCCCCAAGAAAGTTCTGCTGGCGCTTTAGTTCAAAAAAAGCTGGCTGAGTATCATGAAAAACGGCAAATTAGAGCAACATACTTTTTGCATAAAGCCTATAAACAAGCATCTATTGGTGACTTTAATGGTGCTGTGCAATTTTTAAGGAAGATTCCTAAAGATACTCCAGTTTATGCTCAAGCTCAAGTCAAACTAAATGAGTATACTCAAAAACAACGCCTGTTAGCTAAGAGTCAAAAGGGAGGATTAAGAACTATTGCTTCTACACAAATAAAAAATTCCCTAGTTTCTAACAATTTAGCTAATAGGATGGAACAACTTCAGGTAGGAAATAACCTGCAAGAAGTAAATGTCCGGTAGTAATAGAGACGTTGCATTGTAGAGACGTTGCATTGTAGAGACGTTGCATTGTAGAGACGTTGCATTGTAGAGACGTTGCAATGCAACGTCTCTACGATGGTAATTATGGTGGATTGGTAGTATTAGGATTGGGTGCAATTGGTACGACTACAGGCTGTGATTTATCGGCTTGTTGTTGACTTTGAGCTTTATTGCGAGCGTCTATTGCTTGTTGGTAATCAGGCTTGTATTTAATTGCTTGGTTATAAGATGCGATCGCATCTTGATATCGGTTCAAATTAAATAAAGCATTGCCTCTACTATACCAGCTTTCGTAATGGTCTGATTTATAACGAACTGCTCTATTATAAGATGCGATCGCATCTTCGTATTCCTGTAAATTATATTGCGAATTTCCCAAGTTATACCAAAGTTGATAGTCGTTTCGTTTAATTTTTGCTGCTATATTATAAGATTCCACTGCTTGTTGATAGCGTTGGCTTTGATGCAGCGACCAACCCAAATTATACCATGCTTGATAGTTACTAGGATTGTATTTAATTACTTGGTTAAAAGATTCAATTGCTTCTGGATAGCGTTGTAAATTTAATAGAATATTACCCCTTGATTGCCAAGCTTGATAAAAATTTGATTTATATTGTACTGCTTTATCATAAGCTGTAAAAGCATCTTGATAACGCTGTAAATTGACTAGGGCATTTCCCAAGTTATACCAGCCTTGTTCATATTCTGGTTTTAATTCAACAACTTTTTCATAAGCAGCGATCGCATCTTTATATCGTTTAGAATTTTGCAAAGCCAATCCTTTTTTGTACCAAGCTTCGTAATCATCTGAATTCAACTCAATCGCTTGCTCATAAGATTTAATTGCTTCGTCATATTGGTTTAAATTACTTAAAGCTTCCCCTTTAGCGTTCCAAACTTCCGGGTTATCATCTTTAAGTTGTATTGCTATATCAAAAGAGGCGATCGCTTCTTGATATCGCCGTAACATACCCAATACATAGCCTCGCCCTATCCAAGCATCTAAATAATCAGGCTGAATTTGAATTGCTTTATCATATCCCGCTAATGCCTCTTTGTATTGTTTTAATTTATAAAGTGTTTTCCCTTGACCATTCCATCCTTGGGCATAATCTGGTCTGACATTAACTGCTTTTTCATACACTGTTAGCGCGTCTTGATAGCGTTGCAAATCAAAAAGCGTATTTCCTTGTTTATATAATGTTGTGGCATTATTTGAATTGATATGATTAAAAATAAATATTGAGGCGACTCCGCTGATACCAATTAAAAGTATCGCCAATAAAAACTTTGCTAATCTACCTTTTTTCAGTTGATAACTTTTGATATTTTTCGGTGCAGAAACAGGAGTCAACGCTATTGTTGCTGGGGATGGCTGTCTTAACTCTTTCAGCGCTTGTAAAGCCACTGTTGCTGAAGGGTAGCGTTGGCGAAAATCGTAGCACACCATCTTATCTAAAAATTCAGCAAATTCTGGCGTGACTGTGGTTTGATGATGCCAAATAAATTCATTAGTCTCAGGATCTTTTGCTATTTCATCAGGATATAATCCAGTAAGAGCTTGAATAGCAATTATCCCCACAGCGTAGATATCACTGCTAAATTTTGGCGAACCTTGAGCTTGCTCTCCAGGAATATATCCAGGAGTGCCTATAGCAACGGTAGATTTGGTTTGTCCTTGGGGAGTAATTACCTGAGTAGTAATTTGTTTAACTGCACCAAAATCAATTAAAATCAATTTACCATCTGGCTGGCGTCTGAGAATATTTCGTGGATTGACATCGCGGTGAATTACGTTTTGTTGATGGACAAATTCTAAGATTGCTAAAATTTCTTGTAAAAATGAAATTACTTCCTCTAAGTCTAGGCTTTTCCCTGGAATTAATTCTTTACTTAAATCATGACCTTCGATGAAATCCTGTACAAGATAGAATTCCGCATTTTCCTCAAAGTAGGCTAAAAGTTGGGGAATGCGATCGTGAGTACCTAATCTATACAGAACCTGAGCTTCTGTATCAAATAAACGCCTAGCTGTTTCTAAAGTTACTGGATCATTTGCTTGAGGCTTAAGTTTCTTGACAACACATTCAGGTGATCCAGGCAATTGAGTATCATAAGCAACAAAAGTTTCACCAAAACCCCCACCTCCCAAGTGACTAATAATTTGGTATCTTCCAACAAGTGTGTTTCCCAGCATCTCGTTTGCTTAGTTTAGTGCGATGCGATCTGATTTTGATCTTGCCACAGGTTGAGGAGAGTGGAGAAAGTGGGGGATTGGAGGAGCAGGGGAAGCAGAGGGGCAGAGGAAGAATAACTAATGACTCTTGACTCTTGACTCTTGGACTCTTGACTCTTGACCCTTGACCCTTGACTAATCCATGATTCCTATTAGTGATAACATTCGTAGTCGTAGTAAGCCAATTATTAATTACTGGCTGATTGGCATTAATATTGTCATCTTTTTATGGGAACTCAAACTAGAACTAAGTGGTGAGTTAGGCTATTTTGTCAACAGTTGGGGTATAATTCCAGATCAGATTAGTAGTGCAATTACAAATGCTATCTTTTTTAATCCTGCCGCTTGGATAGTTGTAATTGGGCGTTCGTTTTCGCTACTTTTTGCGATGTTTATACACGGTAGTTTTAGCCAAATATTGGGAAATATGCTCTTTTTGTGGGTTTTTGGCAAGACTGTAGAAAATATTCTCGGACATGGGAGATATTTAGGATTTTATCTGATTGCTGGTATGTTGACGGGGATAGTACAAATTATCACTGAACCGAGTTTGCCAGTACCATTGATTGGAGCGAATGGCGCGATCGCATCTGTATTAGGCGCATACGTCATGAAGTTTCCTAAAGCTAAAATTGATACGATTTTGCCGTTAATAATTGTGTATATCCCTATCGAACTACCTGCCTTCTTATATATATTTTGGTGGTTTTTACAACAGATGTTTTATGGCATCGGCAGTTTAAATATCCCCCCTGTTGGTGTGAATCAAAGTAGTATGTTTCACTGGACGCAAGTTATGGGATTATTAATTGGTGCAGCTTTTATGCGATTGAAGAGATGATCGCACCACTCTGCTCCAACGTCAAAGCCATCAAATTCCGTGTATCTACTTCGTCATTAACAATGACCCCCCACTCTTTTTAAACATGCAAATTTTAGTGGTAGACGATGAACCGGATATTCGAGACTTAGTGTCCTTCATTCTGCAAGACTACGGTGTAGAAGTAACCGCCGTGGCGTCAGCACAAGAGGCATTAGAAGCACTGTCTGAATCGATACCAGATGTTTTAATTAGTGATATTGGAATGCCACGTACAGATGGCTATATGCTCATGCGGGAAGTCAGAAAGCGATCGCCTCAACACGGAGGACAAGTACCCGCGATTGCTCTAACAGCTTATGCAGGAGAAATTAACCAGCAGCAAGCACTAGCAGCGGGATTTCAAATGCATATTCCCAAACCAGTAGATCCAGATGTATTAGTAAAGGCGATCGCTAGTTTGATGGAACCAAGTTGATGCGTGCAAGTTGCACATTCACTGGCTAAGACCGTCATTAATGAAGGTATACGAAGTTCCTTGCTTGTAGGGTGAGCATTGTAATGCCCACTCCTCCACATATTTAGTGAAAATACTACGGTTTATCACTTATTATCTAAATATTTGTTAAGAATACTCTAAAGATTTTTGGAGTAAACATAAATAGTTTCCGCCTAACTGGTTTAATTAGTAACTGAAGAAGGAATCAGTACCCGTACATTCTACCTTCAACCCCTGGCAATCAAGTGCGGAAGTTTCGCCACCTCCAAGCGATCGCACTTTCAAATCTAAATTTCAGTTAAACAGCCAAGCCATCAGATAGAGACATCTTAGATGATCTCTGTAATTTTATTTGCAGATCAAATGTTTGTGAAAGTTATGAAAAAGTTTATTCTCGCTTTAATTTTGGCATTATTTGCTACTGTGGGAATACTGCCGCCAAGCAATGCTTATGCCCAATCTACCCAGGTAACTGAGTTAACTCAGTCAACCCAATTAATTAAGTCATCTCGAACCAAGTATGTTCGCAAAGATGTTTATTCTCGAAGTGGACAAAAAGATCTTCAGTCTCTAAAAATCGCACTTAAAAAAATCCGAGAATCGGGTTGCACAGACCCCGTTAGCTGGTATTACCAAGGTGCAATTCACGGAGTTCCCTCTCCTGTGGATTTGACTGAACAAAATTCTCTGTGTCCAATTTATACCAATGCATCATCTTTAGATCCAAAAACCCAAGCACAGATAAAAAAATTATTAGATTATTGGCAAAAGTGTCCCCATGAAGCCGGTACTGGAATTCACTTTTTACCCTGGCATCGACTCTACCTTTATCACTTTGAGCAAGTTGTTCGCAACCTTTCCGATAATCCAAATTTTGCCATTCCCTATTGGGATTACACCAGCAGTAAGTCTGCAAAATACAAATTAATGCCAGAAGCATTTAGACTTCCTACTGACCAAACAACCAACGGTTTGTACGAAGAATTGAGGCTTGCAAGCCTCAATGCAGGTCAACCAATTGAGCCATCAACACAACAAGGTTTAATTGATGGTAAACGGACGGCATACCAAAATATTCTTTATAGCGTGTTTAATAGCCAGATTGAACAATCACCTCACAATGTCATGCATGGCTACATAGGTGGTAGTTTTCCCAAAGACAAATTTAATCCTATCTGGCAGGGCCCTTCCCCCTATGATGAAGGTGTGGGGCTGATGGGAGATGTTCCAACTGCTGGATTTGACCCAATCTTTTGGCTACATCACGCTAGTATTGACCGTTACTGGCAATCTTGGACACTTGCAAAGGGTTCTAGTTCTCAGGTGACACCTCAAGAGCTAGCAGCAGTAAAATTCCCCTATGCCTTTTTTGATGGAAAAGGGGAGTTAGTTGAATACAAAACTCCTGAAGAAGTCGTCAAGGCAGTTTATAATCTAAACTACACCTATGATAAATACGATCAGCTCCTAGTGCGTCCGCGATCGCTTACAAACATTCAACAACCAAGAGCACGTTTGCAAGAAATTCTTGTTACCAAGGAAGTTAAAGCCCAATTAACCGATGAACCGACAACAGTAGTTGTTCCATTATCTACTACTCGTGGAGGCGATCGCTCTTTGCTGGCTAATCAAGAGAACGGCTATGTGCTGGAAGTTGAAGTATCTTTTCAAGGAAAGCCAAGAGGCACTTATGATGTTTATGTAAACCTGCCCAATACAGAGGCGGCTGCTGACAAAGATATTTATTACGCTGGTACTATCAGTTTCTTTGAATTACCCAGCAAAGAAAGGGTGACAAAAACTCTTCTGTTTGACATTACCGACCAACTAACTGACCAGGTAGACATACGCGAACAACAACCACAACAAGATTTAAAAGTGACTTTTTTACCAAAAAATGGTGAGCAGCGAGAGGAAGTTTTGATCGAGAAGATTTCACTTCGTAAACTGTAAGTAAGTTTAGCTTTTGTTGAACTAAATAATAGCGTAGCAAGGCTAAAATAGTGCGTTATAAATCTCTGAAATATTGAGATTTTGGAAACATAAACATAGCTCAATTTTATTGAAAGCGCCGGAAAACTCCATCTCCAGGTGTCTGTAGAGGGATAGTCGCCCCGCCTCTTTGAGTACAGGTGCCCCATGCCCCATGCCCCATCCCCTTGTGCGTGGAGTTTTTCATTTAAAAAAATATATCAGCTGATTGAACAATCTTACTACTTTTCTTAACATTGCGAGTGAGATGAAGTAGCTTATTATCTTGACCATAAGTTAGACCTAAATTAGATCCATCCAACTTAATCCAATAAAAATCTAAGGATACAGGGTCATCTGCACTTGTAGAGGGCATTTCATAATATCGCCAACTACATAGTGTAGGTTCAGTCACTTTGATATAATAAAAATAATAGTATTCAGGTTCAGTTTGTTCGGATGGTATCTTATATTCATAAGTACCTAAAAGCTTAATAATACTAGTCCCTTTAAGACCAGATTTATTATAAATTACCCTGACTACAGCATCAGATAAATGCTCGTTCTTGTTAAGAATACCAGCAGGTACTTGCACTCCAAACGAGGGAAAGTTAGTATGCGTAAATACTAACAATTTATCTTGATTGGTTACATAAGCGATTATTTTTTTATTGCTGGTTTTAATAGGCATTTTTCTGATTAGAAAATTCAGTTAAGATTACGTCATTATCATCGCTCTCTATACACTGAAAATGCAAGGACAAATAAGACAGTTAAACAGCTAATTAAAAAAGCTAGAAGACAGTTAAGACAGTTAAGGATATTTGGCATAGTTATGAGCACCGAGGAAAATGTTCGTAGTGAGCCATTTATCGCTCAGTGTAAAGTTTTAAATGTACTAAGCTAAAACACCTGAAAGTTTGCATATTGACTTATGAGGGTTGTCCAGAGGAGCCAGTCACGTGCGGGGGTTCCCCCGTTGAGTGAACTGGCGTTCAATAGTAATTATGGACTCTGAAATGCGTGACTTTTGACAGCCTAAACGCTCATAATATGCAAGTTTATTTGCGTAATAGCTTACTAACTCTCATTCACAACGGATTTTTTTATGAATCGATCATAGGAATCATATTTGATTTCTGAAAAAAATTCAGTACATCTTTATTACTTCTTCTCCATGCCCCATTCGCCATTGCCTCTTCGCCCCTAATCCCCAAAGGGGGCCCCGAGTTCCCCAGAGGGGGCCCCACATTCTCCATTCGGTGTCTCTACGAGTCAGTTCACGAATCAAATCGGATTACTATATACAAACTGGAGTTTAGCTCTTAAAACTCTACATTCTGAAGGCTAAAACCTCACTACGAACTCAGAGTATATTTGATATTGAATTATGTTTTTTATTCTCTGGAAAAAGACAAAAGTTAGTTTTTAGTTGCGCTTGTAATTTTTTCTCTACTTGAAATGGCGGTTGCTGGTAGTTGATAGTCTTATATTCTGGTGTCACGTTCCAATCATATCGTTGCAGCAACGTTGCTAAAAAAATCTTCATCTCCATTTTGGCAAACTCCATCCCAATGCATATATGTTCGCCACCGCCAAAACCAATTAAAGCAAAGGGGTCTTTTTTATCTTCTTCGCGGGGAGGCGCAAAGCGTTCTGGATCAAAACTTTCTGGATTGGTATAAATTTCGCTTAAGCGATGCGTTAATCCTTGAGCAATAATAACTACCCAACCAGGAGGAATGCAATAGCCCGCATATTCAATTTCTTTGACAACTCCCCGCAATAGTATCACACCGGCAGGATTATAGAGGCGTTCTATTTCTTTTAAAAAGTAAGTCATTTGGTTAAGTTGCTTTAGGTGTCCCAGGTTCAGAGGTTCTTTTCCTACAACTTGTGTTAGTTCTTGACGGAGTTTATCGCGCCATTGCGAACATCTTGCTAATTCAACCATTGCCCATGTTAGGGATGTGGCAGTAGTAAAATGTGCTGCATTTAGCAAGTGTATCAGTTCGTCTATAATTTGTGATTGAGCTAAAGCATTGCCTTCTTCATCCACTGCTGCAATAAACAATCCTAATACGTCACACGACTCCTTTAAGTTGCCTTGAATTTGACGATAGCTAATAATATTTTGTAAGAAATCTTTAAGTTTACGACGAGCTTTTTGGGAGCGATTATATTTTGTGAATGGCAAATCTAAGCGCAATAATGTTAATGCTCCCTGCATCAAATCGTTATACAACTGTTCAACTTGCTCAATTTCACTTTGTAGCTGAACACCCAATAATAGACGAATCCCAATTCGTAATGCTAGCTGATTCAATTCATTTTTAATGGCAATTATACTCTGTTTCGCCCAGCTTTCTAGGCAGTTGTTAACTTCAGTTTGCATAATATCAAAGTAATTAGCAATAGCTTTCCCGTGAAACGCCGGAGCCATTAATCGACGGGTGCGGCGATGTTCTTCCTCATCCTGAAGCATCATGGGACGACCAAAAATATGCTCCATAGCCGGTTTCCATCCTAAGTAAGAAGATACATGGTCGGCTTTTTCTTGTAATATTAGTTTATTTGCTTCTGTCCCTACCAAAACTGCATGTTTAGTTCCTAAAATGCTAGTTTTGAAAACAGGCCCATAGCGCTCGTAGTTTTTGGCTAGTCCCCATCCTTGGGTAGCAAACAATCTAATAGTTTCGCCTAAAATGGGTAGCCCAAAGCTACCGGGCATTTCCTCTGCTGGTTTTAGTTGTGACATTTTCTTAGACTATGAAAATTGAAAGGTTAAAATTCCCGACTTCTCTAAAAAGTCGGGAATATTCTCTAATTTAAAGCTGATCAAATAATCTTGTCTCGCGCAATCTTCCGAAAAATGGCGCAATCTTCCGAAAAATTTAAAGTGCCTTCTTAAATGCTTGAGGAGTGACGCCGATATATTTGCGAAAAACCTTAGCAAAATGACTTTGACTTTGAAATCCTACTAATTGGGAAACTTGTATAACTGATAATTCTTGTGCTAGTAAATACTTTGCTCTCTCAATTCGGCATTTAGTAACATACTGGTGAGGTGCAATTCCTGTTGATTGTTTAAATAAGCTAGCAAAATAATGCGGACTCATTTGAACGATCGCAGCAATTTCCGCAAGTGATAAATTTTGATCTAAGTTATCGTTAATATAGGCGATCGCTTCTTTTAGTTTATACTTTGGTAATCCACCATTATATTCTCTAATAATGAATTTATGTGTCGAATAGCGTTTTAACAAATGCACCGTCAACATATTTGCTGCTGATTCTAAATAGAGATAACTATCAAATCCATTAGTCTCTATTTCTTGCTTTAGTGTCAGCCCAATTTGTTGAATCAGTGGATCGTGGGTTTGCAACTGTTGTACAATTTCAATTGCATCAGTATCAACTAATTCGTAGGCAACACGAGTAATCATTGCCGGTTCAATACCGATGTGAATAAACCCTAAGTCATGCTCAAATTGTACTGCTGGAGAAATTTGATGAGCCGGGAAAATTCCCACATCAGTTGCTGCATAGGATTTATTTTGCCAGTGTCCGTTGATTTTTAGTTTTGCTTGAAACTCTTTACTGTAAATAGTAACAATGTGCTGAAAAGGAGATGTCTCAGGGAGTTTGTAGTTAGATTGGCGATGATAAGCAAAATAAAAACCATTCCAACCAGCCACTGGGGTAGAGATAATTAGAGGTTTGGGAAGAAATGGTTTTAAGTTATCTGGTTGGGCGGCATTAATTCTAAAAGTCTGCTGTGTTTGCATTACCACTCACGCTAAATATTTTTAATTATTAAATGAAGCTATTATGCATTTTAATTGCATATTTACTCATTAGAGTCGTGATTTGTCATTTGTCAAGACTATAGCGATTCTCATTTGAATGAGGTAAACGGGTAGAAGTACGGCAATTCCATGCCCTGTGATTAATTATTTTTTTGTACCTTACCCATGCGGGAACCGCTATAGAACTCGACTGATAATTTGTAGATTATAGATAGGGAGTATAGAGTCAGTATGTGGCTGGATATCTGCAACAAATGGAAACATGCCTCATTGAAAGAGATTGGATATATAGTAATCCGATTTGATTCGTGAACTGACTTGTAGAGACACCGAATGGGGGATAGGGGATAGGGAATGGGAAAGAAGGGAGTTAAAGGTGTACGCAGTTTTTTCAAAAATCAAATAGGAATCCTATAGATTATTGATTCATCTTGTCCCCCAATGCCCAATGCCCAATCCCCAATCCCCAATGCCCAATCCCCAATGCCCAATGCCCAATGCCCAATCCCCAATCCCCAATGCCCAATCCCCAATCCCCAATTACCTATGTCTCGAACTCATTTTCCCAAACTCTTTTTCTTCTCGTACCAGCATTTTGATAAGTTAGTACATAGTTTGAAACAATAGCAGTTCACGCAAAGAGGGGATTACGTTGAGTCACCATCCAGATGCCATTACCCCCCACAGTAGAGAGTTAGTTAACCGGATTGCCACACCAGAGCAAAGGGCAGAATTTCTCTCAAAAGCCGACTTTTTGCCGCGAGTACAACTTGATGAGCGAGCTGTTTCTGATGTAGAAATGATTGCGATCGGTGGTTTTAGCCCACTAACGGGTTTTATGAACCAGGAAGACTACGATCGCGTAGTCATGCAAATGCGGTTAGCAAACGGTCTTGTGTGGTCAATACCGATTACACTTTCGGTGACAGAAGAAGTAGCTTCTCCTTTGAAGGAAGGTGGCTTGATTCGTCTGGATAACTCCAGTGGTGATTTTATCGGGGTTTTGCAACTCACGCAAAAATATCACTACGACAAAGCCCGCGAAGCAATAAATGTCTATCGCACTGACGATGCCAAACATCCTGGTGTCCATGTACTCTATAACCAAGGTTCCGTCAACCTTGCAGGAGATATTTGGCTATTGCAACGCGACGCCCATTCCCAGTTTCCCACCTACCAAATCGATCCAGCTGCTTCGCGGCAAATGTTTAAAGATAAGGGTTGGAAAACTATCGTTGGCTTCCAAACTCGCAACCCCATCCACCGCGCTCACGAATATATTCAAAAATGCGCTTTAGAAACTGTGGATGGTCTATTTTTACACCCGTTAGTAGGGGCGACCAAAGAAGACGATATTGCAGCTGATGTGCGGATGCGTTGCTATGAAATTTTGCTGGAATACTATTACCCCCAAGACAGGGTAATTTTGGCAATTAATCCAGCGGCAATGCGTTATGCTGGCCCTCGTGAGGCAATATTCCATGCTTTAGTTCGCAAAAACTACGGCTGTACTCACTTTATTGTCGGACGGGATCATGCTGGCGTCGGCGATTATTACGGTACTTACGATGCTCAGTACATCTTTGAAGAGTTTGCACCTGGTGAATTGGGCATTGTGCCAATGAAATTTGAACATGCTTTCTACTGTACACGCACCAAGCAGATGGCAACGACTAAAACTAGTCCCAGCAGACCAGAGGAGCGCGTTCACTTGTCGGGAACAAAAGTCCGGGAAATGCTGCGTCGGGGTGAGTTACCGCCACCAGAATTTTCTCGTCCGGAAGTGGCGGCTGAGTTGGCACGAGCCATGCGTATACAAGTATCGGCTTAGGACAGATTGTAAACAATACTTTACACTACAGAGTTCAGCCCATTAAGCTGCTAGCTGATGGGCTGAGGACTGATAGCTAATTATGAAACGGCGGACGTTTTTACACAGGATTGGCTCAATACTCGCGGTATTGGGGGTAACTGAAGCTGAGTGGTTGACTTTGGGAAATCGCTACTACCGAGCTTTGGCACAACCCAGTCCACGTAAGTTGGCATTATTAATAGGTATTAACCAATATCCACATCAAGCCCTGAGTGGTTGTCTGACTGATGTGGAACTGCAAAAAGAACTTTTGATTCACCGTTTTGGTTTCCTCGCCTCAGATATCCTGACTTTAACCGAGGAACAAGCTAGCCGAGAATTTATTGAGACGGCTTTTCTGGATCACCTGGGTAAGCAAGCTAGACCTGGTGATGTGGTCGTATTTCACTTTAGTGGCTACGGCACTCGTGTAAATTTGGGAACATTACTGGACACAGTGCAAAATGCTCTTGTGCCAGCTAGTGAGGATAAAAACTCACAAGACGGGAAAATAGTCAATTATTTATTAGAAGAAACTGTATTACTATTGTTGCGATCGCTCCCCACAAACCGAGTAACAGCAGTATTAGATACTAGCTATTACGCTCCCAGCATAGCCCAAGCAGCAAGATTGCATCGCGCTCGTCAGGAACCAGTAGAAGCACAGCTAGCAGCAGCAGAACTGGACTTTCTTAAACAACTCAAAACTAAACCTTCACTCAGCACTGAGCACTCCAGTCCTAGCACTCTAGTCCTATCTGCTACCTCAAACCCAAAACAGTTGGCCACAGAGGTACTATTTTCTGGTTTTAGTGCTGGGTTATTTACTTACGCTTTAACACAATACTTGTGGGAATCCACCCCAGCCACAACAATTCAAGTTATTCTCTCTCATGTGGAAAGTTCTCTATACAAATTGGGTAGCAAACAGCAGCCAGCATTAGTTGATGGAAAGAAAAATCTCAAAAGAGCCTTAGTGACTGAGAATTTCCTCCCAGAAATTACCGTTGGTGCTCAGGGAGCGGTGACAGCAATAGAAGAAGATGGCAAAATAGTTCATCTGTGGTTAGCAGGACTACCTCCCCAAGTGCTGGAACACTATGGAGTTAACTCCCGACTGACACTCTTAACGGGAGAACAGTTAATATTGCGATCGCGTACTGGGTTAACAGCAAAAGCCCAAATCTCCAGCATTGATAGTACTACAACTCCCCTACAAGTCGGGCAACTTGTTCAAGAAGCAGTCCGGGTTTTACCTCGGAATATTGATTTAACAGTTGCTCTGCACACTGAACTAGAAAGAATCGAGCGGGTAGATGCTACAAGCGCCTTTGCTGCGATTCCTCGCGTGTCTAGTGTCCTTGCAGGGGAACAACCAGCTGACTATGTGCTTGGTAAGCTAGAGCAAACACCCAGCCGCTATGGTCTATTTTCCCTTGGTGGTGAGCTAATTCTTAACACTGCTGGAGAAGTCGGGGAAGCAGTGAAAGTGGCAGTGCAGCGGTTAGCGCCGAAATTTCAGACCTTACTAGCAGCTAAGTTGTGGCGACTCACAGAAAATGAAGGTTCTTCCCGTTTAGCAGTCAAGGCAACCTTAGAAATCATTAACAGTATATCGCCTGGGGTGATTATGCAACGGCAAACATCGGGAACTCTCAAGTCTGAAAAATCCACCAGCAAATCACTTAGCATTCCTACAGTTCCTATTGGTAGTCGAATGCAGTATCGAGTGCAAAATCTAGGCGATCGCCCAGTATATTTAATCTTGCTGGGATTAAAGAATAATCGCACAGCAGTGGCCTTCTACCCTTGGAAACCCCCCCAAGAACCAAACAGTCCAGAAACCAAACCCCTCCTCACACAACTGGTTATCGCCCCTGGTGAAACTCTCACCTTACCCCAAACTACTGCTGCTGTCTCTCAATGGGTGATTCCTGGGCCAGCCTTCTTTTGTGAACAGCAACTAATCTTCAGTACTGCTCCCTTGAGCGCAACCCTCACCGCCTTAGACACTACTAAGTATCCCACAGCTGACCAACAGCTAATTAGCGCATTATTGAATCCCTTAGAAGTCGCACAAGCCCTATTACAAGACTTGCATAACGCCAGTGTAGTCAAAGCTGAAATTAATAGTATAGCTGCTGACTCATATATGTTGGATGTGAATAATTGGGCTAGTCTCAGCTTTGGTTTTCAGGTGGTGTAAATATAGAAGTAAAAGGGACTGGGTGTAAAATCGAAAAATTATGGTGGGGGCTTTTACCCACCACCAAATTTTAAAAAACTTTTCCCAGTACCCAGCACTCGATTATCCCATTTCACGTTAATCACGATACTTTTAAATTTTGTAGAGATGTTGATTGCAACGTCTCTACAAAAAATATGTTTCACGTTTTATTTCAAAAATAATGTAGAAAGAATCTCTGAATTCTTGTTACCAAATTTGGTTCTTTGTATTACTTTAGATATACTTGCCTTCTGAATGTAAGTTGTTAAAACTGATAAAAAGGTAATTATCAAAAAAGATATCATATAACTCTTAAAAAAGTTTGGCTTAATTTGCTCAATCAACTGTTTCATCAACAGGAAACAAATATGCCATAAGTATATCCACAAAGTAGATGCACTTATGAAAGTGATCAATTTTATCACCGAATTTTGCTGAGAGAATACATGATTTTGGGTGAATATATCTACTATCATAAAGGCAAGCATTGACATAAAAATCCCATAGGATAGATAGTAAAACCTTGGTGGATATTTAAAGTCTTGCGCTAATAAAATTACTCCTTGTGTGTAGTAAGAATAGCCAGTTATTAGTAAAAAAGCTATGAAGAAAATCCCTGAAACAACTAATATTGATTTTCGCTTCATTCTTGGCAAAACTATACCCAAACCAAATAAGCATCCATACGGAATAATGAACATTAGGTAATTTTGGATCAAACTAAGCAAAAAGTTATTTTCTATTTTAATATTTGCAAGTAATTGCAATGCCAATTCATAGCAGGTATAACTACCTATCAATACGGCAAAAAAATGATTATTGCTTCTGCAATTTCTGTATATATTCAGAACCAGAGTGGATATAATAGCCACAATAATAAATACACGAATTATCCATACATAACCAATTCCTTCTAGTAGCAAAAAACTCCCGAGAATATGTTCTTGTATAGAAAAAGGAAAGTCTTTTCCTAGCAAGTAAAAAATGACATAACTTGAAATAAATAAGAAGCTCAAAAAGAACCAAACAGGAGCAATTAAACGAGGGATTCTTTTTTGCAAATAAGTAAAAAAAGAGTAATTTTTATTGTTATTAGAATAAGAAAAAAGTGCCCCAGAGACAATAACCATCAGTGGAACATCAAAATTTCTCAAATGAAACAGGATATTGTGAGGAATGGTGTGGGCAAGAATAATGGAAAATATACCTATAGTTTTTAAAATATCAAATCGAATATCTCTTGTTATGCTTTTTTTAGTATTTACTAAATCTAATTGATTTCGCATTATTTTACTAAAGTTAATTGCTTGACAAATGGTAAATCTTAACTAGTTTTCATAGTTAGATTTTTATCAATGAGTATTGACTAAATTGTGCTGCAAATTAGCAACCACTAATTCACAGCCACCAAAACAGTAATGAGTAAAATGAAGCGCTGTATTCGCTTCCCTCAACAACAATTTAATTGTGCAGTACCAACTTTAGTTATGAAGAAAAGGAGGGCTTTCCTTATTCAATCTCATAAATAAGGTTGGGGGTTTTTATTTACAATTCATCAGTATACTATAGGATTCCTATTTTATTTTTGAAAAAACTGCGTACACCTGTAACTCCCTTTTTTCCTGTTGCCTATTCCCTGTCTCTACGAGTAAGTTCACGAATTAAATCGGATTATTATATATACTCAGCGTTACAAAAACTATTATGAGGCGGATGCCAACAATCGCAATGTGTAATTAGTAGTAGAGGTGTATAAGCTTAAACAGTGTTTATGCAGATGTGACTATAAACCTAAAAACCACTCAATTATTAATCTAGAAGCTTTGAAAGTATTTAAAAAGTGGGTGACGAGGGATTTGAACCCGCAACCAATAGATTAAGAGTCTACTGCTCTACCGTTGAGCTAGTCACCCACACCAAAACTAATTATAGCAAACTTCTGGCATATTTGCTAGTATTGAGCGAAATAATCAGCTGTAAACCACTCAAATAGATGGTGGAATTGCTCTAGGGAGTTTAACGGTGAAGGTAGTTTGACCTGCTGTACTCTGTATAGAAATTGTGCCGCCTAAATGTCTGACCATTTTCTGGACTAATGCTAGTTCTAGTCCAGTACCACTATATTTCCAGGGATCATTTTTAGAGAGGTGATAGAATGGCTCGAAAATTCGTGACAGTTCATCGCTAGTAATCTCTACTCCAGAATTGCTGATGCTAAGCTCTACCGCTTCCGCTGTTTGGTAAGCAGACACAGTGATTGATTCGCCTGCTGGCGTATATTTACAGGCATGATTTAAAAGTTCGCTAACGATTCGCTCTAGGTCGGTGATATCTGTCTCTAAAAGCGGGAGTGCAGTTTCAACAGTCAAGTTTAACTGCTGTCGCTGGCAGATTGTCAGGTCGCGAAAAGACTCGATTATAGGATGAAGCCAGCTTTGTAAGTCAATGGCGATCAAAGTTGGGGGTTCGGGTTCGGCTTCTAGATATGTGAGCGTGAGTAGATCATTAATTAACTTGCTTTCTCGCCCGCACTCATTGTGCAGAATCTGCAAAAGTTGTGGAACTATCTCTATATCTGATATTTCTTCGGGTGTGAGGACACTTTCGAGCGTTTGGGCTGCCAGACTAATGCTAGTTATTGGTGTCCGCAGTTCTTGGGACAGGGTTCTAAGAAATTCGTTTTTGAGACGATCGCGTTTTTCTAATTCTCTCACCTGTGCCTGGTTTTTTTCGTAAAGCTGAGCTTGACGAATTGCGATCGCACATTCACTTGCTACCTGTTGCACTAGTCCAATTTCAAATTCCTCAAACGCCTCTTGTGTTGGTCTTATCAGCCAAATATTTCCTAAAATCCCTTGAGTATCAAAAATGGGACAAGCCATCTGTGCGCTCACAAGTAACTTTGGTTGCCATCCAGGAACAATTTCCAAAAATTGCAAGGGTTGTTTTTGCAACAGCGGTTGATACACTTCAGGTGAGTCTGCAATCTGTCGGGTCGATCCCTGGCACTGAGGTAATGTAGTGGTGTATTCGTAAGCAACAGTTACTAGTGTGTGGTATGTGTCATAGAGTTCGATTTGACAACTGTCAAGGTTCAGTAACTGTGCTAATTCCTGAGTGACTGTTTGCAGCACCTGACTTTGAGCCAGACTGTCGCGGATTTGTTCTGTCATGCGTCGCACTAGGGTTTCAAAGTTTTGCACCTGTTGCAACTGAGCTATGTGCTTCTGCTTGTGCAATGCCAACTCTGCTTTGAAATCCTTAATTTGCTGATGAAGTTCTGCTTGATGAACAGCAATACCGATTTGGGTTGCTAGCTGCTTGAGCAAGTCAATTTCTATTTGCTGCCATTGATGTGTTTCATGGCAATGCTGGGCAATCAACAGCCCCCAGAGATTTTGCTCTAAGAAAATCGGCACGACTAGATTAGCTCTTACCTGTAAAGAAGCGAGTAAATCTCTTTGGCAAGGATGCAGTCCTGCTGCATAGATATCCTCGACAACTTGAATGCAGCCTCTACCATAGTGTTCTCGATATTTGCCACTCAAGCAGGGATCGGCGATGTTTTTTCCCAACAGTGAACCAGTAGCAACCACCGTTGATTCACCAATAATCACCCCACTCTCATCAGACTCCAGGCGGTAAATTAGTACGCGATCGCTCTTTATAAACTCCCGCACTTTCTTTGTTGTATCATGGAAGACTGTATCTAGATCTACAGATTGGTGGATTTGCCCGGCGATCGCTTCTAGTATTTGATCTCGCTCAGCTTGAAGTCCTCCTGCTTGTTCTGCTTGCTTAGCTGGAGTGATATTACTACTAGTGCCAATCAGTCGGTAAATCCTGGAGTTAGCATCCCGTAGTGGGGTCAGAGTCGTACTCCACCAAGTGGGAATGCCTTGGAATTGCAAGCATTGTTCGTAGGAAATGGTTTTGCCAAAGCGCACACAGTCAACATAATGCTGACGCACCCTAGCAGCATCCACTGGAGAAAGAATATCCTCTGGTTTCTTACCTCGAAGCTCCTCTGAGCGAATGCCCAACCACCGCTCATGAGTGGGATTGAGTGCCACATACCGAAAATCCCCATCCTCCAGAACATCCACTACAAATATGGATGCCTGCACAGAATCGTACATGCTCAGTAGAAACTGCTCACTACTAGTTTTGTTATTTACTTCTGTGCCGAAAAGAATCTGAGGAGATGATTGTTGTGTCAACTCTATAGTTGATTCAGCTGGATTTATAGTCATGCGAGAGTCCCTGTCTGGTATTACTGACTCTTCTAGGCGCTCTCTTATAGTTATGCTTATAGAAAAGGCTCCTTAGCGCCTGAAGCAAAAAATTGTCAGCCGTTGCTCATCGAAATTTGGATCTTTCTCTACTTCTTATCAGAAATCTAGGAAAGCTAAAAGGAGTCAGCTTAACAAATCCTGCTGTTTGAAGGCGAAAATACATTTGCAGGTTAGCGCAAAGTTACTGAAAATTTTTTGTTAATAATGTTTCCAGATTCTTGCATATATCTAGATGTAATCTATCGTTACATTCAAAAAATATCATAATTTTTAATATACTTGCCAAAAACACTCTCCAGTCTCGCTCCAGAAGAAAACTCTTGCTATCCCCCATGCCCCATCCCCCATGCCCTATCCCC
>NZ_JADEXR010000011.1 GCF_015206995.1 aff. Roholtiella sp. LEGE 12411 | reverse complement strand
CCCATACCCCATGCCCCATGCCCCATGCCCATTGCCCAATCCCCAATGACAAATGACCAATGACCAATGACTAATGATTCAATAGATTTAGTGAAGTATTGTGGAGAAACAATAGATGTTTGGAGTAATAGCTTATATCGGCTTTTTGGCTTTGTTCTTTGGCTTAGCTGTTGGGTTGCTGTTTGGTCTGCGCGCTGTCAAGCTGATTTAACAGAGCCATTAAACCCAAGGCTCTAGGACTTACGCCTGAAATATCTCCTTACCTGGTTAAAAGGGGGCTTTTAAGGTTCCCCCTTTTTCCGGCTTGCTTAGGGGGAGTCCGCTACACGAACGAGGTTTGATGTTTTCATTGCGTAAGTCCTGGTGTATCTCAAAATGGCAAATTAAGCAAAGATACTCAATTTGAATTTTTGCGCTAAAGCTTCGACAAAGGCAAGTCCCGCTACAGGATTACCCACTGTATCCAAAGCGGGACTGTAGCAGGCGATCGCTCCTTCACCTGGTACTATTGCTAAGAGTCCACCACCAATCCCAGATTTCATCGGTAGACCAATCTTGACGGCAAACTGAGCAGAAGCTTGGTACAGCCCACAGGTTAACATTACGGCGTTGACAATCCGGCGGTGCTGTGATGACAAAGAACTGTTTTCAAAAGCTAGAAGTTTTCCCAGTAGGGCTAAGTCTTCAACTCTTCCAGATAAACAGCACATTTGCTCATACGTGTCAAGTGCTGTTTCTGGATTTTCTAGATGCCCGATTTCGGCAAGATAATTTGCGATCGCTTGATTAGCTGGGGAACGTGTAGAGCGTACTGAAGTCAGCATTACTTCATCTAACTTTAGCTGACAACCGGCTAATTGATTGAGCCATTGACAAAATAATTGAGTGCGTAGGCAAAGCCCACCGTAGGTATCGCTTGCGTCTTTTCCTGGTAATTTATCCGCGAGGGTAATGGCTCCACTATTAATCATCGGATTACGTGGTCGTCCGCGATCGGCAACTAGCTGTTCTAAAGAGTTGAACGGTGCATCTGATGGCTCAACGCCAACCCACTGAAAAACCGTTTCTGCTCCTAGATGTTCTAGCAGATAAAGCAGAGAAAATGTTTTAATAATGCTCATCAGTGGGAAAACACGCTCTGTATCCCCATTTATAGTTTGCTCCGATTCACAGCAAATATGAACTGCAAACCAACCAGGATCAGCCAAAGCTAATAATGGGATGCGAGCAACAACTTGTCCTCGTTCAGCTTGGATTTTAGCTTGTTGTACCCAAGCTGACAACTCCTTAGTGGTTAGTCTGTCAAGTCCTTTCACAAGAGATACAGCCACGTTAAATTACTAAGCATAATTTACCTGTCTTAATTACGAATTACGAATTACGAATTACGAATTATGATGATTCCTCGTGTTAGAGCGCCAGAATTACCACAAAAATACTCTTGGCTAAATACTGACAAACCTTTGTCCCTGAAGCAACTCAGGGGTAGAATTATAATCTTAGACTTTTGGACATACTGTTGCATTAACTGTTTGCACATTCTGCCAAACTTGAAGTATCTAGAACAAAAATATAAAGATAGCCTAACGGTTATTGGCGTCCACTCTGCCAAATTTGACAACGAAAAAGAAACCGAAAACATCCGTCAAGCTATTCTGCGCTACGACATCGAACATCCTGTTATAGTTGACAGCGGTTTCCGGGTTTGGCAAGAGTATACTGTGCGTGCTTGGCCAACGTTGATGATCATCGATCCCGAAGGTTACGTGATTGGCTCCGTCTCTGGTGAAGGAAATCGCGATGCTTTAGAGCAGCTAATTCAACAGTTAATTCAGCAACACCAGGATCAGGGTACGATTAATTTTCAAGAACTCAGCTTGACTTTAGAAAAACAGCGCCAACCATTAATTACACCTCTGGCTTTTCCTGGTAAAGTTCTGGCTACTCCAGCGGGTTTGTTCATCGCTGACTCTGGACATCACCGTTTAGTCATGAGTAGCTTTGAGGGAGAAATTTTGTATTTGATTGGTACTGGTAAATCTGGCTTAATCGATGGTGCATTTAACGAAGCCCAGTTTTTTGCACCGCAGGGAATGGCGTTTGATGCAAAAAATCAGATTCTCTACGTTGCTGATACGGAAAATCATGCTCTGCGGCGAGTTGACTTGAAGCACCAGATAGTAGAAACTATTGCGGGAACGGGTGAGCAAAGCCATAATATTCGCCCTCATGGCGGTGCTGGTTTAGAAACGGCGCTGAATTCTCCTTGGGATTTAGTGAAAGTGGGAAATACTTTGTTCATTGCAATGGCGGGGCCTCATCAAATTTGGCAAATGGATTTGGAAACTGGTGTGATCAAAACTTATGCTGGAACTGGTGCGGAAGCTTGCGTTGATGGTTCACTTACTGAATCTGCTTTTGCTCAACCCAGTGGTATCACCACTAATGGAGAAGAATTATATATTGCTGATAGTGAGGTTAGTTCAATTCGCGCTGTGGGATTGGTGGAACCGCGTCAAGTTAGAACAGTTTGCGGTAATGGGGGTTTATTTGACTTTGGTGATGTTGATGGACAGGGTGAAAATGTCCGATTGCAGCACTGTTTAGGAGTGGAATACGTTCAGAATTATTTATGGATAGCAGATACTTACAACCACAAGATTAAATTAGTTAGTCCCAGTGGTAATTGTCAAACTGTTTTGGGGGATGGTTCTGCTGGTTTGCAAGATGGTCAAGGTAAAAATAGTTACTTTTTTGAACCTTCGGGATTGAGTGCTGGGGGTTCACATTTATATATTAGTGATACAAATAATCATGCTATTCGTCGTGTAGATTTGAAAACTTTTGAGGTAACAACGCTGCAATTTCCCGGTTTGTGTGCGCCAGATGTTTGTATTCCACTTAATCTATAGAATGATTACCTCACGCAAAGGCGCATATAGGACTAATATTTGATTTTTGAAAAAAATTCAGTACATCTTTATTACTTCTTCTCCATTCCCCATTCTCCATTCGGTGTCTCTACAAGTCAGTTCACGAATCAAATCGGATTACTATATATGAGCAACATGAACACTACTATCTTCCACATTACGCAACGCCAACAATGGCAACAAGCAAAAAACATCGCCATATATCGCGGTGATACGCTGGATACTGAAGGCTTTATCCATTGTTCAAAAGCTGGTCAAATAGTTAAAGTTGCAAATATATTTTTTCCTAACCAACAAGATTTAATATTGCTGTTTGTTGATTCTGACAAGGTGGAACCGGAAATTCGTTATGAAGAAGCTGAGATAGGTGAATTATTTCCTCATATTTATGGAGAATTGAATATTGATGCTGTGTATAAGGTGATTGATTTTGAAGCTAGGGAAGATGGTTTGTTTGAGTTGCCGCAAGAAGTTGTAGATTTGGAATAACGAACCGCCATCTCTACGAGAGGCTTTCGCCAACGCGCAGCGTCTCGCAGAGAAGACGCCAAGGACGCGGAGGAGGAGAAATGGAAAGTCAGGGGTTTAATGTGGGTGAGTATGTTGATCAGATGGGGTTGTTGTTGGATTTGCAGATCAGGGATGAGTATCGTGATGGGGTGGTGGCAAATTTTGAGAGAATAAGAGCGATCGCACAATTAGTAAACTCTTTTTCTTTACCAGAGGAAGTTGAAGCTGCACCAGTGTTTGAACCATGAATGATGCTGTATCCATAGCTGCTGCTGTGCGCGAAGGTAAAGTTAGTGCGGTGGAAGTTACTAAATCTGCGTTAGCGCGAATAGCAGCGCGGGATGATGAGCTTAACTGTTTTACGGCTGTGACTGCTGAGACGGCTTTGGTAGATGCAGCACGAATTGATGGGGAAATTGCCCAAGGTAATAATCCTGGTGCGTTGGCTGGTGTACCTTTTGCGGTGAAGAATCTCTTCGATATTACTGGTTTAATAACTCTAGCGGGGTCGAAAATTAATGCAGAAAACCCAGCAGCTTCCCAAGATGCAACAGCAATAGCCAAGCTGAAACAAGCTGGTGCTGTGTTGGTTGGTGCTTTAAATATGGATGAGTACGCTTATGGGTTTGTGACGGAAAACTCCCATTACGGTGCTACTCACAATCCTCATGATTTAAACCGAGTTGCTGGGGGTTCATCGGGTGGTTCAGCGGCGGCGGTGGCTGCTGGGTTGGTTCCGCTAACGCTGGGTTCGGATACTAATGGTTCGATTCGCGTTCCGGCTGCTTTATGTGGCGTTTTTGGTTTTAAGCCAACTTATGGGCGGTTGTCTCGTGCTGGGGTAGCTTTATTTTCTAGTAGTTTTGACCACATTGGGCCTTTTGCTCGTTCGGTACAGGATATCGCTACAGTTTTTGATGTGCTTCAGGGAGAAGACGATCGCGATCCAATTTGTACAAAACGTCCGCCTGTAGAGACGTTACATGTAACGTCTCTACGTCTAGATATTTCTGATATTAGAATTGCGATCGCTGGTGATTATTTTACCAAAGGTGCAGAACCGGAAGCCTTAGCAGCAGTGCAAAAGGTAGCAGATGCTTTGGATGTAAATGAGTATATAACAATACCAGAAGCACACCGCGCTCGTGCAGCCGCTTTTGTGATCACAGCTAGCGAGGGAGCAAATCTGCATTTAGACAAATTGCGTAGGCAAAGCCCACCGAAGGTATCGCGTCCCCAGGATTTTGATCCAGCGACACGCGATCGCTTTTTGGCTGGGGCGTTAATCCCTAGTAGTTGGTATCTGCAAGCACAACGTTTTAGAAGATGGTATCGCGATCGCGTGCGCGAAGTTTTTCAAAATGTTGACGTAATTCTCGCCCCAACTACACCAATTTCTGCACCGCTAATTGGTCAACAAACGATGATTTTAGACGGGGAAGAAATTCTTGTTCGTCCTCATTTAGGGTTATTTACTCAACCTTTATCTTTCATTGGCTTACCTATTTTATCAGTACCAATTCAGCAGCAAAATGCTTTACCTCTGGGCGTGCAATTGATAGCAGCACCCTATAATGAAGCGTTAATTTTACGTGTGGCGGCTGTGTTAGAGGCAAAGGGTGTAATCAGTTGTAGGTGCGATCGCTATTTTATATAAGAGCGCTCATACAAATATGTTTTGCAAACGCTGCAAGATCGCAAAAATCTCTGAATAGTCCTTATAAATTCTCTATATGAAACAAGACGCCGAAAGTTTAGCCAATGTTACAGAAATTAATCAGTCAAAAAAAGCGAAATAATCACCAGACAATATAGCATTTCCTAATCTACTTTATTATTTCACGTAGCTATAAATAGTAGTTCTGGTTATATAGTAAACTTCCTTAATAGGAAGTTTTTGATAATTCAATGGTTGCAGAATTATCATTGTTTTGAAGCAATAATACTTTCAATAATTCAATTTCCTTTTCCAAAATTTGCACTTTATTAAATAACGAGTAAATCATTTCTGCTTCTGGATCTGGTAACTTTTGATGATCAAGAAAATCAGTTGATTCTCCTTGACAACGAACTATTCGACCTGGAACACCCACTACGGTGCAATTAGAAGGGATATCTTGTAAAACAACAGAACCTGCACCTATGCGAACATGATCACCAATTTGGATGTTTCCTAAAACCTTTGCCCCAGCACCTACAATGACATGCTTTCCAAGGCTGGGGTGACGTTTACCTGTTTCTTTACCAGTACCACCAAGAGTAACGCCTTGATAAATTAAGGCGTAGTCTCCGACGATCGCAGTCTCTCCAATCACTGCACCCATACCGTGGTCAATAAAGACATGCGCGCCAATTCTGGCTCCTGGATGAATCTCTATTCCTGTTAACAAACGTCCAAAGTGGGAAATTAAACGTGGAATTAATGGTAACTTTAGACAATACAGCCAGTGCGCTGCCCGATAAAAAAATAGAGCCTGCAAACCAGGATAACACAACAATACTTCCAACCAATTGGTTGCAGCCGGATCTCGCTCGAAAATAATTTGAAAATCAGCCTTTAGAGTATTTAGCAGCATTTTAAACAAATTAAGTGATTTTAAAGGGTGAAAGATTGCTTTGTAGTTACTAAATGAAAATATTCAATTTTTTATAGCCTTAAAAAATTCTTTTAATTTACCAACACATTAACTACAAATATTTTTTTCTAAAAAACAATATTTATATTGTTCGTAAAATTATTAACAATACATATAATTTCCTGTAAATAAGAATTTGGCTATACACTACTTTAATTAGCTCTTAATTCTTAGCTTTACTTTTATATTTGCTAATATAAAAAATACTAAGTTTATCAATGATAACAATATCGCAAAGGGTGTTATATAGCTCCATTTGACCGACATTTTATCTAAAACATGCCAAGGTAATAGAAATATGACTAAATAAGTTAACTGATGTATATTCTTCCAGTTATTTTTTAGCTTTCTTACACTCCAATCATTTGACGTTACTGCCAATAGGCTAAAAATAAATAGTATGGATATACCTTGAAAATATTCAATATAAGTTAAGGGCGATAGCAAATTAATGTGTTTCTGAATTAGCATTAATAAACCATGATTTGAGCCAAAAAAGAAAGCGCTAATACCTATATAGCGGCGTTTTTTAAGTAACCATAGTATAAAATTACTACTTTTAAGGGAAGGAAAAACTGTTTTAAATATACTTGGTATCAATGTAGCTATATAAGCAACTAATGCAAAAAAACCCAGAAGATTAGCTAAAGGAGCAGGATTACAAAAAACTGACAGAAATAAAGTAATCAAATAAGTAGTTAAAGCTAATATTACTAAAATAATATAAGATTTTTTATTTACAATTAATTGTCGCATAGTCATCTTTTTTTAATAAGTTTTTGTAGTGATAACTGCTAATTAAACTACTTAAATACTTGATATTGTATATAGATGCATAAATAAATAGAACAAAGACTGAGATTTGAGTAGCCAAGTTTCTAATCAGAATATCTTTAAAATTGTCAATTAGCTGTAACCTAGGGTAGATAAAGATAAATAACGTGATTCGCTAATACCTTAAACCTACCCAGATGATTAATAATCGCTCGATTTGACTGCTGGAAAACGAAGATAAAACTTTAAGCTTTACTACACTAAGACGTTATTAGATACGTAATTACCTACAGATGTACCTGCAATTAACCCAGCTTCACTTGATGACGGTAAATGAATTCCACCGTAAAAACGGCTGATAGAATTTTCTTCCACAAAATCTCTAAAACCTTGAAAGTGGCGAGCAACACCAGGTAATTCTTGCGAAGGGATACTAAAACTTATGTTGTCAGTACCATAGAAGGAAGCTAAAACCGTACCAGCAGCAGCGCCTAACGCAGAGTGAGCTGCTATGTAATCAGGATGTGGTGGGGTGTCTAGCAGTGATTTCCAATTAGGGTCTTGAATCGTGTATGGATTACCATTCGTATTAGCTTCTCGAATACCAGTAATCGGTCGCCATTGATTGTAAGTATATTTAGCATCATATGCAACGACACCGGCATCCGCAATGGCTATATTCATGAGCGCAAACAACCGGGCATTTTCTGCCAGCGTATTGCCTTGTTGTAATGCTGTATTTTGGGCAATGAGATTGTAAGGTTCTCCAAAAGTGCCTGAGCGATCGTAAGCCCAGAATTTAGCAATTTCAGTTTGCTCTGGAGTGCGAATAATTTGAGTAACATCAGTGTTTTCTAAACCACCGAATAATCGGACTTGTTCCAGTTCTTCTGCATACTGGATGCTACTCAATGCTGGGGGGCCATCCACCCCAGTACCTTCTAAGACATCTTCTACACTTGATATCGCGAATGGAGTAACATCACCCCACCCAGGCAACAATGCGTCACCTCCAATGTCACCTGTACTACTGTTAATAGTTCGCCGCCAGACACCAGGAGTAGGTTGCGCTGTATAAGGTTTAAAAAATGCTTGTAGTGCGCCATCATTACTTCGTGATTGCAGTATTTGATTAGCAACACGTACTCCTAAACCATAGCCGATTTCTTTACCTTGGTTGTTGGGAATTTCTCCTAAAGACCTAATCTTTTGTGCCTCAAATGTCACTGCTTCGCCTGGGTAGAGATTGATCAATGTTTGGTAGGCTGCTCCAACTACCGCTGCTTCGGGTGAGGCACCGACTAATTCTGACTGGTCTATATTAACAAGGTAAGGAGCATGGCTACGGTCAATTGCATTCACAGCATCATAAATTGCCGCGTGAACTATTGCTGCATTGCGCGGATCAAGCGCAGCCAGCGCCCGGGCTCCTTCAACATTTTCCTTCGCCAACTCCTTCTCTATCTTGATGTTATTAGCCTGTATGGCATTAAGCAGGGTTGAATTCCAATCGAGTACAACATCAGTCCCTGGCGTTGAGATAAAAATGCTGTTGAGATTGTTATTTTTATTGCTTTCAGAAATTATGTTGTTGGGGTCAATTTCGGCTAGCAGATAATAGGCTCCTGGTGACACAACGCTAGGAGTACGAAATTTAGTATCAGTAAAGTCAAGGATGAAAGTTTGGGATTCACCTGGTGCTAATTTAAGATATGGGATATTCAGACTGCCTAGCAATTCATCTGTCCCTTCTAGTGCAGGGTTCAGGGTATTCAAAGGTGAATTATCTAAAACTGAGTCTGTTGAAGCATAAAGGTTGAGTGTTAAAGGCCCTTTGAACTTTGCTTGAACTTGAGCTTGATTAGTGACAACAACACTAACTTTACCTTGTTCGTCAGGAAAAATTGTTGGTTCCTCAATCGCGCCGAAAGCAATGGAGAGATCTGGCAACCGTTTTTGAGTATTCATAGAGTTTTTAGTTGTGCCAAACAACGAAGGCGAAGTTGTATCAGCTGAAGTACCCATCGGTTGCGGGGATTGATTGTCAGTGTAATTGACATCTTGCGCCATTGGGTCATGGATTGTTGTTAAGGAACCCGTGCGATCGCAGATATCACCAATCCACAATTGCGTTCTAGAATCAGCACCCTTTACTCCAAAATTATCCCCAGCTTTCTGAGTCGGAATGTTGAAAATTTCTATTTTATTCAGGAGAGAATCATTCAGCAGTGGTTTTTTAGAGGCATAAGAGTCGATAGTGGCAGGTCTTGTGGAATTTGACAGATCTTTGTGATTGTACAGATCACTAACTTGACGGTGTGGCTTATGGAAGATTGTAGAATCTTCAATCTCAGTAAAATCATTTACGAGCTTGGAAAATAGTTTTTTCATGAGCTTTTTAGTTCTGTTGCAGATATCTAAGTAAATAGGACTTACGCAACTGGCACACAAGACTTCTGGTATAAGGGTCAAGGGTCAAGAATCAAGGTTTTTTGGACTTTTGACCTTTGACTCTGGACAACCTCTGGCGTTAAAAATATGACACTTGCGTAAGTCCTGTAAACTTTAAAAAGAATTCAGCTGTCTTTGGTAAAAAAATTGTGGTTTATTTACCTGAAAATAGCTGTATATCTGGTAGTTCATCCTCTACCCGTCGTAGACGAGGATACTGGTAAGCAACAACTGTCGCCATCATCGTCAGTGTTCCCATAACAATGAACAGTAAACCAATGCCGCGCCCTTTGCCGATGCCAATTACCTGTCCAATGCTGCCAGCTAGAGGTCCATTCACAGCCATGAGAGGCTCAAAAACGAAGTCTGCTAAAGGCCCAGCAACAAGATAGGCGACTGGAAAAGAAACTCCGGAGATCATTTTGCTCAAAGCAAAAACCCTTCCTTGTAAATCAAGCGGAACTTTTTGTTGCAATATTAGTTGGTTAGAACCGTTAATAATTGGCAAACCATAGCAGAATAGGAAAACAGCGAGAGTAAAAAGTGCAGACGAAGCCCGTAGCCCAGCTACTATCATGCTCAATCCGTTGAGTAGCAAGAAGCCAAACACACTATTGATGCGGCGTTTTGGGCCTCTCCAGATACTCATCACTACGCTGCCGAATAGCATTCCACTGCCGCCAATCGAAAGCATGATACCAGCAACAGCAGGTGAAACAAAAGAAAGAATTAAGGGTGTAGCTAATACTTCAACAACTCCTTGAAGGAAGTTAGTGGCTGCGAAAAACATCTGCAACCCTAGTAGTCCAGGCCGCGCTGTAATGTAATTCCAACCGTAAGAAATATTGCGTAACAGCGAAAATTTTTCTATGGAATCAGCAGTTGTGATTTTATGCTTGGGGAATTTAACTAACAATAGTGTAATTAGAGCAAAGGAGAAAGTGCAAAAGTCTAATAAGAGGACACCCTGAATTTGAATTGTTACAACTAGTATCCCGGCAAGTACGGGCGAAACAAGTTCAGCTACCGATTGCCCCATCTGGGCGAGACCACCAACACGATGCAGATGCTCTTTAGGCACTAACGTAGTACTGGCAGCAGTGTAGGCCGGCCACTGAAAGGCTTTGCAGATAGAACTAACGGCTGTTGCTAAGTAGATGTGCCATAATTCCAATTGTCCGAAAAACAAGAACCAGGCGATCGTTATGGTACTTAAACCAGCCCCTAAATCGCTATAAAACATTGTTTTTCGTCGATCCCAACGGTCTACAAAAGCACCTGCTACGGGTGAGGCCAAGACCAATGGTAAGGTAGTAAATAAAGAAATCAGTGAAAAATCTGTAACAGATCCTGTGCGTTGGTAGACCCAAACACCTAGGGCAAAGCTTGTCAGACCAGAACCCACAAGAGAGACAAGTTGTCCCAACCAGATGATAATAAAAACCTGCATTCTTCTTGCAACGGCACGTTGTTCCATCTCAATATCCTGTTCGGCTTGGAAATGATTTTTTTAGATCACTTGAGCCAAACAGTCTCTCAACTGTCGTGCTAAAACTTGAACATGAGGTTTAGCTAAAACAGTATAGTGATTACCTGAGACAGTCTGGATTGTTATCTGCTCAGCAAACTTATCCCAACCCCAGCTTGAATCGCCAAAATCATCGAAATCTGGAGAAAATACTTCATTTGTGCGGATCAGAACCATTGGCTTTGGATATGCTACTGGTTTGTAATTCCACATAGCGCGTGTGTTGGCTTTAAAAAGCTCTAGCAGACGTTGCATCTGTGTTAGCCCAATATCTGACGGCAAAATATTGGCTTGAATTGCTTTTTCTAAAATGTAATGCAATCCTGCTTTTGATTCGAGGTGTTGAATCTCGTCATGCCATACTGTTAGGTTCTTGCCAACTAATCCGCCTAAATCTCTTGCAAACAACGTCAAGGGTGTAGCATCATCCAGATTAGGTGTAGTAGTAGGTACACGGCTATCTAATAAAACTAGTGCAGCAATTTCCTGCTGCTGTTGATGTAGTTGCTGTGCCATTTCAAAAGCTACAAGACCTCCCATTGACCAACCTCCTAGTAGATAAGGCCCTTGAGGCTGGATGGTACGCAATTCTTGGATATAGTGCGCTGCCATATCTTCAACCCGCGTGTAAGGTTGCTGTTCTCCATTTAGACCTACAGATTGCAAACCATAAAAAGGTTGCTCATCTCCCAAATGACGGGCTAAGTCTACATAGCAAAGCACATTTCCACCAACTGGGTGGACAAAGAACAAAGGTTTTCTGGAAGTACCAGGCTGAATCTCTACCAGTGAAGACCAGGGCTGAGATGTTGTTTGCTGATGTAAAACATCTGCTAAATGTTCTACAGTTGGCCCTTGCAAAAGAGTAGATAATGAAAGTTCTTGTTGATATCGCTTGTGAATTTTAGTCATAAGACGCACAGCTAAAAGAGAATTACCTCCTAGTTCAAAAAAATTGTCTTGAATACCCACAGGGTGGACGTTCAGCAATTCTTCCCAGATCTGTGTTAACTGCAATTGCACAGGATCGTCAGGTGCTACAAAATTATTTTGCCGTTTAGCTGCCGTTTGTTCAGGATTTGGCAGTGCGTTGCGATCTACCTTGCCGTTAGAAGTAAGTGGAAAAGTCTCTAGGAAAATAAAGACGGCTGGTATCATGTACTCTGGCAACTTCTGTCCTAGAAAGTGATGTAATTCATTAACATCTGCGATCGTTTTTTGAGCGACACGGACATAAGCAACTAAACGCTTGCTAGTATGAACTTCACCTACTAGCGTCACAAATACATCTCGGATTACTGGGTGTTGTCTAAGTGTGCTCTCAATCTCTCCTAACTCAATGCGGTAGCCCTGGAGCTTTACTTGGAAATCTTCTCTACCGAGAAATTCAATATTGCCATCAGGAAGATAGCGCCCAATATCTCCTGTGCGGTACAAACGTTTTCCGGTCTGAGGATGAACAATAAAGTGGGCATTAGTTTTTTTCTTATCTCGCCAGTAACCTTTTGCCAAGCCAGTACCCTCAAGATAGAGAGTACCCACTACCCAAATCGGGCATGGTTCTAAATTTTCATTCAGGATATGACAGCGCTGATTGGTTAATGGTTTGCCATAAGGAATGCTAGGTTGTGTAGGATCAACTGTAGCAATGGGATAAAACACAGACCAGATAGAAGCTTCTGTAGCACCTCCTAAGCTAATGACCTGTACTCCCTTAAATAAAGATTTAATTTGATCTGGTAGGGTTACTGGGATCCAATCTCCACTCAAAAGCACTAGGCGTAGAGGACAGGCTGATAAGTCCTTGCGGCTAGAGACATAATCAATCAGCATCTGCATCAGAGCAGGTACGGAATTCCAGATTGTAACTTTTTCTCGTACTATCAATTCTGTCCAATGGGCAGGATCTCTGAGTGCATCGGCATTTGGGAGAATAATTGTGCCGCCAACCGACAGAGTGCCAAAAATATCATATACCGACAAGTCAAAACTTAAGGAAGATAAGGCCAGAACTCGATCCTCAGACCCAACCCCAAAGCGTTGGGTAACATCACAAATCGTGTTCACTGCACCACAATGATCGATCATCACACCCTTGGGCAGACCTGTAGAGCCTGATGTAAAGATAACGTAGGCTAGGTCTTCTGGTTGTTGAATTAGTTCTAGGGGCTGAGGATCTAATTTTTCCACATCCTCGCCATCTACAAACAGTCGTTGGATATTTGCGGGCCATTCTAGTTTTTCATTGAGCCAGGATTGAGTAAGTACTAAACCAACTTCGCTTTGTGCAAGAAGATACTCAACACGCTCTTGAGGTAGGGCTGGATCGATTGGTAAGTAAGCAGCTCCAGACTGAAGCACTCCCAAAACGGCAACAACTTGCTCCCAACCTTTCTCCATCACTACAGCCACCAGTACGTTGGGGCGAGCACCTAACTGCCTGAGCCAGCGTGCTACTTGATTAGAGCGGCGATATAATTCCTGATAAGTTAAGGTCTTGCGTGCTGCAACTACTGCTGCTTGATGCGATCGCTCAGGTACTTGGGCTGCAAATAGAGTGTGCAGCATTGTCTCTGTTATATGTGCATCAGTAGCGTTAACAACCATTCGTTGTTGTATCTGTGCTGCTGGTGTTAGTTGAAAGGACTTTTCTTGCCATGCTTCTTCTTCATTAGCTAAAAACTGGAGAAGACGAGTATAGGCGTTAAACATATCCTCTATCATCCCGGCAGGGAATATCTCTTCTAACACATCCCAGTTGAATAGCAGTGCTCCATTTTGTTCGGAAACCTCATGGTCAATCTGCACTTGGGGTGTTTGCAGGGCGTTACAGATTAATTTACCTGATAGTGGCACCCAAACCGTTTCGTTAGCCTGTGCATTCAAATTCAAACTGCTGGTAAAAACTATTGGCATCGCGGCTTTGGAAGTCTTGGTTTGTGTGCGGCTCTGTTCGCGTAATACTTTTATACCACTGACATTACTATGTTCTAGGTCATTGAACAATTGGCTTTGCAGACGTTTCGCTCTAGTGGCAAAAACCGCAAATTCTGAATAATTTACTTCCAGCAAAATGGTGGAGCTAAAATTCCCCACTACATCATAAACTTGAGGATGCAAAGGCAGACGATTAAAAAATAGGATGTTGAGAGTAAAATCACGGGTTTTGCTCCAAGCCGCTAGCACTTCACAATAAACTGCACAGAGTGCATTTGTAGGTGTTAGTCCTAACCGAGTAGCTCTAGTTTTCAACTGTTGCCAAGTTTCTGGTTCCAGTCTGCCAGTTCGGCGTACAAATTGCGACTGTAATACGGAAGCAGTATTTTTGACCAAAGGTAATTCTGGAGCAGAGGGTAGGGTTGACAGGCGATTTTGCCAATATGCCAAAGAGCGTTGATAAGTATCAGAAATTTCTAATTTGCTCAGTGCTAATACATAGTCTCGATAGGATAATTCTAGATCAGGAAGATAGACATCTGGATGCTGATACAGTTGGCAAAATTCTTGTGTGGCAATTCCATCTGATATACCATCTAAAATCATTAAACTAACGCTGAAATGAACCCTAAAACACTGTTTATCAAGACGATGAATTTTAATTTCAAACAACGGCCATTCGTCAGTCCTTGGGCCATGCTGAATCATATACTGTCGTACAGATTCTAAGTGAGATGTAACTACTTCTGGCTCCTGATCTTGCAAGTCAACAACCTCAATTTCATAGTTTGGAACTTGCTCTAAAATTTGCTGTTGTCCATCTGGCAAAATAATTGCCCGTAACATGTCATGTCGCTCAATCAACCTTTGCAAAACTCGCTGGCATCGGTTGGTATCCAAATCGTAAACTTCGTACTCATCGTAGGTATGCGCTCTCAAATTGCCTAGCTCAAATACCCTACTCTGTCCCAGCCAATATGCTTGCTGAATATCTGTGAGAGGAAAAGGCAGATGTCGTTGCTCTGGCACTGGTATGACTTTCAATGCCGAAAGCTCATTGTCTGGTGTTGTTATTTCTTGATGTATCTGATGATCGACATCTGCAACTTTCAGATGAGGAGCAGCAGTTGTTTTGTTTATACTTTCAAGGTGTTGTTTATCATTCAGTGATGACTCAAGAGTAGTTAAAAAAAAACCACCTGATCGCATATCCTCGACACTCTGCCTCACAGCCTGAATTACATAATTAATATCTTCATCAGTGTGAGAAGTAGACAAGAACAGATTTCGACCTTCCCAAATGTAAATTCCTTTTTCAATCATGTGATAGTGGAACAAATCTAGTTCCAAATTCAGATCCGACGACCGATCTACGGCTGCCGAACTCGTTGAATTCTGCACAAGAGCAAAGCGAAAGAGCGATCCACAATGAAGAATTTGGATAGGCACTTGCTGTTGTTGGAAGTAAGCATTAATTTTTGCCGCTAACTTCGTAGTGCGCTGATTTAAATTTTGTTGTAATTCAGGTCCTTGCTGTTTAAGATACTTGAGGACAGCTAGAGCGGCAGCTGTGGTCAAAGGATTTTTATTGAAGGTTCCTCCGTAGAAAATAGTTCCAGGGCGAGGACGTGACTGGTCACTATAATTCCAAGCTCCACCATCCATTCCATCCATATACTCAGATCTACCAGCAACAATGCCAATCGGCATCCCGCCACCTACGACTTTTCCATAAGTAGCTATATCTGCATTGATACCGTACCACGCTTGAGCGCCACCAAGGTGAAGGCGGAAACCTGTAATCACTTCATCAAAAATCAATATAATGTTGTGAGCTTTAGTCAGTTCCCTTAAATCTTGTAAAAACTCTTTCGGCTGTACGTCTGGGTGATCGCTCTGTACTGGTTCAACGATTACAGCTGCCAGTTCTCCAGCATGTTCCCGAACCAATTCCAGGGATTGGGGATCACCATATTTAAGGATCAATGTATCTTCCGCTAAAGATTGTGGAATGCCAGTCAGCGGCAGAGCAGTGGATTTACCGTCTTCGGTCTGCGATAAAACTAGTAAAGATCCATCATACTGCCCGTGGTAAGAGCCAGAAAAAAAGGCAATCTTCGAGCGACCTGTGACACCACGTGCTAAGCGGAGCGCTATCATAACTGCTTCTGTACCTGTATTACAGAATGCAGCCCTATCCATACCTGTTAATTCACAGATTAGTTCAGCTACCTCACCTGCCCATCTCGACTGTGGGCCAATTTGAATGCCCTCTTGAATTTGAGCTTCTATAGCATCGATAATGAAAGATGAAGAATGACCAAATAGATGTACTCCAAACCCCATTGATAGATCAATATATTGGTTGCTGTCTAAATCCCAAATTTTAGATCCTTGTGAGCCTTTGCCGACTATGGGATAAATTATCTCCTTAGTCAGATGACGAAATCGAGCAGCATTTCTTCTGTCTGCTAACACACGATGATAGGCTTGTTTTTCCTTTTTGGAACTGGTAGTACGATTGGTATACCGAGCAATAAAGGAATCCAAATATAGTTGCTGCTCAGGAGTTAAATCACTTCCACGTCCTAAAGAAGTAGTAGATTGAGAAGGCGCAGACAGTTTATCGTTAGATTGAACATGAATAACTGTTGGTTGGGGTGAAGCTTGACTAGCAGAAACATCGGTTATTTTTGAAGATGCCAATAGAGACTGAGATGATTCGACTTCAGCTAATGTGGTAGCCGTTCCTAATAACTGTTTTGGCTGTAAAAACTCGCTGCGTAAAAGTTCCATCTGCTGGGACATTAAGTGCAGTTGTTGCTCGACAATTCCTGTTAGTGGCGATTCTGATCTTAACTGAATCATTTGCTTTTTTGTTATGTCATCAAAGTTTGTATCTATACTTGGAGTTGGTCGAGTATGTTGAACTGGTTGCTCAACAGATTGAAAGAGTTGATTAATAGGTTCAATCTGAGATATTGAAGATTGTTCGGTAGTTTTTAATTTTGATTGGGGTGCAACTTTTGCACCCCAATCTGCGGAGAGATGTTGATCAAGGTATGTAATTAGACCATCAATAGTTTGTAATTCTTCAAAAAACTGACGAATTTCAACTTTAAGTCCAAATGTCTTTTCTAAACTCTTAACAGCTTCTAGAAGACTAATTGAGTCAGCACCAAGGTCTAAAAAATTAGTATGAATATCTAACTGAGAAGGACTTTTTATATTTAACCAACGACTTATTAAAGGAAACAAGACAGAGCTAATTTTTTCTCTTTTAGTAGAACTATTTGTCTCATTTTCAAAATTTACTTGATGCGGCATATCATTTTGTACATTAGTTACTTTGGAATGTGATTTATTCATTTTTAAAGGTGTATTCATAGTTTCAACAGATTCAATCCAATAACGTTTGCGCTGAAAAGGGTAATTTGGTAAATGGATCTTAGAAGGCTGATAGTCTTGATGAAAGCTTATCCAGTCTATTTCTATACCACTGGCATACAATCTACTGAGACTGTTCAAGATTAACCACCAGTCATCTTGATCTCTTTGCATTGAAGGCAACCAAATGGTGTTTTCTGTTTCTAAACCTCGCTTACCCATTGATGACAGAACAGGATGAGGCCCTATTTCCAGAAATAGGTCGTAGCCCTGATCAATCAGAGTTTGTGTACCGGCGGCAAATTGCACTGCTTCACGGGCATGGTGTCGCCAATAAGTAGCATCAACACTTGCTTGTTCTGTGAGAATATTGCCTGTGAGGTTAGAAACAATAGGAATACGTGGGTAATGATATTGAAATTGACTAGCTAATTGCTCGAATTGGTCGAGCATGGGATTCATTAATGGCGAGTGGAAAGCGTGAGATACTTGCAAAGGGCGAACTTCAATTCCTTCAGCTTGCAACTGCTGAATTACCAACTCTACAGAGTTTCGTTCTCCAGAAATCACTGTATGTTTAGGCCCATTAACAGCTGCAATGCTAACTTGAGATTGATAGGGAAGAATTGCATCTATAACTTGCTCCTGTGTTGCAAATATGGCTGCCATCATGCCCAGTGGAGGTAGAGCTTGCATTTGCTGTCCACGTGCAGCTATGAATTTCAGCCCATCTTCCAGACTGAAGACTCCTGCTACACAAGCAGCTACATACTCTCCGACGCTGTGGCCCATAACTATGTCAGGGACGATTCCCCATGATTGCCACATTTGGAAGAGTGCATATTCCAGAGCAAACAGAGCAGGTTGAGTATAAGCGGTCTGGTTTAAGATTTGAGCATCTGGGGAATCTGCAAATAAAACCGACAACAGCGATTTTTCTAGATACGGTTGCAGCAGGCGATCGCATTGCTCTAAAGTTCTGCGAAATGTAGGTTGGGTATTGTATAGCTGCTGCCCCATATTCGCATATTGAGCACCTTGTCCAGTAAACAGAAAAGCAATCTTTCGCCGTTGCTTGCTGTGAAGATGACCACTAGCTAAACCTACAGGTGTTTGCCCTTGACAGAAACTGTCCAGTCGTTGCATTAATTGCTGAGTTGATTCAGCCGCGATCGCCAAGCGATGCTCAAAATGAGAACGTCCTGTACTAGCTGTAAAGCAAACATCCCCTAAGGAAACTGTAGGATGAAATGCAAAAAACTCTAGGTAGCGCCGAGCTATATCTTGTAGTGCCTTCTCACTTTTAGCTGATAAAGTCAGTATGTGCCAAAGACTATCAGCAGCTACTTGTTCTTTCTCAACTTTAGGTACTGCTTCCAACACTATATGAGCGTTAGTACCCCCAAAACTAAAGGAACTGACGCCAGCAATTGTTAGATCTTTTGTTTCTGGCCATGGTTCTAAAGTGCTTGGTACGCGTAACGGCAGATTAGCAAAAGGAATGTAAGGATTAGGTTGTTGGAAATGCAGGCTAGGTGGAATTTGGCGATTTTGGAGTGAGAGCGCAACTTTAATTAAACTAGCAATACCAGCTGCTGCTTCCAAATGTCCAATATTAGTCTTAACTGAACCCACTACACAATCATTGTCTGGAGAGCGGCCTTCTGCCAATACTTTACCAAGAGCCTTCATTTCTATGGGATCACCTAGTTGCGTACCTGTGCCGTGAGCTTCTATGTATTGGACTTGATGGGGAGAAATGCCAGCTTGCCGATAGGCTTCTCGTAACAGTGCTTCTTGCGCCCAAGGGTTGGGTGCAGTTAAACCATTGCTGCGTCCATCCTGATTCACTACGCTACTTCTGATCGCGGCATAGATTGGATCACCATCAACTAGAGCTTGGGAAAGAGGTTTTAGAAGGACAACACCAGCACCCTCACTCCGAACATAGCCATTGGCCCGGCTGTCAAACGTTTTACAACGACCGTCAGGAGCCATAAAGCCTGCTTTACTAAAGCTAACTGCAATCCAAGGCGATAAAACAATTCGCACCCCTCCTGCTAATGCGAGGCTCGATTCTCCATTCCAAATACTTTGGCAGGCGAGATGAACTGCAACTAGAGAAGAGGAACAGGCTGTATCAATTCCTAGACTTGGCCCAGTGAAATCAAACAAGTAAGAGATGCGGTTAGCTGCAATGCAGTTAGTGTTACCTGTACCCACATAGGCATCAATGTTATGAGCAGGGTTATCCATCAACAGCGTGTAGTAGTCAAAGCCATTGATACCCATGAATACACCAGCTTTTGTACCTGCCAGACGCTCTGGTTTTTGTCCAGCATCTTCTAGAGCTTCCCAAGCTAACTCTAGTAAAAGACGTTGCTGAGGGTCAATACTGACAGCTTCCCTAGGAGAAATCTTGAAAAATTGAGGATCAAATTGATCTAGATCCTCCAAGAACCCGCCCCAACCAGTATTTACTGCTGTTTCTGCATCTTGTCCGTAGGAAGCATTGGCGTCCCAACGTTCTGGTGGTATTTCAGTAATAGCATCCACTCCTTCCCGCAATAAATGCCAAAAAGCTTCTTTATTTTTAGCTCCGGGAAAGCGACAACTTATACCGATAATTGCGATCGGTTCCCTATCCATGTTGCTCATCCTTAAATATCACTTTAATTACCGAAGCTAACTGGAAGAGTCTTCAACCCTCGTAAAAAAACGTTTTCTCGCCACTCCAGGTTGTTGGTTTGAAGTTGTAAGTTAGGTAGTTTTTGAACTAATGCGCTGATGGCAATTTGACCTTGAGTCCTTGCTAGAGCAGATCCCATACAATAGTGAATCCCATCCCCAAAGGCAAAGTGGTCGTTGTTAGTACGAGTGATATCAAGCTGGTCAGGATTGTGAAACTGAGCAGGATCTCGGTTAGCTGCTCCGAGAATTAGAAAAACTGGTGGGCCTTTTTTGATGAGTTTACCACCAATTTCTATGTCTTCAATTGCTGTTCTGCCACTGATTTGTAAAGGACTTTCGTATCTTAGAAACTCTTCAACTGCACTTTGAATTAATGAGGGGTTTTGCCGCAGTTTTGCTAATTGATCTGGGTGACGCAGCAGAGATATTACTGCATTGCCAATTAAATTTACTGTGGTTTCTTCACCACTAGCAAATAATAACATACATGTCACTAACAATTCTTCCTCACTCAGCTTATCGTGCTCATCTCTAGCTTGAATAAGAGCGGTGATTAAATCTTGTTCAGGCTTTTGCCGTCTTTTAGCAATCAGTTGAGTCAAATATTCCCTAAACTCTACAATTGACTGTGTAAGTTGTTGGGATACATCTGACGCTTTCATGGGGTCAAAAATATAGCCCAACCAGTGAGACCATTGCTTCAGTTTGTAGCGGTCTTCAGGAGGTATTCCCAGGATATGAGAGATTACCGTTACTGGTAATGGTTTAGCGAAATCAGCAATAATATCCAAATCGCCTTTTTCTTCTATCCGATTTATTAACTCATTGACAATTTGTTGAATGCGTGGACGCATTTCTTCTACTACACGAGTATTGAAGACTTTACCTATAAGCCTTCTTAATCTAGTGTGGTCGGGAGGATCGCGGAAAAACAAAATATCACTAATAAAAGATGCAACCAGAGAATTACCTTCTTGACGCTGAGAATAGCTGGAAATCTCTGATGGCTTAGAGCTAAGTCGAGGATCGCGCAAAGCTTTGGCTACATCTGCATAGCCAGTAATTACCCACGCTCCCATCGAACTTAAATGAACAGGATCTTCCGCTTGGAGTTGACGATAAATTAGATAGGGATTCAGGTAAAATTCAGGCAAGAAAGGGTTAAAATTAATTTTTGTCGCTACTGAACTATTGTCCCTATTTGGGGTAACAGTTTTGTTATTTCGAGGAGTAATTTGCGCCATTTGCACTATTTCCTTAAGAACCTACTTGAGAAGTTGTAAGCAATAAGTTGTATCGTTCTACTAAGTGTTTAGTTAGAGACTCTATGTTAGGGTATTCCCAAAAAAGAGTTGGTTCTAGTTCACAGCCTAGCCAATCCATCAATTGACCAACTGTGTTCACTGCTGTTGCTGAATCCATACCGTAGTAGGCAAAGGATTCCTGAATGTCTATTTCTTTTGCTGCTACTTTCAATTCCGAAGACAGATGAGAAATCAACCAAGCTTGAATCTTCTCTTCTGTAATATAGCTAGACTGAGGAATATTATTACTGCTGTTAATTGCAACTACTTCTTCAGATTGTTGGACTGAATTTTGCACCTGTTCCCAGATGAATTCGATATCTGTCTGTAATTGCACTAAGTCGATTTCTTGAGGTTTAGCAATCCACTTACTTATCACATCCAGGCTTCCCTCTACAAAACCAGCCTGACAAGCATGGCGCTGAATTTTACCACTAGAAGTTTTCGGTATGCTGGCAGGCTTGAGAAGCAAAACAGCGTATACTTGCAGATCATGGATCTCTGATACTGATTTCCGTATAGCTCCAATTACCTCATCTACATTTAACTTACGTAAATAAGTTCGCTCTACTTCTTGTGCGATCGCCAGTCTTTCCACTCCATCTACTTCAATAGCAAAAGCTGCACCACACCCGCTACGAAGTGCTGAATGGCTTTGTTCTATTGTCAGTTCAATATCTTGAGGATAATGGTTTGTACCTCGGATAATAATTAAGTCTTTTAGTCGTCCAGTCACAAACAGCTCGTTACATTGTAGGAAGCCTAGATCTCCTGTACGTAAAAATGGGCCTGACGCGTTTGATGTTGCCAATGTGTCGTTAACGTTTGTATCTGCCAAATAGGCTTGGAAAGTTTGTTGTGTCTCCTCGTTTCGGTTCCAATAGCCCTGCGCTACACTGGGGCTAGAAAACCAAATTTCTCCTACTTGCTCAGGAGGACATTGTGTTAAGTTTTCTGGGTCAACTATCACTACTTTTTGGTCTAACCATACTTGACCACAGCCAACAATTTTTCTGGATTCTTTCTCGTCACCTATACTTTCCACGACCCGGTTTTGCTTTAAAGCCGCATCTTGAACTGTGCAAACAACAGGAGAGTCTGTTTTTAAACCACCTGACACTAATAGAGTTGTTTCAGCCATTCCATAGCAAGGATAGAATGCTTGTTTGCGAAAACCACAATCAGCGAAGGAACGAGCAAACTGCTCCAATGTCTGCGCTCGTAAAGGCTCTGAACCATTAAAAGCTAATTTCCAGCTGCTTAAATCAAGATTTGCTCGTTGTTCAGGGGTAACTTTACGAACGCATAAATCATAAGCAAAATTGGGCCCACCACTAGTAGTTGCTTTGTAGCGACTAATAATCTGTAACCACTTTACAGGCTTCATCAAAAAAGCCTCTGGAGACATCAAAATACTTGGCATACCCAGACACAGAGGCTGCAACAGATTGCCTACAAGTCCCATATCGTGGAATAAAGGTAGCCAACCAACAATCACTTCTTCTGAAAAATGACCGAAGGCGTGTTGTATCATTCGCTCATTATGCAGCAAGTTCCCATGACTGACCATTACTCCTTTTGGTATACCTGTAGAGCCGGAAGTGTACTGAAGAAAAGCCAGGGTATTTTGGTTCAAGGAAGGTTCTTTCCATGACTGCGCTTTCTCTAGAGCTATGCTATCTGTGGCGATTACTGGCAGTTTCGCTAATTCTGGATTTTCGCTAAAGCGATTTTCTATATTTACTAATAATTCTTTGGTAGTTAGAATGATCGCTGCTTGAGCATTTGTGGCGATCGCTAATAACCTAGACATCTTTTGATTTCGCTTAGGAGGGTAAGCTGGAACTGCTATAACCCCCGCATACAAGCATCCAAAAAAGGCAGAAATGAATTCTAAACCAGATGGGTAGAGTAGTAAAATTCGGGAGCCTGTAGGGACAACAGATTGTATATAGCTAGCGATCGCACGTGCCTGTTGATCCAATTCTTGATAGGTTAAACTTGACTTTTCGGTTTCTCCATCTTCTAGAAAAGTAAAACCTACTTTTTGAGGCTGATTGAATGCTCTACAGCGCAAGATGTCTACTAAAGTGAAATATTTTGACTCATCAAAGCAATGTACCATTTTTGTTTAGCCTACTAAGGTAATTGAACTAAAAACTAAAATTTTTTGCTCACTTACAACCTAAATATTTTTTGAAAGTACATACTTCTTGTCCAAAGCACGACCAAGTTATAAACATTCAAAGGTGATGAGTTGTTACCTATTTATTTGCACATATATATTGCACACACGTGAATATAGTCAAAAGTCAAGGTCACTTTAGACTCTAGACTTTTACCTATTGACTGCCTTAACATAAAAAAGGCCAAACCATGAAATATATAAGCGTATTGGTTTAGATTGAAAAATTTATAGCTTGAGTAAAATTTCAACCTATTTTTCCTGAAATTTGATAACTTCAGCTATTGATGTTTTACTGTAATTGAGGAAATTTGCAGATGAAAATGAATATCAGCAAATTCACGACACATCTTGAGAAAAAGCAATTCTGTTGTTCTTTTTTTTTACAACTTTTACAGATCTTAAGAACAGATATGGCTTGAATGTTACTTGGCTAGATACCTCTGTTTATCTAGCTATGGTACAAAACCAAAAATGTTTTCCTAAACATGCAAAACCAGAATTAAGGTTTGCAATATGGTTTTAATGAACTGATGAATTGAATCAAGCTGTTACTACCTAAGTGTAGCTTGCTGCTTTGTAAAAAACTACCCAATTATGGGCGTATCAAATAGTACTTATTTATATTTTAAATATGTTTTCTTTTCAAGAATGTATAAAGATATACTCGTGTTCGCGCTATTTAAGTATTAAAATATGAAAAAGATTGAAATTAGTATAGTAATTAAATAGCCACGAAAATAAATGTTGTATTTTTTATTACAATTAGTTTCTAAGTTTTATATTATAAAGATATGAGAAATAATTATGATATGCATAATTATTTAGACTAAAAGCTAAGGAAAAATTTGAATTTATTAAAAAAAAAATTAAATTTGTACAGATTGAGAGAGTTTTAGAAATTTAAGTCTACTTTTTAAGCATCTAATCTAGTACTCGACCAACCTAAAAATGCTGGGTAAAGAGAAACATAAGAAGCTGGGTAAATATTGAGACAAAGGGATTTCCATCGTTGCTATTAACCCATCAAAGTAGTCTTTCTAGACTATCAAAATAGTTTGATTCATCAGAATAATAAATATCTATGCTTAGTATCTAAACTTAAATTACTCCAATGATTCGATTTTAAAAATATTTCTGCTAAAATTAGTTTTTTAAATTAAATCAAAATCAGGTTAAGTTTAATAAACATTTCATAACCTAGGCTTAATCTAATTGAACTCAGTACTCGACCTTGGAGAGTACCAGCTATGATACAAACCTATCTACCAGAGGCAAAACAGGGAGACAAACGAATTATCCTGCTTAATGGCGAACCTATTGCTGCTCTCAATTGTCTTTCTAGTGGAAATGATTTTCGCAATAATATGGCAGCAGGTGGTACAGTCGCTCAAACTAAAATTACCCTAAGAGAGCATGAAATCTGCGTTCAATTAGCTGAAAGATTACGCAAAGATGGCTTAATTTTTGTTGGTATTGACGTTATAGGTGGCTACCTTACCGAAGTCAACGTCACTAGTCCAACCGGAGTTCGTGAAATCTACCGATTAGATGATACTCGCCTTGTTCATCAGATTATTCAATGGGTCGAGCAGGTAACTTTTTAAAGGGGTGTAATCAGCAAAAAACACCTTTGCTCAATCAATAGACTTCTTGCAAAAGTTAACTTTATAGCTGGACAAGATCGCTTGCGCCGACTAATCACAATTTGGGTTGATGGCGGCGATCGCGGCAAAGATTTGCAGCATTGGGTGATTGATGTCTACCGATGGATTTTGAATAATGAAACTTGCTGCGAGTTCACTGCGAGGTAAAATCAAAAACCTTGTAGATGAATTGCACAAGAAAACTGCTCGATTTTTGGTCGATAACTTTGATATGATTTTGCTGCCAACTTTTGAAACATCTCAAATGTCTAAAAAGGCAAAGCGGCGGATTTGTGAATAAATGTTAGCAAAAACGTATCGGAATATAATGATCTGCCAACAGTTGCATTGTCCATCGCACACGCCCAGAGGGTGGTTCAGAAGAGGCTATGGCTTAAAAACGCTTCTTGTTTATCTTCAAGTTTGTGAGGTTTCGGCGGATGAGGGCGTTCGTTCAGTGCGAAGTCTAACCCACCTATGACGAATTTCTCTCGTGTCCGCTCCACTGTTGAGATATGGACTCGAACAGTAGAAGCGATCACTTGATCTATTTTGCCTTCAGAAGCCATTAGAAGAATGTAAGCACGGGTTATGGTTCGTGCTTTATGCTTACCTTTTTTAATTAGCGTTTGTAATTGATAAACTTCTTCCTCACTTAAATCAACAATGTACTTCTTTACCATGCTCTTTCCTGATTTTTAAGTAGCTTATCAGTAATACACTACCTAGCAATGTCCTATAGTAGACTACTAGTCTCGTCGTCTCAGCAAGGATTATGAGCATCTTACTGAAATGAGCGAGGTTTATCTGAACTTGAAAGCCTGGTTTTGATGAAAGTCTATCTCGCTAGTCGAATCAAGCTGTTATACCATTGTTAATAACATCAAAAACCCAAAAAAATTCGTCTTAAACCGGCTGTAATCATGAACAATGGCATCTTATCCTGCTGAATTGCTGCCTGAAAGCTAGGGCGATCTTTTAGACATTGAAAATATCTTGCAATTTTAGATTGTGAATTGTCTTTCCATAGATAGCCAAAATTCAATTCATTTAAGCGATTGAGAACAGCTGTCCATACAACATCAGCTAGGGAATAGGTTTCACCGCACAACCATTCAGTTTGACTCAATTGGTGTTCTAGTTGCTCCAACAACGGTTCAATTTGTGCATTGATATCAGCAATTTTCTGGGAATCACGAATAGTTTGGTTCCACTGTTTCACATCTTCCAACTTAGCAGCATATCTTTCTTTCAATTCAGGATTCGCTTGCATCAGTTGAGGAATAAGCTTTTCTTTAATTTGAACTGAGCGTTGCAACACGATGCCATCAATTCCTTTGTAGTTGCCGTACATCACTTCTCGCATAGGAAAACGATTCTGGAGATCAACCCATACATCCATTCTTTTTCGCAAAACTAATTCATTCGGAATCAAACTCGGATTCGGAAATTCTTCATCCAAGTAACGAATAATCATGGCTGAATCACAAATTACTTTGCCATCATGAACTAGAGTTGGAACAACGCCTTTAGGATTGAGACGGATGTAGTTAGGCTGCAAGTTTTCAAAAGTCAGAAGATTAATCAGGCGATCGCTCCATTTGAGCTTTTTCTCGGCCAGGACTAGTTTTACCTTTTGAGAGCAGAGTGAACCCGGAAAGTAGTAGAGTTCAAGCATTTTAATTTACTTCTCTTCTCATGCTCGTGACATTGACATTATATTCAAATGACAACAGTTGTTATCAAAAATAAGATAACAACTGTTGTGATAGAATGTCAATAGATTTAATCTTATTTTCTACTTACTCTTGGAACGCTAGCAAAACAATGGGTTACAGTGATCGCCGTCTCGAAGTGACTGAAGCAACATGGCGCGTGATTATTCGCGAAGGACTCGATCGCGCTAGTATGCGTGCGATTGCTCAAGAGCTTGGCTGTACTACAGGTGTTCTCACCCACTATTTTCGAGATAAAGACGAACTGACGCTATTTGTACTGGAGCGAGTGTTTGAAAACCTATTTAGAGATATAAAAGCTTGTACAGAAGGGCTGCATGGAATTGAGCGGTTTGAGCAAATGATTTTCGCAGCACTGCCTTTTGAACCTAGTGGCGAGCAAGGTTGGCAAATTTGGATTGCTTTTCTAGGGTATGCAATTGGGCGTGAAAAGCTAATTCAGGAACATCGAAAACGCTATGAATCACTGCATCAGTCCATTTACCAAGAGTTGACTGATTTGCAAACAACAAAGCTGATTCGAGAAGATATTGACTTAACGCTTGAAGCAAATGCACTGATAGCACTCGTCGATGGTATTGGGACAGGATTTGTCATTAATCCTGAACAATTTCATCCAGACCAGCAGCGATATCTTGTACGACGATATATTAAAACTTTACTCCTCACTGTTGGCGTAATCGAGAATGGATTCCATACCGTTACATAAGACTTAGACAAAGTTGGACAATGCTAGAATTAGTTACTCGCTGATTCTAGTATTGGACTTTGCAGCTTACTTCCTGCTTCACTCTGGAGAAGTCGGCTTCAACCAGTCCACAGGCTAGCATCGTCTAACTGACGACTCTTGACAAATTGATTGCGGCGTTCAAATCGCGATCTAGACTGAAATTGCAATGGCTGCAATCAAACACTCTTTGTGATAGCGAGAGTGTTTCCTTTGTGATTCCACAGTTTGAGCAGGTTCTACTGGATGGAAACCAACGATCAGCGACTATCAACTTAGATCCATACAGTTCGCATTTGTAGGTCAGTTGACGACGAAACTCAAAGAAGCTCATATCTGCAATTGCCTTAGCCAATTTGTGATTAGCCAACATTCCAGATACATTAAGATCCTCAATTACTACTGTGCCGTGGTTCTTAGCCAAGAATGTAGTGAGTTTGTGTAATGTGTCTTTGCGAATGTTAGCAATCTTTCTATGAAGTCGAGCAATTTGTAAATTAGCTTTTTTCCAATTAGCAGAACCTTTGATTTTTTGACGATTTAACCATTGCATTCTAGACAGTTTAGCCTCGAATTTATTGTAAGACTTAGCACCTAAAACTACTTCACCAGTTGAGAAAGTAGCTAGAGTTTTTACACCTAAGTCAACGCCAACAACACTATTAAATATTGACTGTTGTTGCTCAACATCAAAACGAAAACTAATAAACCATCTGTCAGCCTGGCGGCTAATTGAAACTGATTTAGGTTTAACTTGCGGTAGTTGCTCATAGGTTTTTAGGATGCCAATCTTAGGAACTTGAATTTTATTAGTACCAAGAATTTTAACAGCACCTTCTAAAGTAAAGTTATCATGCTGTCCTTTCTTTTTGAACCTCGGAACGCCTGCGGTTTTCTTGAAACATCTATCCCAGGCTGTTTTCAAGGCTCTCAAAGCTTCTTGTGGTGCGGACTTGGAACATTCGTAATACCAAGGATATTCAGGTTTTACTAACGCCACTAACCACTTATGCAAATCAATAGAAGTAGGAAACTTAATTTGAGAATCGGGATTAGCTTTGTTGTGATCTAGTATTTGCTTTGTTAGTCTTAATCCCCAATTCCAGGCATGTCTAGCTACACCACAATGTTTCTTTAACTCAGTGCGTTGTTTATTATTTAGTTTCAATTCTGTTTTGAAACCAAGTAACATTATTGAACCTCCTTAACTACTTGAGCCATACCATCAATTAACTTTTTGTTTTTCTGAGAACGTGAACCATAAAGACGTGCTGAAAACACTGTGATTAGTTCAATCATGTCTTGAACTAATTCCTGTTTATATCAGCCAAAAAGAAACGTCTTTGTCCTGTAGGCGATCGCTCAAACTTAATTTTTCCGGTATCTGTCCACCTTCTTAGAGTCTTGGTGGAAACGCCTAACTCTTTAGCAGCGTCCCCAATTGAAATAGTCACCTCTGAAATGTTCTCCATATTGTTTGATGATCTAGACTACAGATCAATAGTTACCCATTTCGGAAAGAATGTTAAGGTGTGTCTAAGAAATATCTTTCAGTTCCGTACCCCACCGCTGATAACTCGTTAGTGTACTCGCTAGTTTATTGGAAATTTTACGCGAGGATAATACTATACTCCATCAAAAGCAGGTGGATAAACAACCTTCCCTTTATACTTTTCCTGATAGTTTTGCAGTGGTTTGACCATAAAGACATCCTCTGGAACTGGAAAGGGAGACTCGATTTCATAATCAACTGATGGCTTGAAGCCAAAACGAGGGTAGAACTGGGGATGACCAAGTACAATTACCATAGCTTCTCCTCTTACATTTGCTCTTTCTAACCCTGCTTGTACCAATTTGCTACCAATTCCCTGCCTTTGAAACTGTGGACAAACTGCAATAGGTGCTAAACCGAGTACCTGTAGTGTTTCTGCACCCACTAAGTCAATGTAGCTGAAGAGAATGTGACCTACCACAACACCCTCAACCTCAGCAACCATTGATAACTCTCCAATATAATGGTCAGAACGGCGAATTTCCTCAACGAGTTTAGCCTCGTTCTCCTGCCCAAAGGCTAGTGTATTCACCTCAGCTATTGCTGGGTAGTCTAGTAGAGTTTCACTACGGATATTCATGATTTTAGAATCAATTCCATAAAAACCCTGTTATTGAGAATAATACGAGTTGTTATTGTATCGGCTGACAATGCGATCGCATCTTATAACTCATATAGGATTCCTATTTGATTTTTGAAAGAACTGCGTACACCTCTAACTCCCTTTTTTCCCATTCCCTATCCCCTATCCCCCATTCGGTGTCTCTACAAGTCAGTTCACGAATCAAATCGGATTACTATAGCATATAGATTAAAATATTTTGAAAGCGTAAATACCAGCAATAGTAATGCTTTTACCTCCCGCCTCCAGCAAGACTGCTATAGAATCTGTACCCTAATCTTGGAAAATTAGTACTATGTAGTATGAAAACTTACGACTGGATTGTTGTTGGTGGTGGAATTACGGGTGCTACACTCGCCTATGAACTAGCGAAAACAGGCTTTTCTGTGCTTTTGTTGGAGCAATACGCCACACCACAAAACGCAACTCGCTATAGTTATGGTGGTCTTGCTTATTGGTCAGGTACTACGCCGCTAACTTGCCAATTGTGTGAAGAGGCGATCGCACTTTATCACATCCTGTCTCAAGAGTTAGACGCTGATATCCAATTTCGTGAATTAGACTTATTACTAACTATTCCAGCCGACAGCAACCCAGAAGAAGCTGCTGCATCATACGGTCATGTTGCCATTTCACCTCGTTTACTCAGTGTACAAGAAGCTTGTGAGTTGGAACCACTACTGAATCGAGAGGCGATATCTGCTGCTTTAACTGTCAAACATGGTCATATTCATCCAGAAAAAACAGCACAAGCATACATCCAAGCCTTTTTACGCACTGGGGGTGAAATGCAGATTACCCAAGTATTGCAAATACTGCAAGATGGTGTAAAAACAACTGCTACAACTTACCACAGTGCTAACGTTGTCATTTGTGCCGGTGGACTTAGCCGACAGCTACTAAAATCCGCTGGTATCCCCATCAAGCTGTATTTTACCCATGCAGAAATCATTGAAACCCCACCCGTTGATATGAGGCTACAGACTTTAGTTATGCCCGCTCATCTGCAACGGTTTAAATTAGAAGCCGAATCTACGCAAGTTGACGAATTGTGGAATGAACTAGGCAATGAGTTATTACCGCCGATTTTAGATGCTGGTGTGGTTCAGTTTCAAGATGGGAGCTTGCGGTTAGGTCAAATTAGCCGCGTCCTCACAGATCCTCATGGCAAGGTAAACTCAAAAGAAAGTGAAAAATGGCTACAAAAAAACATTGCTCAAACGTTACCAACCTTGGGAAACCTACCAGGAACTTGGCATCACTGTTTAGTGGCATTTAGTAGCGATAAACTTCCTTTAATTGGTGCGATCGCCGAGTTTGATAATATTCATGTTTTCTCTGGATTTAGCAACCCCCTGGTGATCGTACCACCTTTAGCAGCACGTTTTGCTAACTTTGCAGACGGCAAAGAAGACGAAATTATTGCCCAGCTATCTCCTAACCGCCAGAAATAATTTTACAAATATTCATTCTTCTTAACCCGGTTAATTTCAGGTTAACAAAACCAAACAAATTGTATCAAAAATAACTTTTTAATTGTCAAATAACGCACTAATATCACAGTTTAAAGGTTTATATTGTCAGCTTCCTATTAGCTAGCTGATTCATTGAGAGGAAAATTCATAACAAAGATGAGTAGACAATTCAATCGACGTAGGTTTTTAATTTACGGTTCTGTAACTTTTGGTAGCAGCATTTTTCTAAAAGCTTGTGCTAATAACTCTCCAACAGCTACACAGAGTCCAGCCGCCTCTCCTACTGCTTCTCCTGTCGCTGCTGCTACTGGTGACACGATCAAAGTTGGAATTTTGCATTCCCTCAGTGGCACAATGGCTATTAGTGAAAAAAGCGTTGTCGATGCTGAAAAACTAGCAATTAAAGAAATTAACGCTGCTGGTGGTGTTTTAGGTAAACAAATTGCAGCAATTACTGAAGATGGTGCTTCTAACTGGGATACTTTTAGAGAAAAGGCAACCAAGCTAATTGATCAAGATAAAGTAGCTGTAGTTTTTGGTTGTTGGACTTCTGCTAGCCGCAAGAATGTTAAGCCAGTATTTGAGAGCAAAAACCACATGCTCTGGTATCCTGTGCAGTATGAAGGTCAAGAGTGTTCTAAAAACATTTTCTACACAGGTGCTGCTCCAAATCAACAAATCGAACCATCTGTTGATTGGCTGTTGAAAAATAAAGGTAAACAATTCTTCTTAGTTGGCTCTGACTACGTTTTTCCACGCACTGCTAATACAATAGTTAAATCTCAATTAGAAGCTCTTGGTGGAACAACAGTTGGTGAGGATTATTTACCACTAGGTAACACAGAAGTTACATCTATTATCACTAAAATTAAGCAAAAATTGCCTAACGGTGGCGTAATTTACAACACTCTAAATGGTGATAGTAATGTTGCTTTTTTCAAACAATTAAAAGGGGCTGGATTAACACCAGAAAAATATCCCTCAATGTCTGTAAGTATTGCCGAAGAAGAAGTCAAAGCAATTGGTATAGAGTATCTTCAAGGTCATTACGCTGCTTGGAACTACTTTCAAACAGTAGACACACCTGCTAATAAGAAGTTTGTCGCAGCTTTTAAGAAAGAATACGGTGAAAATCGGGTAACAAATGACCCAATGGAAGCAGCATATATTGCAGTTTATTTGTGGAAGCAATCAGTAGAAAAAGCCGGCAGTACTGACTTAGCAAAAGTGCGTGCTGCGGCTTATGGTCAAACCATAGATGCGCCTGAAGGTAAAGTCACAATGAACACCAATAATCACATATCCAAAATTGTGCGGATTGGTCAAGTAAGGCAAGATGGTTTGTTTGATATTGTCTATGCTACCCCTGCACCAGTTGAGCCAATTCCTTGGAATCAGTTTGTGAAAGAGACTAAAGGATTTGCTTGTGATTGGTCTGACCCAGCTAAGGGTGGTAAATATAAGAAAGCCTAAATAATTCGTAATTCGTAATTCGTCGTTAATTACGAATTACAAATTAGTATGCTGTTGTGGAGAAAAAATGTTAGCAGGTTTCTTAGAAGCTGTATTTAATGGTGTTAGTATTGGCGCGGTATTATTGATAGCGGCGTTGGGACTAGCTATTATATTTGGATTGATGGGTGTCATCAATATGGCGCATGGTGAATTGATGATGTTCGGTGCTTATGCAACATTTGTTGTCCAAAATATCTGTAAACAATTAGGTGGATTGTGGTTTGAAGTTTATATATTTTTGGCGTTAATCATCGCTTTTATATTCACGGCTGCTGTGGGATTAATTCTAGAAAGAGGCGTGATTCGTTATCTCTATGGACGCCCTTTAGAAACTCTCTTAGCAACTTGGGGAGTAAGTTTGATTTTTCAACAGTTTGTCCGCAGCGTGAATTGGATATTGGTAATTGGTATAGCTCTGTTTTCTCTGCTATTTTTTGGAGGTTTATGGATTTTAAATTCCCGTACAAATTTGGGTAGAGTTCGTAACTGGATTGTGGCGGTGATATTGTTGCTATCGTTGGGGGTAACAATAGCAGTAAGCAACTTATTGAGTCAAACTTATCAGCAAGCAGTAACTCAACCTTGGTTTGGTGCTCAAAATGTAGATGTAACAGCTCCTAGTTGGTTACAAACTGGGATATCTCTGGGTGGTGTGCAATTGCCATTTGCTAGGTTATTTATTATTGCTTTGACGATAATTTGTGTAGCAGGCATTTATCTATTCTTACAACGTTCTAATTGGGGATTAAGAATTCGGGCTGTTACACAAAATCGGAGTATGAGTGCTTGTTTGGGTATTCCAACTCAAAAAGTTGATGCTATTACTTTTGCTCTGGGTTCCGGTTTAGCTGGTGTGGCTGGATGTGCTATTAGTTTGCTTGGTTCTGTCGGCCCAAATACGGGACAGAATTATATTATCGATACTTTTATGGTTGTTGTCGTTGGCGGTGTGGGGAACTTAGCAGGTACTATTGTCGCAGCCTTGGGGATTGGTACTGTTAATTACTTGATTGGTTCTGGTACTGTGGCTTTGTTGTTGATTCCTGTTAAGCCTTTAGCAGATTTCTTTACTTTTTTTGCTACGACGAGTATGGCTAAGGTGATGGTATTTGCGTTGATTATTGTGTTTTTGCAGTGGAAGCCTGGGGGGATTTTTCCGCAAAAGGGCCGTACTGTTGATGTTTAAACGGCAGAGGCGCAGAGAATGAGAAGGAAGGGAGGAAGGTTAATTTTAATTGAGGTGGGGGTGGTGCTTGCGATCGCACTCGTCCTCATTTTAATTATGCCAGTGATGCTTTCGGAGTTTCGCCTGAATTTGCTGGGGCGATTTCTATCTCTGGCAATTGTGGCTTTGGGAATTGATTTGATTTGGGGTTATACTGGTTTACTGAGTTTGGGACATGGAATTTTCTTTGGTTTGGGTGGATATGCGATCGCAATGTACCTGAAACTGCAAGTCCCTAGTGGTGAGTTACCTGATTTCATGAGTCTTTATGGGGTAACGGAACTTCCCTGGTTTTGGCACCCTTTCTATTCGTTTCCTTTTACAATAGTTGCTGTGGTACTAATTCCAGGGTTATTAGCGGGAATATTAGGATATTTAGTATTTCGCAATCGGCTGAAGGGAGTTTATTTTTCGATCTTGACTCAAGCCGCAACTATTGTATTTTTCAACTTTTTTAATGGTCAACAACAACTTTTTAATGGTACGAACGGACTGATAGATTTCACCACTTTGTTTGGTACAACTGTTAGTGATGCAAAAACGCAATTTGTTTTCTACATCCTGACGGTAGTGTTTCTCGCAATCACCTACGGTGTTTGTCGTTGGTTGACAAGTGGACGCTTTGGTAGATTGTTGATAGCTATTCGTGATGATGAAAGTCGGGTAAGATTTTCAGGATATGACCCTACAGATTTTAAGGTAGTGGTGTTTGCAGTTTCAGGTGCGATCGCAGGCATAGCAGGAGCATTTTACACTCTCCAAAGTGGTTCTGTATCACCTAGAGCAATGGATATTGCTTTCTCGATTGAAATGGTAATTTGGGTAGCGGTGGGGGGACGTGCTACTTTAATTGGGGCAATTGTCGGAGCTTTGTTAGTAAATTATGCTCGCGCTTTTTTAAGTGAACAATTTGCCGAAATTTGGTTATTTTTCCAGGGGGCGCTGTTTTTGATAGTCGTCACAGTGCTTCCTGATGGCATAGTGGGATGGTTGCGTAGTCAAAACATTCCTCTTTTTAACCGTCCTCAACAAATTCCTACATATCCCACCTTGGAAGAAGACGCCCAAGTGCAACATGAACGCCAAAATCTTAGAAACTGAAAATGTAACTGTTAGTTTTGATGGTTTTAAGGCACTAAACCAGCTGAATTTTAGCATGGATTTAGGTGAATTACGGGTAGTAATTGGCCCCAATGGTGCTGGAAAAACAACATTTCTTGATGTGATTACGGGTAAAGTGCAACCAACCGTTGGACGAGTTCTATTTAAAGGAAAAAATCTGCGTTCTTTACCTGAACATCAAATTGCACGCTTGGGTATTGGACGCAAGTTTCAAACGCCTCGAATTTACCTGAACTTAACGCCCCGTGAAAATTTAGAAATTACTAGTAACCGCAATAAAAATGCCTTTTCTACTTTGTTTGGGCGTCCTCATGCTGCTGAAAAAAATAGTATTAAAGGGTTATTAGAAACCATTGGTTTAAGTCTTAAAGCTGACATCCCATCAAAGTTACTTTCCCACGGCGAAAAGCAACGTTTAGAAATTGGAATGTTAGTAGCACAGTCACCCGACCTATTACTTGTTGATGAACCAGTTGCTGGTTTAACAGACGAAGAAACGTACAATATTGGCGAATTACTCTTAGCATTAGCCCAGAGTCATTCCATTTTAGTAATTGAACATGATATGGAATTTGTGCGTCAAATTGCCCGCAAAGTTACAGTTTTACATGAAGGTTCAGTACTATGTGAAGGCAGTTTTGAGGAAGTTCAAAATGACTCCCGCGTTATTGAAGTATATCTAGGAAAACAGCAAGACTAAATTTTTACCTCACAAGGTATTCTAGCTTGAGTATTAGGCGACCATAGTACAGAAACTTTTCAACAATTGTGAAATATAATTTATTGCAAAGCCAACGCTCTAATTCATCTGTGAGTGAGCCGAACCGCTTCAGAATATTTGTGGAGAAAAGCTATAATTGCTCTAGCTTTAGTTGAAATCGTTTATTCATAATGAGCCAACTGCTAACACTGGAATTCAGTGATGATGTTTATGCAACTTTACAGCAGCAAGCTGATGCCGTCGGACTTTCGGTAGCAGAATTGATTGTTACATCTGTTGTTGATGAGCAGAATCGTCTTTTGACTGTTGCTAAACAACCAGAAGCTCAGCCAGAAGAAGCAAGTCAACGGTTACTTAGTTATGCAGGTGCAATTAGCTTGGGTTACATTTAGGTAATTTATAATGCTAAAAATCTCTAACCTTAATGTTTACTACGGCGAAAGCCACATTCTACGTGATGTAGATTTAAACGTACCATCTGGGCAAATGGTATGCCTGATTGGACGCAATGGCGTAGGTAAAACAACCATGCTCAAAACAATTATAGGATTATTAAAACCTCGTAGTGGTACAATTAACTTTGCTGGAGAATTAATTAACTCCAAATCTCCTGATAAAAGGGCAAAGTTGGGAATTGGTTATGTTCCCCAAGGGCGAGAGATTATCCCTCGCTTGACTGTAAAAGAAAATCTGCTGTTGGGGTTAGAAGCCAGAAGGAAGCAAGTAAAAAAAGCAGAAATTCCAGAGGAAGTTTTTAGTTTATTCCCGGTGTTAAAAACCATGCTTTCGCGGATGGGTGGTGATTTAAGTGGGGGACAGCAGCAACAATTAGCGATCGCACGTGCTTTAATGGGACAACCCCAATTACTCGTATTGGATGAACCTACCGAAGGTATTCAACCCTCAATTATCCTAGAAATTGAAGCCGCAGTCCGTCGCATTGTTGAAACCACAGGTATTTCTGTCTTATTGGTAGAGCAACACTTGCACTTTGTCCGTCAGGCTGATTACTATTACGCTATGCAAAAAGGCGGGATTGTCGCCTCTGGTTCCACTGATGAACTTAGCCAAGATGTGATTCAAAGGTTTTTAGCGGTTTAATTTCTGAGTTTTTTACTTCGATTGTATCTGAAGCAATCAAGTCTGCTGCTTCTTGTAAAAGCTCATTTTGTTCTTTTTGAATAGCCTCTAAGCGACTAGAAATTTCTGCCAAGCGTTGTTGTTTATCTTTGTAAATCGTTAGATAATTTTCAGGTATTAAAGCTGGCGTATTATCAGTCTCTTTATTGCCTATAATTCGTTGAACAGCAAAACTACTAACTTTAGTTAAAGAGATAAAGCTAACTTTAATAAAAGCCTGAATTAATTTTAAAGGTACTTGAAGTACTGACCAACTAGCTGTCTCAATCAAGCGCACAATTGCTTTGATGATACTCCAAAGTAAAGCAAGTCCGAAAAGCAGAATCACTAAACTAATAATTGGGTGATTAGTCGCCCAAGTTAGTATTTGAACTAACCTAAAAAATCCCGGATGTTTTGTCAGCCATTCACTCGCAGAGGAAGCGATAGCAGTTGTAACTGCTCCCGATGTTGTACTTTTAATTTGCTCAGCCGTTTGCCAACTTTGTTCTAAGGTTGTTGTAACTGAATTAATTGCTCTATCGGTTGTTGTACTTGCAGTTTCCTTCAACGACTCCCCAGCTTGCTGCGCTGAGTTAGTTAGAGAGCTAACGTTTTGGCTCACAAAATCTTTTACGTTTTGCAAAGGTTGTAAAACTCTGTTGGGCAAATGTATATCTATTTGAATCATTCATTAAAATATTTTAAGAACTTGAAGAGAAATACTTTAAGAGATGAGTTGGAATCCCCACTCATCTCTAACTAAAAGTCAATAATTAATGATTAATTATCAAACAAGTCTAAATCCGTTACTGCACCGAGACTGCTAGAAGATACCAACTTGGCATATTTTGCCAATACACCTTTAGTGTAACGTGGTGCAGGTGGTTGCCAATTGGCACGACGACGCGCTAATTCTGACTCAGATATGTTTAACTGCAAGAGGCGTGCAGGTGCATCAATGGTAATACTATCGCCTTCTTGTACAAGAGCGATCGCACCCCCAACTGCTGCTTCTGGAGCAACATGACCCACTACCATACCATAAGTACCACCAGAAAACCGCCCGTCGGTAATTAATCCCACTGCATCACCTAAACCAGCACCGATAATTGCTGAGGTAGGAGCCAGCATTTCCCGCATACCGGGGCCACCCTTAGGCCCTTCATAGCGGATGACGAGAATATCACCCGGTTGAATTTTACCCGCCAAAATCGCATCTAAAGAGGCTTCTTCCGATTCAAACACCCGTGCAGGGCCGGTAATTACAGGCTTTTTCACCCCGGTAATTTTAGCGACAGCCCCTTCTGTTGCCAAATTGCCTCTAAGAATAGCTAAGTGTCCTTGGGGATACATCGGGTTATTCCAAGTCCGAATCACATCTTGGTTGGCGCGTGGTTCTGCTGGTATATCTGCCAAGACTTCTGCAATTGTTTGACCACTGATAGTGAGGCAGTCAGTGTGTAGCAAATCATGCATAAGTAACATTTTCATCACCTGGGGAATACCACCAGCTTTATGTAAATCAGTTGCTACATACTTGCCACTGGGTTTTAAATCGCACAAAACGGGGACACGAGCGCGGATAGTTTCAAAGTCATCCAGGGTTAACTCTACATTCGCGGCGCGAGCGATCGCAAGAAAATGCAATACAGCATTAGTCGAACCACCTACCGCCATAATTACAGAAATCGCATTCTCTATAGATTGGCGAGTAATAATTTGGCGGGGTAAGATTTGCTTGCGAATGGCTTCGACTAAAACAAATGCCGATTTTTCAGTACTATCAGCTTTTTCAGCATCTTCCGCTGCCATTGTTGAAGAATAAGGTAAGCTCATTCCCAGCGCCTCAAACGCTGAAGACATAGTGTTAGCTGTGAACATTCCACCGCAGGAACCAGCACCAGGACAAGCACGGCTTTCTACTTCTAATAATTCTTTCTCGTCAATTTTACCAGCGCTGTATTGACCCACAGCTTCAAAAGAACTGACAACAGTTAAATCGCGTCCGTTGTAGTGTCCGGGTTTAATAGTGCCACCATAAACAAAGATAGCGGGGATATTCATCCGTGCGATCGCCAGCATTGCCCCTGGCATATTCTTATCGCAACCGCCAATAGCCAATACACCATCCATACTTTGCCCTGTACAGGCGGTTTCAATGGAGTCAGCAATTACTTCCCGCGACACTAGGGAATATTTCATCCCTTCAGTTCCCATGGAAATACCGTCGCTGATGGTAATAGTGCCAAACACTTGCGGCATCGCCCCAGCATTTTTAACAGCAACTTCTGCCCTTTGTGCGAGTTGATTGATGCCCATATTGCAGGGGGTGATAGTGCTGTAGCCATTGGCAATACCCACAATGGCTTTATTGAAATCTTCATCTTTAAAACCAACTGCACGCAGCATTGCTCTATTAGGCGATCGCTGCACTCCTTGCGTCACAACTTGGCTTCTTAAATTCTCTGACATCTTTTTTCCTTCCCTGCCATCATCGCTTGTGTTGCGATTGTATTACCTGATTTTCTCAAAATACGACACATAATAGAGTATCAGTCAGTATTGCAAATTCTCTGTATTTCATATTTACAACGTGCATTTGTTGCTAATTCCAGGGTTAAACACAACCTGAATATTGAGCGTGCAGTTACTGGAGTATACTTTTGTGACATAGCTCTAACTACCTCCGATATCTATGTATGAGTATCATAGGCAGGTATTTTTTAGATGTCCAATATATATTTATGCAAAATTGAGACTTATAAAATATCAAAAATATGGAACTGCGACACCTGCGCTACTTTATCGCTGTAGCCGAGGAACTGCACTTCAGTAGAGCCGCAGAACGACTGCACATTGCTCAACCTCCCTTAAGCCAGCAAATTCAGCAGCTAGAAACGGAACTGGGAGTAGAACTTTTTCACCGCAAAACCAAACGACAGGTACAGCTAACGGAAGCTGGACAAGTGTTTTTGCAAGAGGCTTATCAACTTTTAGCTCAACTGGAAAAAGCAATTGAGTTGACTCAAAAGACAGGAAAGGGTGAGAGAGGACAACTGCAAGTGGGTTTCACTAGCTTAGTAACTTACGATTTGCTTCCTGTGATTTTGCGGCGGTTTCGAGAACAGTTTCCAGAGGTAAAGTTGGTATTGCAGGAATTAACGACAACTCAGCAGGAACAAGCGCTGTTCAATCGCCGTATCCATGTAGGTTTTGCCCATCCACCTTTGGAAGATAACACTCTTAATCAACAGTACATTCAGCAAGAAGCACTAATTGTAGCTTTGTTGGAAACTCATTTCTTAGCTAAACAAGAACGTATCTCAGTGCGATCGCTCTTGGACGAAAATTTTATTATGTTCCCCCGCCATTTGGGCCCTGGACTTTATGATCAAATTCTGAGTCTTTGCCAGCAAGGAAATTTCAGCCCAAAAGTGACTCAGGAAGCAATCCAAATGCAGACAATTATTGGGTTAGTATCAGCGGGAATGGGGATTGCCATCGTCCCGTCTTCTTTGCAAAATCTTCAAAGATCTGGTGTAGTTTATCGCGCTTTAGAAGAAAAAACACCATTAGTAGAAACGGCTGTAGTCTGGCGGGAAGAGGAGATGACACCTGTACTAGGCGAGTTTTTGCAAGTTGTCAGAAGTGTCTGTGATTAATTAATCAGTTAAAAAGGCGATATTTGCAAATCTGAGATCCTCTCGTAGCGATCGCTCTGAGTAGTTAACAAACCAAAATTTTGCTGAGTACACTTTTTTGACAACTTGCTTTGGGCCACATTATAAGCAAAGCGAATCAATAGCCATTGGCAATACCCACAATGGCTTTATTGAAATCTTCATCTTTAAAACCAACTGCACGCAGCATTGCTCTATTGCTCTATTAGGCGATCGCTGTAAGAAAAAGATTATATGGAAACTTTCCATAGAATAAATAGTTAGGCTGAAAATTATCGTTAGTTCTCAATCAATCAGGGAAATTATGTATCATCGAATGTAGAGAAATATATCTTTTGCTGAAATGAAAGACCTTTCAAAGAAAATAAATACGGTTAACTTTGAAGCTTCAGATCCTATCACTAAGGTTCTAGCGAAAGAAACTTCCATTTTCCCAAGATTTTATACAACTAATCTTAGGAAAATGTCCAAAATTGATCCTTCAGTGTGTCAGGAAGCATTTAATAAGGTTATTGGTGAATTAAAAAACGATCATAGCAAAAAGAAATTTATACGTAATGAAGAATTTAATCAGTCTTGGGATCAAATTCCAGGCGAAGTCCGAAACCTCATAATTGAGCTTCTAGAAAGATTTTGTGCTTCTGAGTACTCTGGCTTCATATTATATAAAGAGCTATCCCATCAACTTCAGGAGACAAACAGCATCCTTTCAGACGGATTTTCCTTGATGTCTAGAGACGAAGCCCGTCATGCTGGTTTTCTGAATCAGGCTTTCCTCGATTTTCATATCAAACCTTGTTTAGACTTCCTGAAAAAAGGAAGAAGAAAGTATACTTCCCTACCATTTTCGTGGTTTATTTATCCTACTTATTTATCTGAGAGAATTTCTAGTTGTTATTACATAACAGTTTTCGAGCATCTAGAAGCCTACCCTGAATACTCTATCTATCCTCTTTTTAAATTTTATAAGGCATGGAGTGAAGATGAGAATAGGCATGGAGACTTTTTCGGGGCAATCATAAAATCACAATCACAGCTTTCTGATGGTTTAAAGGCAAGATTATCATGCAAGTTCTTTTTGCTATTGACCTTCAGCATGATTTACTTAAATTATAAACATCATAGTGAATTCTATATGTTGCTTGGTTTAGATGCTCGCGAATACAGTATTCTCGTAATCAAGAAACTTAATCAAACTATTAAAAAGGATTTGCCGACAACTCTTGATGTTGAAAATCCGTATTTTTTTCAAAAACTGGATAATTGCATTTTACATATTGCAGAGAATGAAAGGATAAATGTATTAAGTCAGCCTAAATTATTTCACATAATTAGGAAAATTCCGCATTATTTTTCTCTTCTATTAATTTTTCTAAGTCTATTTTGCATGAAATCAAATAATACTACTGTAGAGAATGGTCTAGGATTAGAAGATGCGGATTAATAACCTACAGATTCTTGGGCACTGGTGTAGCCTCTGCCAAGCCTAACAAGCGCCCGCACTCGGAACGGAGATTTACACTGTTGTTGTGATGCAAACATTTTTCCCGTGCGGTGAGGCGCAGGCCGTTATGCGGCGCAGACGACAGCTAGCGTCATCGGCTGCTTTCGACCCACAGTTGACAATCAAAGATTAGGAGAAGCCATCGATGAGCATAACGTTTTATTACGTTCCCATGTCTACATCGAGTATCACCGAAGCCGTTCTTGCAGAGCTTGGCACGCCGTGTGAGCGCGTGAAGCTCGACATCAGCGCGGGCGATACTAGAAAGCCAGACTTCCTCAAGGTTAACCCGAACGGAAGGGTTCCCGTGATCGTGCATGAGGGGACGCCGATTTGGGAGTCATCCGCCATCACAATGTACCTCGGTGAGGTCTTCGGCGTAGAATCCAAGCTTTACCCAGAGCCGGGACTAAAGCGCGGCGAAGCGATGAAGTGGATCGCCTGGAGCAACGTCACGCTCGCCGAAGCAGCCGGACGATTGTCCGCGTCGTTGCCGACTAGCAGTGAAGGAGCAGTCCAGTCTAACTCGTTGGACTGGGTGTCCTCCGAACAGCGCAGCGCGAGCGCAGTGGAGAAGGCAAAAGCAGACCTTGCTACCTGTCTCAGAATTCTCGACAGCGGACTAGAGGGGAAATCGTTCTTGCTCGGCGACTACAGTCTTGTGGACACGCATCTGCAAGGCTTCGTCGGCTGGATCGGGACGATGGAGGTCGATTTGACACCGTTCCCCAACGTCACGGGATGGCTACAGCGCTGTAGCGAGCGTCCAGCGATCGCCAAGCTGATGGAGGCTGAGGTCGAGAACGAAACCTAGAGCATCGATTCAGTAATCGCAAAAACCTGATTTCTTTTCGGTAAAACGACCAATTATCGTTGACTTTAGAGACGTTGCATTGCAACGTCTCTACGAAATAATCGGTTTTTCTCGCCCCTATCTTGAATACTGAATCGGTGTTCTAGAACCGCCCAAATCTGACAATACAGCGCTTCCGGCTATTATGCAATACAATTTTCCTCTTACCCCTCTCCTATCATAGCTTTCAGCTATGAGGATGTACCTCATAGCCGCCGGAAATGCTGTAAGCACTTGTATCACTTAATGGAAGGGTTAAAGGTCAAAAGTCAAGAGTTATTTTCTTCCCCATCATGATTCTGCCCATGCAGCTTGGAAAAAGTCTCGCTCGCAAAACATAGCATAGCGATAAGTTGAATGGACTAAAGCTGTAACAGTAGCGTAATTGTCAACCAAACTTTCTAATTGTTGCGCCAGTGGTTGAAAATCTGCGCTACTATAAGTCCGAATCCAGTTTGCATATTGATGATTGGGGATGCCATCACTAGCTAAACTTTCACCCAAAAAGGCATACAGACGCATACAGGGAGACATGGCCGCAGCAGTTAAACCCACATCTCCACCCCAAGCAGTGGCTAACAAAAAGTCAGTGTAGCGGCGGGTAGCGGCTCCAGGCTCCACAGAGTGCAAATTGACTTCCCACTGTGAAGCATAGCTTTCATGTAGCCGCAGTTCTTCTAAGACTCCACCAGCTAGGTTATGAAAGGTGGTGAAACCTTGCCAATCTGGTGCTTTAGCTGCGGCTATGCTGTACGCACGGGCAAAGGCTTCCAAGAAAAAAGTATCTTGCCCTACGTAGTAAGCAAACTTCGAGTGTTCAAGTCTACCGTCACCAATGCCTTGAACAAAAGGATGCTTTAGACACGCTTGGGCTAAGTCTTGATTTGCTGTCCACAATTCGCTGGATAAACTCATGATTTAATGGTCATTAGTCATTTGTCATTTACAAAGATGTGTTGACACCCAACAATTAAATATGTATCTTCAAAGTATATACGTAAAACAAAATCGTTAAAAGTGTTTTACTCCAAAAATCTAAAGTTCAGGCGTGTAAATATCTAACAAAATATTTGGAGATAGCTATGACAGCATTTGTTGCTAAATGGGGAAACAGTTTAGCTATTCGGATTCCAAAAGCAATAGCTGAACAAGCACACATAACTGAAGGGACAGGTATAGATTTTAGTGTGGAAGGTAACAGTATTGTAATTAGGCCACAAAAAAGAAAAAAATATACGCTTGATGAGTTGCTTGAAGGTATGACTCCTGATAAATTTCATCCTGAATTGGAAACAGGAAATGCTGTGGGGAATGAAGATTGGTAGTTAATCCGTATTTTCCTGACAGAGGAAATATTATCAAATTAGCATTTGGTACTGCACAGCAGTTTACGGCTGATTCGATTCGGCGTGCATTTGCCCTTCAAGCATCAGGAATGTCATTTGATGATATTGCTAGGACATTAAGCAATGAATTACAACAACAAGGGCGTGAGCAATTTGGCTACCGCCCTGTTCTTGTTATATCTCCAATTAAATATAATCGAATGGCTTCTTTAGTTTTAGCGTGTCCCATAACTAGCCATCAAAAAGGGCTTAGTTTTGAAGTTCCACTTACTGAAGGAATGCAAACCAAAGGAGTTGTATTAGCCGACCAAATTAAAACACTAGATTGGAGAGCTAGAAAGGTAAAATTTGTTGAGAGTGTTGCACAAGATTTAATAGAAGAAGTACAGGCAAAGCTAGAAACATTGATTTTATAAAAAAATTTAGTTTAGCGATAAGCCGCAAGACTTCAAAGTAGCGGATCTCGGTTTTGTGCTGTCTCCATTCGGCGATCGCCAAATCTACCGAAAATTCAACTGGCTAAATGCCTCTTGGCTACTCCCCCATCCTCACTAAAAGGGGAGAAACTGGAGCAAAACTGAGCCAAGACTTCCCAAAAAGTCGAAAAAACTGGGTTTACCAGTACTTACCTTTTCTGTTGGGGGTGTTTGCAGTTCTTTGATAAAAGCCTGTGCAGTTTGCATTCCAGGCCCATTATTTTGGGTTGTAAACATTTTTTCAGCAATTTGAGCATCTTGAAATGCACCTTGTCTGTCCAAAGCTTGGTAGCGGGCGACACCACGAGCTAAATAAGCACCCGCATATTCAGGTTTAATAGCGATCGCTTGACTGAAATAACTAATTGCTTGCTGTTGGTTGCCTTTTTCTGCTTCTGCTACACCCCAAGCGTAGAATTCCTCTGGTGTGGCAATTTGTGATGGTATACCAACTGCGCCTTGGAAGTTAGCGCCATTCAGGTAAGTACCTTTAAATTCTGCATTCGCTAGATAAGTATTTCTCAAATCAGCACCCGCCAGATTTGCACCACTGAGTTGAGCCTCGCTCAAGTTAACACCAAATAAACCAGCACCGCTCAAGTTTGCACCCCTCAAATCAGCACCGCTCAAGTTTGCACGGCTGAGGTTAGCACCTGTGAGATTAGCGCCGCTCAAATTAGCTCCAGATAATTCAGCCAATACTAAACCTGCACTGGTTAAGTCACAGTTTTGACATTGTTTGGTTGCCAATAACTGCCTTACATGCTCAGAATTCGCTGCTTGAACGGTTGTTGTTAAGCTGATTGTGGCTATAAATGTGGCTGTGGCAAAAATGTGGTTCTTCATATTCGGTGTCACTATAATCTCTTAATATTCAACAATAGCTGAGACTAATTTATACTTCAGCTTATGATATGAGTAATATGAATATTTTGCCCTCTGTAGTTGCTCATATCAGTTCAAATAAGACTGTGATGGTATAATTTCCCCTCTTAGCTGGTTAGCTGGGAATAACAACTTTGTATATTACCGCTATCTAAAAAGACCAGTCCTTGGTTGATTACCGAGGACTTTTTTGCTTGGCAAAATGGCAGACCTCCAGATTAGAGGGTTGCTATGGTATTTAAGTGGATATATTCCATGCGAAAAGTACTGACTTGCATTACCCCTGGTTAGCTACCGGGGGTTTTTATTAAAGTATGAGGCGATCGCACAGTTGTTACAAACCTTTTAGGCGTTAATTTCTGTTTGCGTTATGGTTGTGCGATCGCTCAATTGGTTCAGGACTTACGCAAGTGTCATATTTTTTTCGTTGAGGTTGTCCAGAGTCAAAGGTCAAAAGTCCAAAAAACCTTGATTGTTGAACGCCACTTGCTTCTCCTGTCAAAGACGCTGCGCGAACAAGTCGGCAGAGCCGCAAGGGCGCAGTGGCTCCCCTTGACCCTTATACCAGAAGCCTTGTGTGCCAGTTGCGTAAGTCCTATGGTTAATACCAATTCAATTAATGATTGCAACAAATCCTCGGTAGAGACGTTGCATTGCAACGTCTTTACTCTTGTAGACAAAAATAGCAGAGGAGCAGAGAATTCACAATTCCAAGTTGTAAATTCTCTGCTCCTATCTCATTATTTAGCACGGGCTAAACGCCCCGCTATCGCTAACAGCACGCAGAACTCAATTAGGGAGCAAGGGCGTTACCCCGAATTAAACTACCAATAGTTTTGGCAGTAATTTTCATTTGAGTGATGGGATTAGCTGGGACAACAGTCTTATATAAATAACTATCGAATGTTAACCGCTGCACATCGAGATCACCACACATTTCTACAAATGCTTCGCGGGTGGCGTCAGAACGATAGAACACGCTTTGCAGGATGTCCAACACCTTGTAAGTGAGTCCGTATTTTTTATCCCAACGCTTCAGATAAATCTTGAGATCTCCTTCTGTGGGAATACGGTTGCCACTGTTAGACGCTTCTACAATGACCTCAGCACACATCCGCCCAGACTTAGCGGCAAAGTAAATACCTTCGCCAGAAGACTTGGTAACGTAGCCAGCAGCATCTCCGATTAAGGCTATGCGACCGACAACGCGACGAGGACGGGGATGTTCGGGAATGGGGTGCGCTTCTACTTTGATAATTTGTCCACCTGCTAGTTTCTCGGAAGCACGGGCCCGGATACCAGCTTGTAACTGTTTGATGCTGGCTTTATTAACGTGCATTGTGCCAGTACCTACAGCTACGTGGTCATATTTGGGGAAAACCCAAGCGTAGAAGTCAGTAGAAACGTCATCACCGACATACATTTCGGCGAGGTCGTTATAGTACGCCATTTTGTCTTGGGGTAAGCGAATTCGCTCTTGGAAAGCGATCGCATAATTGTAATCCCCAGCGTCCATTTCTTTGGCAATACGGGAATTTGCCCCATCTGCTCCAATGATTAAATCAACTTTCAGGGTTTTGGCAATGCCTTGTGCGCCGCCTTCTGTATGGTCAATGTAATGGATGGTATAGGGGTCAGTGTTGTTTGTGGGTATATCGAGTTTATGAACAGTGGCATTAATTAAACTTGCGCCTAGTTTGGCCGCGCGATTCCGCAGGAAGCCATCCAGCACCTCACGGCGGCACATTCCTATATATTCATCTTCTTTTACTAGATTGATATCAACCTCGCGATTCGAGGGCGAAATCATTTTCATCTTCCGGACTCGACGGTCAATAATTTCTGGTGGTAAGTCAAACTCACTCACCATACAGAGGGGAATTGCGCCCCCACAAGGCTTAGCATTGTCTAGCTTCCGCTCAAACAGGTAGGTTTCAATCCCTGATGCAGCCAGTGTTTCAGCGGCAGATGAACCAGCAGGGCCTGACCCAATAACAGCAACCCGTAGTGTCAAAGGTCTTTCTCCCAATCTTCACATTTACCGAAAGCATCGTATCACGCTCTTTTGGCTGATTTTGCGCTCAACCTTCAGGTTTCGACTGAAATGCAATATTCCTTAATATTTCGATACGAATAGAGATTGGGGATCAGTGATTGGGGACAGCGAAATACTGAACAGAGTCTTCAGCTTTGCCTTTGTCATCGGCGACACTAACACGAAAAATCATCTCCAAAGAAATGCGATAAACGTTTAACCACTTGACATCCACCCCAGCCATAAATGGCAAGGATTCTAAGAAGTTGCCTTCTTAGATTTTCTCTTTCCACGACTCAACTTACCCGGAGGAGTTTCCCCACCCGTGCAGAGGTCGATATCTCCAGAGACGATTAGTGATTTTTCCGACTTTCTCAAATGCCTAGGATTCTCAACAAGATTCCCGTCGCTATCGGTCAAAAAGTAGTTCAAACCAACATCATGGAATTTAGAGGCTTTCTCGGCACGGATAACTCGGTAATAAGCCTGTTCAATTCTCCATCTCTAAAGCTCTCTGGGCGAAAGTGCTACAATACTTGGGTTTTGCCAAAAAGATCATTGTTATCCATAACACACCATTGGTATTCACCTTGTTGCTATACGTCGGGACACTTTTTTATCTTAGTCAAAAACTATAAAATTTGATTTTTGTCATCTATCTTTAGTCTGATGAAATCAAATACTTCCATCAGGAGTTGTAGCTTTTGATCTAGTAAAGCTAAATGATATCTGTTGGTTATTTTCACGAAGATTAGTTCAATTCAAGCTAGTATGTGGTTAATGGATAGCAAGTAAATGTCTACAATTGTAAATAAACTTTTCAGATTGTGAATTAAACTTTCTCTGATATATTCAGACTCCAATAATAGCCTGATATCCCAAAAAATCGGCTAAATCTTGTCATTAAATAGCTCTTTGTGTGTTCTGGTTGATTCAGTATGCGAATACTGATAGTTCTGACGTGTTAATTATTAATAAACCGCATTCTCCAAGAGCAAAACCCGATTATGACTGATGAAGAACTGTTGCAAATTATCTCTCAAGCTGCACTAGATAAAGTGAAGATACTAAACATTTCTGGTAAAAGCTTAACAACATTGCCAGCAGAGATTGGTCAACTCACTAATCTGAGAAAGCTTTACCTGAGTAGAAATTGCTTAACCTCACTACCAACAGAAATTGGTCAGATGACAAATCTCCAAGAGCTTTACCTGAGCAGAAATCAACTCAGCGTATTACCATCAGAGATTGGTCAACTTACTAATCTGAACTTACTTGATCTCATATCCAATCAACTCAGGACATTGCCAGCAGAGATTGGTCAACTTACCAACCTCAAAGAGTTTTATCTTGTTTGTAACCAACTCAGGACATTACCGGCAGAGATTGGTCAACTTACCAACCTCAAAGAGTTTTATCTTGTTTGTAATCAACTCAGGACATTGCCAGCAGAGATTGGTCAACTTACCAACCTCAAAGAACTTTACCTTAACGAGAATCAACTAACGACATTACCCGCAGAAATTGGTCAACTTACCAACCTAAATGTGCTTTACTTGAGCGAGAATCAACTAACGACATTACCAGCAGAGATTGGTCAACTTACCAACCTCAAAGAACTTTACCTTAATGAGAATCAACTGACGACATTACCAGCAGAAATTGGTCAACTCCTCAACTTAAATTTCCTTTGCCTGCTCGACGAGCAACTGATGATATTAGCAGCCGAGATAGGACAACGCTCTAATTTGAATGTACAAATGAGCTTAACCTCCACTTCCATCACCTAACAATGTAGGATGTGGATTTAGCATTATTTAGATTTTGATTACCAGATTAAGTGAGATCAAAATGAATCAAAGGTGTGACCGAAATCGGAAACGTTCAAAGCGGCGGGCTATCTTGTGTCCAGTTCACGGATGTTGCCTGGATAGCGTCAGCCAAAAGTATAGATTGTATGCTGATACAGTTGGACAACTGCAACAAAGAGGAATTAACAGACGTAAGTCTTTGATTTTGCTCACAACTCAAACCGCGGTTCCTCTAGTTGGAGAATGGTTAGAAGCATTCTGGTGCGATCAGTGCCAACAAACCAAGTGGTATCACATCAAAAAAGCTCAACAGGGGGCATTTCATTCATCGCAAGCGCAGATATACGAAGTGTCACTAGCACCAACAGAAGTTTGGCAACAAGCAACTGGAGTGATTCATCCTCAAGGAAATCCTTCTGTTGGAGAATTTACTAAGAGACACGCTCGCATGAGTGATCATCCTAACATTAAGGATTTTCAATTTCAAATTTAAACGACGTGACCCAGATGAATAGTTGGTAAATTTCCCCGCTGTTGGAGTGTTTGGGGAATTATCTGTTGCGATCGCTGTTCTATTTGCCATTTGTAGGAGGCATTACCTGGATGGATGCAGTAGTCATAACGTGGCTTACGGACGCACTCTACCTGAGCAACTTCTGAGATTCGCAGACATGAATCCTATTCCCCAGCAATTCATTATTGGTGGGGATAGTTTGTTAATTGCTCAATGGAATTCCATGTATTTGTTTTTTGCTTAAGTAATAAAATCACCTAGATAACTGGCTGCTCAAAACCTAACTGCGGCACTTATATAGTTTGACAGCCAAAAATGAAATTAGGATGAAAAACTCCATCTACTAGTGGATGGAGTTTTTGGGCATGGGGAGCTAGGGGCCCCTCTGGGGATGAAGTTTCCCGTCGCTTTCAATGAAATCAAAGGTTGGTGCTAGTACTACAGAATTATTACCAACAATACGCGCTTGTCTAAGGAGTCAGAAGTCAGAATAACTATACATTCTTGCTCCTAGCTCCTGACTCCTAGCTCCTGATTTTACTCAACCACCGATGCGGAAGCTCCTTCAGTTGATGGAGGTATACCGGGTAACTCCAGACAATACCCCGCACCATATACGGTTTTAATGTAACGGGGATGGCGGGGATCTGGTTCTAGCTTGGTTCTCAAGTGGCGGATATGCACCCGAATTGTTTCAATGTCATCATCTGGATCGTAGCCCCAGACTTCTCTAAGGATTTCGCTAGGGGAAACTGTCTGACCATGGCGTTGAAGCAAGCAGTGAAGTAGCTCAAACTCCAAGTGAGTTAGTTTCACCGTCTCATCGAACCATATTGCCTCAAATCTTTCGGGAACGAGGGTTAGTGATCCATAGTTGAGAATCTCGCTGTGCTTCGCTGCTTGGGGAATGCGGTCAGTACGCCGCAATAGTGCGCGTACTCGCGCCAGCATTTCTTCAACTTCAAAGGGTTTGGTAAGGTAGTCATCTGCGCCAGCATTGAAGCCTTCTACCTTATCTTGAGTTTGGCTTAGAGCCGTCAACATTAACACGGGAATTTCAGAGGTGCGATCGTCCCGGCGTAGGCGTTGACAAACGGTAAATCCATCTACCCTTGGCAACATTAGATCGAGCATGATCAAGTCTGGTTGTAACTGGAGCGCCAGCGCCTGACCTTTGATGCCGTCCTCAGCTTGACTAACATCGTAGCCGGCCATTTCCAAGTTGACGGCAACGAGTTCTGAAATAGCTGGGTCATCGTCTATGACAAGAATCCTCGGCATTCTTAAAAAATTATTACTACTTATTAAGGATAAAGAAGAACCTTTGGTAGATACAAAGATTTCTGCACAGATTATAAAAAAGATTTTAAATCTAACATAAATCTTAAGATGAAAGAATTGTGAAATCAAGACTAAATTACAGGAAAATCTAGCTATGATGTGTCACTGTCCCTACAAACCGCCCAAGTTTTTGCAAAACGGTATGGCAATGACTGTTTACACGGCTTTGTGGGGAAGAAGATACTGGGACATTAATCAATATCCTGAGCCGTTATACCATAAAAAAATCTTTACAGGTGGGCAAGGTGTGCCAATTTTCGGTTGGGTTGCTATTCCTGAAAATGCTCATAGCACAATTGTGGGGACTTATGGCATTACAGGGGAGCTAGATACAGAATGGTTTTTGAAAGTTCTGGGACAAAAGGCATACGCTCTAGGATACGCTGTAGTGTTATTTGATTGGCGTGCTCACGGCAAAACTGCTGAATTATCCCCGACTTTGACTTCTGATGGGTTGTACGAGGGAGAAGATTTTGTCAGGATTGCGGCTACGGCTGCGGAAATGGGATGCCCGAAGAAATTTTGGTTCACGGGGTTTTCTTTAGGGGGGCAATTAGCGTTATGGGGGGTGAAAACTGCTGCACAATTGACTAAGGGCGGTGAATATTTAGGGCTAAAAGACAGCGATATTGCTGGTGGTGCGGTGATTTGTCCAAGTTTAGATTCTTTGCGATCGCTATCTTATTTAGTCAAAAGGCCCCTTGGCAAATATTTGGAAGCTGGGATTGCCCGGAATTTGAAAAAACTGGCATGGCGAATCCATGATGCTCATCCTGGAGCTATTGAGCCAGCGGCAATTGAAAGGGCGAATAGTATTTGGGATTTTGACAAGGAACTGGTAATTAGCCGACTAGGTTTTGCTTCTGTAGAAGCATATTACGAGGCTAGTAGTGCATTACAAATATTGCCACAGCTTTCTAAACCGACTTTGATTATATATGCTGCCGATGACCCACTTTTTCACCCAGGAATTATACCTGATTTGGAAGCTGCCTGTGCTGGCAATCCTGTAATAGATTTATTACTCACTCGTTACGGGGGTCATGTTGGCTATTTGAGTAGCAAAGAGTGTCAGCGCCAAGCAAATGATCCTGATCCTTGGTGGGCATGGAATCGAGTTTTTCAATGGTTGGAACAAAAATCATCTTCGGTAATGTAATTCACAGCAAGCGTCATTGCTGGGTCCTGTGATTCCAGTGTGCGTGCTTCGCGGGAACAGAGAAATTAGGAGTGTCAGATGAATGCGCGGGAGTGGGGAGAGATAGTAATTAATATTTAAAAACATTAATTACTATGTCGAAATATGACTCATATTCATTATCTTTCTTAAGAGAAATACCACAGTTAATGTTATTGTAAATAAGTATAGACAAAGCATAAAATGCTGGTTTTACAAGGAACCTAGACAATCCAGAATATGGGTTTCCATTCAAGAATATACATTTTTCTGTTGTCTGCGTGAATGGGTAAAATTCTAGCGGTACTTAAGTACAACATACTTTTTGGTACTTGTTTAAAGTCTGCGGAGGGACATCTCGTAGACTCAAAAGAAAACTCAGCATTATTAGTTTTTCAAGTTTTTGGAGGAGAGGAAAATGAACAAGTTCACCTGTTTCATTATTGTCGGCGCAGTATTGTCGATTAGTGCGCCGGCCTTTGCTGAAAATCGTGCAGTTAATATCAGTGTTGGCAGTATTGGTGGTCCCTTAGATAATGCTGCTTTGCGAACAATTCGCCAGGTTATAGGGTTTGCAGTCGGCACTAGCACCGTCGATAAATTCATTGTATATAGTCCCACGGTGGGATCTCCTATTCCCATCGAAGGAGGTTTATCTGCTTGTGCTGAAGCTGGGTTCGGCACAAGCAATACAAGATTTAATGCTTTTATCAAGGAGTTGCGTTCAATTAATCCCAAACCAGGGACTTTCTACAATATAGAACTTACCGCAAGCTGCAAACAGAAATAAGAATGTCGTTTGCACTCAAGCGCGGTAGGATGGGCTGAGGTACGCAGCCCATCCATTCTTTTAGGTAATTACAGTTGGCTGCTCCCGGCCTATGGAGTTGCGAATCTGACCTATCTGATCAGCAAGGGTAATTAACGAAGCAAGTGCTTGTTGTGAATCGAGGTCATGCTTGGTAGGATCTGGCTCGTAGCTTTCTAGATAAATTCTTAGTGTTGCACCTTGAGTACCTGTACCCGAAAGTCGCACCACGATGCGGGAGCCATCGGTGAAGCCGATACGAATGCCTTGTTTATTGCTAACGCTACCATCAACAGGGTCAGTGTAGCTGAAGTCATCACCGTATGCGACTTGATAGTTACCGAATTGCTTTCCTTTGAGGGTTGGCACTAAAGAACGCAAGTTTTCCATCAAGGTGTTGGCTTGATCTGTATCTACGCCTTCATAGTCATGGCGAGAGTAATAATTGCGGCCATAAGTTTTCCAGTGTTCCCGCACAATTTGCTCAACAGATTGCTGTCGCACTGCCAAAATATTCAGCCAGAATAAAACAGCCCATAGCCCATCTTTTTCGCGCACATGGTTAGAGCCAGTGCCAAAGCTTTCTTCACCGCAGAGAGTAGCTTTATCTGCATCTAAAAGGTTGCCGAAAAACTTCCAACCTGTGGGCGTTTCATAGCATTCAATGCCAATCTGAGCAGCAACTCGATCTACTGCTTGACTGGTGGGCATTGATCGTGCTACTCCTGCCAAACCTGAGCTATAACCTGGGACTAGCTTGGCATTTGCAGCCAACACGGCTAGGCTATCGCTAGGGGTGACGAAGAACTTACGTCCTAAGATCATATTGCGATCGCCATCTCCATCAGAAGCTGCTCCAAAATCTGGTGCATTCTCGCCGTATAAGATATCTACCAACTCATGGGCATAAACTAGATTCGGGTCAGGATGCCCACCACCAAAGTCTTCTAAGGGTATACCATTACGCACAGTTCCCGCTGGTGCGCCCAAGCGCTGCTCAAAGATGGCATGAGCATAGGGGCCAGCCACCGCATGTAATGGATCCATGCTCATGCGGAAATTTCCAGAAGTCAGGAGTTGGCGAATGCGAGCAAAATCAAACAGAGACTCCATTAACTTTTCATAATCTTGCACGGAGTCAATGACTTCAACTACCATGTCTCCCATCCGAGACTCACCCAGAGTTTCTAAATCCACATTTGGTGCTTCCAGGATTAGGTAGCGCTCAATTACTTTGCTCTGAGCGTACATCGCCTCTGTGACTTTTTCCGGCGCTGGGCCCCCGTTGCTGGTATTGTACTTCACGCCAAAGTCACCCTCTGGGCCGCCCGGATTATGGCTAGCAGATAAAATAATGCCACCTAATGCCTGGTACTTGCGAATAATGCAGGATGTTGCAGGAGTGGACAAAATTCCCCCCTTACCAACTTTAATCCGCTCAATACCATTGGCTGCCGCCATTTTTAAAATGGTTTGAATGGCTTGGCGATTGTAGTAACGACCATCACCACCCAAGACTATGGTTTGTCCCCGTAAGTTTCCTATAGTATCGAAGATGGATTGGATAAAATTTTCCAGGTAATGGGGTTGCTTAAAGACGGTGACTGCTTTTCGCAACCCAGAAGTACCAGGCTTCTGATCAAAAAAGGGAGTAGTAGAGATCTGCTGACGGGTATTCATAGATAATATTTAACAAAGCTTTTCTCTCTATCCAGCTTTGCATAAGTTCGTAGCGAAAAAAATTACCATGCTTTAAACATTTGCCTATCTTTTTGCTAAAACCGATGGCAAACAGCGATCGCTCTCTGTGGCTGTCAAGACCCCAAGCTAAGCAGTTAATCGTCAAGCTTTAACAAGATGAACATTTTCGAGTAGTGGCGGCTGCGTTAGAAAAAATGTGCATCAGGGTAAAATTATAGAGCAAAGGTGTTGAACATATCTCGTCTTGGCAGTTTTCATTTAAGTAAAGCAATTGCCTTAATAACACTATTGTTCAACCTCATAGCTCAGAGTTTTAAGTTCTGACCTTAAAACTTCAACTTCCAAACTCGGAATTTCAACTTCCAAACTTGGAATTTCAACTTCCAAACTCGGAATTTCGAGATCAGGACTCGGAATTTCAACTTCCAAACTTGGAATTTCAACTTCCAAACTCGGAATTTCGAGATCAGAACGCCAAAATCTATATTTATACCGATTAAAAAAAAAGAATATCACAGACAGACCATTGTAGAGACGTTGCATTGCATTGTAGAGACGTTGCATTGCAACGTCTCTACCAAAGGATTTGTTGCAATGATTAATTGAATTGATATTAAGCGATCGCAAATCAACACAGTAAGCATTTAATATCTGCTGGCGTGAGCAAGAGAACATTGCCACCTCATGAAGCGATAGAGTGAGAAGTGCAGGATTTGGCGGAAGTAGGAATGGTGCGTAAACGCTTGATTATCGAGATGGGGATGGGAATAGACCAGCATGGACAAGAACCCACAGTAGCAGCGGCTAGGGCGGTACGTAATGCGATCGCGCACAATGCTTTACCCGGTGTTTGGGAAGTCGCTGGTTTGAGCGACCCTAATGAAATGATTGTGGAAGTTCAAATAGCAGTACCATATCCAGAACAAGTAAGAGAAGAGGAGGTACTAGCTGTACTACCCTTTGGTCGTAAAACGCTCACCGTAGAATCTGGGGGGATGGTGGTTCAAGGGCGAGCAATTCCCGAACTCAACGATAAAAATGATGAAATGCTAATTGCGATCGCTGCTGTTACGGTTCTGATCGAAAATTAGTAGCTCATATCAATTCTAAAAATAATCCGAAATACTTCGATTTGCCTGTGAATTTTGTTATGTTGCAACATAAATGAATGAGATGCACCTCGTATGCCAAAGTACAGTGTTAGCGAAGTTTTAGAGATTATCAAAAACCTCACAGCCGAAGAAAAGTTGGAATTGCAACAGTCTCTATCCAATATTTTAGGTACTATGGCTGCTACTGCTAAAACTATGGAATCTCATTCTCAGAATGTTGAGGGGATCAATATTGGTAGCGGGAACTCAGATATTGCATTTAATCAATTTCAGGCAGATCGGGGAAGCAGGGCAAATCAAAATAGAACTCAAGCTACACTTCAGAATGCTGATGTCGAGGAAGCCCTAAAGTTGCTCTCAAAATTGAAACAGGATATTGGTGCAAGTAATGCATTGAACCCGATTGAGAAAAGAACTTTAGAAGTCCCGCTACAAACAATTGAACAGGAATTGAAAAAGCCAAAGCCAGATAAGAGCCTAGTGGAGCAAGGAATTACATCACTGAAAAAAGGGTTAACTGGGGTGGCGGAGCTAGCTGACCCAGTGTTGAAACTAGCACCTTTGGTTGCTAAGGTATGGGCGGGAATATGAGCCAGGAATTTCCTAGTAGCGAGAATAAAGCTAGTCAAAATGTTAGTGATATTTCGATAACAGGTGAGCGCAACGTTGTCACCTTTAACCAAACTCAGATTCTACAAATCTCTGTTGAGGAGATTAAGACCCGTCAATTTAGAGAAACTTCACCATACAAAGGCTTAAAAAAATTCGAGCCAGAAGATAAAGACTTATTTTTTGGACGTGACCAATTTCTCACGGGTTTGGTAAATGAACTAGAACATACCAACCTGATTTTGCTATTGGGAGCTAGTGGTAGCGGCAAATCATCGGTTGTGCGTGCGGGTTTAATTCCCTGGCTCTTACAAGAAAAGGGGTCACAATTAGTTAACTTCATGTTTACCCCAGATAGTGACCCGTTTGAATCTTTTTATGGCAGCTTACTCAGTAAATATAGGCAAACAGAAGCCCAAATTGCCCGTGAAGCTAAAGCTGACACCCTAACTCAGGTGGTGACGAGGTTGAAGCAGCCTGAGTCTTACTGGCTTATTTTCATTGACCAGTTTGAAGAGTTGTTCACCACCACTCAGCCCCAAAAGTGTGCTCAGTTTATTGCCAGCTTGGTGAGATTGAGCAAAAACAAGGAGCATTCCGTCAAAATTGTGGCGACAATGCGGGCTGATTTTCTTGATAGATTAAGCCCCTTTCCCCAGCTAGTAAAAGCTACAGAGAAGCATCGTCCGCTGATTGCAGAAATGCAAGTAGATGAATTGCGGTTGGCAATTGAACAACCTGCGGCCCATCACGGTGTAGTCTATGAAACTGGAATGGTAGAGGAAATTATCAAAGATATTCAGGGACAGGCAGGCTATTTACCTCTATTACAGTACACTTTGAATTTACTTTGGGAAACAGAAGTAAAAAGTGGCAGTATCCAAGACCGCACCTTGAACACCAGTACCTACCGCCAGTTGGGTGGTGTTAGGGGTGCGCTGCAACAACGGGTAGATAGCATTTATGGAGCGTTACCTGAACAAGAAAAGTTGGCTACTCAGGGAATCTTTCTGAAACTGGTTGATATAGGTAAGGATTCTGAATCTGGTACTGAATGGAAGCCACTTCGCAGAAGGGCGTCGATGTCTGAGTTTAGCAATGAACTTGAGCGGACGGTGCTGGTGAAGTTGATTAATGAGAATTTATTGGTTAGCAATCGCCAGTTAAAATCTCCAGAATCTACAGTGGAAATTACTCATGAAACACTGCTTACTTCTTGGACTATTCTAAATATTTGGATTCGGGAAAATCGTCAGGCTATAGCTCTACGTAACAGGCTCAATGATGATGTAGCACACTGGCAAGCAAGGAAAGCAGAAGATGAATTGTGGGCTGGTTCAAAGTTAGAGCAAGTTTTAGAATTGCGAAAGGACTCCACGTTTAATCAACTGTTAGGTGGGTTTAGTCCTGCTGCGAATCAGTTTGTTGATGCTAGTGTTGGGTTGCGCGATCGCCTGCAAAGACGGAAAATTGCAGTGGGAATCACTTTTGCAGTCATCATAGCAATTGGTGGAGTATTGTATGTGTGGCAGCAGCAGCAATCTAAACAAACCATTGAAGCTGTTTTCCTCAGTGCAGAGACGACAAAAATTCTTAACTCCTTACCCGATTTCCTCACAGAAGCAGACAAGCTTAAGGATAAAGGAAATATAGAGCGATCGCTACCTTATTACCGCCGAGTCAGAGCAGAGACTGTCAAACTTCTCAGGAACTTCAAGGAAAGTCCAGAAGAAAAATTAGAAATTCAAAAATTATCGGATAGGTCTGAGGAATCTTTAGCGCAAGCAATTGAAGCGAAGTTAATTAAAAACCTTGAGAATGACTTAAAGAATGGTCATTATGATGATGCGCTAAAAAAAACTTATGACATTTTAATGCCAGATAACATTGGAGCAGGGGCTGATCTGAATAATAGTCGTCGGCTAGATAGTCTAGACGAGGCAGATATGATCCCTTGTAAAACTTTAATTGCAATCAGAAATTTGTGGCTTAAATATACCCAGAATCATTGTGATTGGTATGGAACAGGCTCTCCCTATCAAGCTCCAAATTGTATGAAACTAGGTAAAGAAACGCTCACAACTGCAATATTTGAATTTCCCTATGATTATGCGCTTAAACGTATTGACTTCTGTTATCAAAAATTTGATAAAACACTTAAATTAAGTACCTAAAAATACCAGAATTTTTAATTCTTTTAGATATATTTCAATTAAAAAAATTCTATTTGAAACCTTCACAACAAAATCGTATGAACAATACAAACCATTTAAATCGGCTAAAACCTGCTACACCAGCGGTATTAATTCCTTTGTATATTTTGGCAACTTGTGCCACAATCTATGCTGAAGTTCCCAAAACTGCGGTGATTCACCATGTATCCGACCCTGGAGTGAGGATGCTTCTAGGTGCTACAGACTCTGGCAGGGCTAAGCCAGGACAGCGAATGCAGCAGTATAAAGATGCTGTAGGAGTTCCTGGGTCTAAGACATCCCTGTCACGGCTTAGTCTGCGAAACCAAACAGATGGGCAAATTGGAGCGTTAGTAAAAGCTGGCCCTGCTTCTATCACTTCTGTTTACACATTTCCTTGTAAGGTAAGTGGTTCTGTATTATATGGCTGGCGACAGCATGGCGGTTCATGTAGTAATGGATTATGGGTAGTACCAGTAGGCCCGGAGTTGCAAGGCTCTAAAGTTCCATCTTCAAATACTGACACTGCCATAGCCTCTAAAAATCTCCTGAAAGCTCAAGCTTCTACTGATTTAGTCAAATATTACTGTAGTACAGTAGCAAACTCAAAAATAGGTCAGTGGATTACTTCAGCAGGTTTACTTTCACCAGATGTTGCTTGTCAGGAAGCAACCCAAAAATGTGAAGCAAGTACAGGTAGCAAATGTGTAGTGGCGAGCTTGGGCGAGTGGAGTGTCAAAGATCCTGATTTAGTAGTATCGATGCAGTGCGCTAGTAATAAAACTACTGAGATTTTGGCACGTACTGACCGAGGTAATGGCTCGGTGATAGATAAATTGCTGTCAGAACTAGAGCAGATGTCTCAAGCTGTTAGAGGTATTAACTGTGTGGCTGGTATCTACCACCCTAACGAACTGATTGTTTCACCCGCTAAGGATGAGCTTACCTTAATCCAAACTAATGATATCGGTGGCAATGTAGAAATTAATGTTTTGGTTGGCTCTGTCAACATCGTATCGACTGCAAAACCAAATGGATTAAAGGTACAAAAAGGGTTCAGATATCGCCTACGGGAAAATACTGTTACTAAGATCACAGACTGTTCTAGTAGACTTAAATCGCAGCCAGTTCAGGAGTTCTTAAACAGTGACAACTGGCCACAGGAGGTTAACAATCAACTGCAAGGTTATCGCTCAGATTTCTGTCAGTCTGCTGAGCGAGCTACTCCTGAGCCTACTATTACTCCTTTTGATCCTTTTGGTTCTTTTGATCCCTTTCGTCGTCGGCAACCACCTAGAATTCCTGGGCGTGGTGATTGATAAGTAGTAAGACAAAACTAATTACACAAATTTCGACCTGAAACCCTTATGTAGCCTAAAACCTAATGTGTAAATATTGCTGTCCGATTACTTAACAACTTATAGCAGCTTTAGATTAGTTTTAGATTCAGAGCATTTGTGAACAACAAGATTCCCGACTTATTAGAGAAGTCGGGAATCTAAGTCTTTCGCTATAACTGCTGTAGCGATACTTGCAAATAGTTCTAAGATAGAAATAGCGATAGTTTTTGCTTTTATGTTCGCAGTTGCTTTGGTAACTATTGCCTAGTAACTTAGAATAGAGCTATTGGGATAAAAATCTCTGGCAGTAAGTTCAAGACACCATTAATCTTCATCACTCCAGCGACATGTCTCAAGAGCATAACCAATCACTCCACGTTCAGCAAATAACCAAACTTAAACTGAAGCACTTTGCTGACTTAGTTAGAGCTGCACAATTGATTTTCGATCCCACAGCGGGAGTCTCAGGAAGAAATATAGAAGTTGACTGGCATCAATTCGGGATTCCTGATGATGTAGCAGACAATTTAAAATCACTTGGTGAGCAATACCAATATGCTTCTCCTCACATTCCTGTTGAAATCATTTGGAGTCAATTAACTCCAGAAACCCGCATTTGGTTCGTCGAAAATAAAGATAGGTTGTGGCAGTTTGAGGAAGCTTTTCCAGCACTTGACGAAGACTAAAAATGAAAAAGTCCATCCACTAGTAGATGGAGTTTTTGGGCATGGGAAACTCGGGGCCTTCTCTGGGGATAAGGGGCAATGGGGCATGGGAAAGAAGCTACCAATGCCCTATACTTGGCTTACCTGGGCTTTGCTCGGCACGAGTCGCTCAGTACAAGTGCCATTCGCCCAAAACAGCGGGGCGACTATCTCTCTACAGACACCTGGGGATGGAGTTCCCGTCGCTTTCAATCAAGATGTGAAGATGACCGTTGACCATAACTAACTCATCCGTTAGGCAGAACGGTATATTGAAGATGTCGCCTCGTTAGTCAGAGGGCACAGAATTTGTAACTTTCTAAAATTAGTTCAGAATATCAAAAACGACTGACATTAGTAAACTTCTTTTGGCTTTCTCTGAATTCCCACCATCATTCGACTCGTTGTTTGAAGCAGGGAGGCCAGGAAAAGTGCGTGTAAATATTTAATTTATTTAAGATAACTTATAGGAGTGTCATACCATGTTATTCCAAGACCGAAGGTTAGCGGGTGAGTTTTTAGCTGGGGAGTTAGCGGCTTATGCTAACCGTCCAGACGTGGTAGTATTAGGGCTGCCGAGGGGTGGCGTACCCGTTGCCTTTGAGGTTTGCCAAGCGTTAAATGCTCCCTTAGATGTTTTGGTGGTAAGGAAATTAGGTGTACCGGAGCAAGAGGAACTTGCAATGGGGGCGATCGCCTCTGGTGGTGTGCAGATACTGAATGAGTATATTGTCAACGAAGTCAAGATATCCGATGAAGTAATAGCCAGGATTGCGGTGCAAGAACAACGAGAGCTAGAGCGCCGGGAACGCCTATATCGGGGCGATAAACCCGATGTAAATTTATGGGGACGCACTGTCATCTTGGTAGATGACGGCTTAGCAACAGGTGCAACTATGTGGGCTGCTATTGTAGCTGTGCGAAAACAGCAACCCGCTAAGATTGTAGTTGCTGTGCCGGTGGCTGCACTCGAAACCTGCCAAGTGTTGGAAGCTGAGGTAGATGAAATGGTATATATTGCGACACCTAGCCCCTTCTACAGCGTTAGTCTCTGGTACGACAATTTTCCCCAAACCACAGATGAAGAAGTTCGTAACCTACTTACCAAAGCTACGAACAACTATCAATTATTATCTTCAGGGAAGTAAATAAACTTTGGCGCTTGGGAGTAACAGGAACTTACTAAGTAATTCAGGCTATAAACTCCTGGTTATAGACAGCGTAGGCGATATGCGATCGCATTATGTTGCACCAACTGCCGAACCCAGAGAGAGCGATTGAGAGTTTAATTTGACAAAACCCCGCATTACCCGCTCTAAAAGTATTTTATACACTAACAGCCGTATAGTTGTTGTGTTGTTTTACCCGTAATGCGAGGCATCCATTTACCTCCAAAATTATTAAACGCGTTCACCCAGGAAAATGCAGCATTGGTAGAAGTGCTATTGTTAGCGGATGGCGTATGTACGTTGAAGTTACATGTAGTTGATGGGGCTTGATAGCCAGGAGAAGCAGCAGATTGTGCTTCAATGTTATTTACAGTTCTTTGGTAGTTGTCAATAATCGATTGAGAGGATTGGTTAAAGTTCCCCACCGCATTGTTAGTTGGTTGTATGGGCGAGCCAGCAGGACGATAGGAACCATCGATAGGAAGTGTGCCGTTCATCGCGCCCTGTAACATCTCAGTGAGATAGTTAATCTCTTGTTGAGTGTTCGCATCATCAACTTGCTGTGCAAATGCTGACAATGGGGCGGAAGTAAGGGCAACTGTAATAAGTAATCCGAAATACTTATTGAACATAGTAAGTTCTCCTACTAAGTCAAAGGAATTAATGGAATTATACATTAAAGTTAAACACACTACAATACACTTTTCTACGCCTTACTGGTTTCGATTCTGCATAGGCGATCACAATTATTCTATATGCGCGATCGCCTTCAATTATGAGTTAATTACGCTCCTCCAGTATTAGTGTAGACTCAGCCGATCGCCCAAATTCTTCTGGTGCATATTGCAGATGAACTTCAGCACCAGGCCAAAGGAATGTACCGGGAGTAACAGAACGTACTAAGTAATGCAGGCTATAAACACCTGGTTCCAGGTGGTCAGCGTAGGCGATAATGCGATCGCGATGGATAATTTTAAACCCAAGTTCCCAGCTATCTGCTTTTGCTTGTAATGCTGCTGTAGCAGTTTGAAAACTTGCATCCACCGCCTCAAATCCTGCTGGTAAAGGGTCTTTAATTACTAAATGATCTACAGAGTGATCGACAATAATTTCCAATCCAATATCAAACACCTGTCCACTTTCTAAAGTTAATGGTTTATCAAATGCATAAAGACCTAACTTTTGCAATACTTTTTCCTGATTCACACTGCGAATTTCTCGTGATACTCGTAAACCATTAAACCTGCCTGGTTGATTTCCTTGCAAGCGATAATTATAGGCAACTAAATAATGTAAAGCGCCTTTACCTGCTTTTTTTAGTAGTAAATCATGACGCCCTCGGGGTAAATTATTCATTGGCACATTTATTTGTAAGCTAGGATTTTGGTAGCCATCAAAGCGATTTTCTCCTAACTTCTTACCAGCTAATTGGACTGTGGTGAAAAAATTAGGCGGTGTCGGTTGTAGTTGGCTATATTCAACCAAAGCTGTTAAAGCTTGAGCATTATTATAGTTAGTCTGCCATGTACCATCCCGTCGCAATGCCAAAAGACTTTGGAATAACTTATCTATAATTTCTGGTTTACTTTGCTTGGCTATCAATAGGCGTAAAGCTTGCGCTTGTGCTGTAGTAGATGAACTCATCCATCCCCAACTACGGGGTAAACTTATAACTGCTGTGCGACCAGTTTCATATATATTTTGTTGTAACTTGGTCAACATTTGTTGTGACTCATCTTGCCATTCTGAGAATTGAGATAAGTATCGCGCTAGTTTAATTTGAGTTACTAAATCAAAGTTATTACGCTGTTGATAAATATCTGCTAGGAAACTATTGCGTTTATCTCCCAATTCTGCTAAGCCTATTAAGGCATTAAGTTGTAATTGATTTTTGCATAGTTGCTGTTTGCAAAAATCAAATTGTCCGGGGTTAGCTAGAACTTTTTGCAAATAACCTTTCAGGCGCGAAAGTATTCCAGAATCTACCAAACCAGGGAATTCCTGACTTGCTTTAACCAAAGACTCTGCTGCATAGGAAGAAACCCAAGGGTCGGATTTTTCTTGTTCTGGGAAAGCAGCAAAACCACCATCTGATATTTGAAGTTTTTGGAGTTTTTCTAGTGCTATATTTGCCTGGTTGCTAGGATTAAATTCTGACAAAAGGGATTGGGAAGATTTCCCAGTCCCCAGTCCCCAGTCCCCATTTTTGTCCAAGAGTTTGTAGATTAGCCGCAATTATTAGTTGACTTGCTGCTGGTTCTGCAAATGGTAAATCATCATCTGCTAAAACCTGCTGTGCTGGTGCTTTAATCTCAGGTATTAAGGTACTCGCTAATTGAATATTTAAACCTCCGGCTTCCGGGAAGATATTTTTATCGACATTCAGCGGAATCTTTACTTGTTTTTCGGTGACACCAGTTTCAACAACTTGTTCTGTAATTTCCAGCGGCTTAATTTCCAAAGGTACTTCAAAAGCATCTGCTGTATCATTTAGCTGGGTGGCTTAGTTGTGATAAACGTCGCATCGCCATTGCCAAAACGCAGATTTCCATCAGTGGCGACAGCCATCACTCGCCATGTAGTTAAGTCATCCGGTAATTTAAAGGTAATCTGTGCTTTACCATTAGCATCAGTAATCACAGAACCATTGTAGTAAGCTAAGGCTTGAAAATCTCTGCGGACGCGCGTATTTGCTGCACCTGTTGACAACCCACCACCATAACCCCAGCCTTTGGGTTTCGCGACATCTTGGGGTTGTAAGATTACATCCGATCGATTATCGCTAAAGCGAGTAGATATCGGTTGTTCTGCATAAACCGTATCTACTAAATTTGGAGGACGATAACCAGAAAGTTGTAGCACCGCTTCATTCACCACCATGACTGTAAACTGTCCTTGGGTGGGTTTACCTTGATTATCCTGAAGTTCCAGTTGTACCGTTTCCTCTCCACCAGGTTCTAATGATGTTTGCACTGGCTTAACTTGCAGTTTTAAATACTTATCTTCCAAGTTGATTTTAAAGGGTGCAAAGCCAATGCGTACCAAGTTATCTAAACTTCCAGCTTCTACCTGGCTAATAGGTGTACCTTGTCTTACCAACACAGCTTCAAAAGCCGCATTTGGCAGCATTTCTGGTGTTACTTCAAACTGAATTTGTGGCGCTCCTCCCTTAACTTTGGTAATTTGCTGATAAAGAGGTTTGTCTTTAACAATAGCAAAGTACAATTCGGCATCTGGATAGGGAGATTGAATTAGTGCAGTAGCAGTTTCACCTGGTTTAAACTCTGTTTTATCAAGCTTAACTTCCAGGATGTTTCGCTCTCTCGAACCCCAAAATACGGGATTTCCTCCAGTTACCCAAATTTGTAAATCTGTAAAGACATTACATGTAGCGTCTCTACAACCATCGCTAAAATTAGCTCGAATGCGGTACGAACCTGATTCAGTTGGTGTAAGAGTTACTGATTGTGGATTGCTAGCAGATATAACTTCTGTTTGTCCTACCGTTTTATATTCAACTTGATTTTTTAGTGTGCGGCTACCTTCAACTAATTGCGTGACACTGCTATATTTCATTTGTTGTAATTCCAAGCGCACCCGTTGACCTGTTATTGGTTTTCCTGTAGGATCAGTAACAATAACTTCAAGAGAAAAAGCTTTACCCGGATCAGCAACAAAATTACTTTTTAACCCGATAAGCCGATTACTTGGTAACGCTGTAAAAGTTTGAGAATTCGCTACAGATAGATTAGAAACATCTGCAACTTGCACATCTACCCGATAAAGCATCGGATAAGGCAAATCTTTAGCCACAGTTACCGTTTGACTAATATTACCATTAGCATCCAACTGGGCATCAGTTTGCAACACATCGCTAGGGACAGAAGGACTTTCCTCTGGCCATAACCATTGCCTGCCAAAAGCAAATTCTTGCCACCCTTTGGGGATAAAATTAGTCTGCTGGCGAGTAATAAAATACTTAGCTTTACCTCCTTCCACAGGCGCACCAAATAGATAATTACTTGTAGCTTTAGCCTCTACTTTCTCGTCAATCAAGGCAAATTCTTTATCTAAGTTGAGTTCGACTTTAAAATTGGGGGGCTTAAACTCAGCTATGCGAAATTCTCCAGTAATTTCTTGCCCATTTTTACCTTTAGCCTGAATTGTATAGTACCCTAAAGGCTGAGTCTTGTTGATTGGCAATTCTAAAGAAAATGTACCAAACTCGTTTGTAGTTTGCGTACCCAAATCAGTTTTTTTACCATCGGAATTTACCAAAGTTAATTGGTAAACAGCTTTTTTATCTTGTTGAATTGTGCCATTTTGCAAGTAGTCAGCAAAACCAGTCAACCAAGCTTTTTCTCCTGGTTGATATAACTGTCTATCTGAGAAGATTACCCCACGCGATTCTGGCTTACTATCTTGCCAACCTGCATCAATACCATATCCATAAACACCGCTATATTCCTCAGTTCTAGTAAACGCCCAATCTTGATTTTCACGCGCAATTACTAACAGTTGAGGTAATTTAACAGAGCTTTTATTTCCTGGATAACATTGCTGTAAATCTTGACGATTAATTCTAAAAGTTCCATTTTCATCAGTTTTACCTGTTGCACAAGGTACTGGTTCAGGGCGAGATTTTGCCTGTAATTTTGATTGATAAATTTCGATAGCAGCAGCTTTAACTGGCGAACCATCACTAAGATGACTCACGCGAATTAATCCTGACTCTGGAAACCATTGGCTAAATATGCCCAAATTTGTCAATTCAACCAAACCATAAGTCACAGGTTCACGCCATAGTTCTTTACCATTCTCTTGATATTTATTAGTGCGTGCTTGCACTCCATAAGCTAACATTCCCGTAGCAGCACCTATTTTTTCTCGGAGAGGAACTGTAACGTCAACTGATTGATTTTTCTTACCTGCTAATTTGAAACTTTGCCATTCAGAAGGTTTTGGTAAGAAATCATTACCGTAATTTAAATAAATTAAATCTGTCGGTTTAATTACTTTATAAGCAGCTTTGTAATTTGATTCTGGCAAATTTACTGTACTAATATTTAGCTGCAAATCTTTCCCCGCGGGGAAAATATTCAAATCTGATGGTGTCCAGATATCCCCAGCTAAATCTCCACTATCATATTTAATTGTGAGAGGTTTACCCAAAGTCTGACCAAATTTATCTTTAAGATTTGCGCCAATAGTAATTGTATAAGTAGTGGCTGGGGCTAAAGCATAAGGGTTAATACTGACAATTCTATCTTCATCATTTACTTCTACAATTCGCGGAATGGCTTTTGGCGTTGGCTCAATTTTAATATTTTCTCTAGCTGCATTTGCTATTAGGATGTTATTAAATTCTAGCTGAGGGCTACCTTTGATAAATCTTCCATAGGTTCCCGCAGCATCAGGCTGTCCATAAAACTTAATTCCCTGAAATGTCAAAGGAAAATAAGTGGTTAACTTACTAGCAAACTGTTTATCTGTGGGTATATTGCCATAAGCTGGAAGTATCCCCGGAGAAAAATCTAGGCGATAACGTGTTGCTTTTTCAAGATTTGGCTGGGGAATAAGATTATAAATCCAATTATGTGCCGAGGGGTCAAATTTTTCTAAAGGGTCTTCATTTTCTAATGCCTCTTCTTTAGCTAATTCAACTTGGAAACGCACATTCTTATTTTTACCTTCTGAAATAAACCGTAAATGTTCTTGTACGGAAGCTAAATCTAGCTCTACATTCGAGTTAAATTGCAACTTCTGCTGTAAATCAATTGGTTCAGCATCAGCTTTTTCAATAGGATTAACACCAGGTAAATTAGTCAGCTTGATAGGTTCAGTATTAAAAGTCCAAGCTAAATCTTTATCTAATCGATGATTTGTTAAATCTGCCAAACCTGCTTTGAGAGTAACTTGAAATCGGGTAGCTTTTGGTAATGCTTTATCAGCTTGGAATCCCACCATGCGCGGTGTCAAAAATCGAAATTGACCGGGTAAAGGCGGCCAAAGCTCAAATTTTTGTAATAGCTTTTGTTGTTCTGGACTATCAAGACTCTCAACTTGTATTAAAGCCTCTTTAAACCGGATGCGAATTTGATTAAGAGGTTTAGTATCTCCAATCGGACTAATTTGTTCAATCCAGTCTGGTAACTTTGGTGGTGTGAGTGGCGAAACTGCTGGTAATTGTTCCTTACCTGGCGAAATACTAAGCAAGTTACATCCTGATATTCCCAGTAAAAGTGTAATGAGCAATAGAGACTGGATTAAAATTCTGATAATCATATTTATTTAATTAATTCAAAAAAAATAGTCAGCAAAAATTAGCATTTATCGATTGCTTGATCAATGCTTAAGCTACTACGATATGACTAATTATAAGTGCCTAAATTTTGAGTACACTATCGTTATTTACATAGATAACTAGTCTAGTATGTTTGTTCCTAAAAATAATTACAATTCTTAATGATGTAAGTTAGGGCGCATAGCTGTGTGCTAGTACAGCGTATTGCATCAAAACAAGAACGACTATAAATTTGTGTAAATAATAATTTCTATCTACAAAGGTATTAAAAATGAATTGTTAATTATTTGACATATTGCCTGATACATCTGTAATCGCTGCGTCAAAATTAAGGTAAATTCTCTTAGTTAGGGAATTATCTAATGAAACTAACTTCGCGATCGCTAATCTATATTAAGCACAAACTTAGGCATCAAATAAATCGCAAAACTAGTAAAGTTATCCTGGCTATCCTACTAATTTGCTTAGTAGTACGCCTATTTCCTTATTTTGCGCCCATTCGTGCCACAGACATTGTACAAAATCAGCTGGCAATGCAGTTTAGCGATCGCAATGGACTATCATTAGGAACATTGCTCACTCGTGACCAAGAGCATACAGCAGTAGTACCCCTAAATCAAGTTTCCCCCCAGTTTATCCATGCGATTTTAGCCGCCGAAGATGGTAGCTTTTATGAACACGGGGCGTTGGATATGAAAGCAATTATCCGCGCCATTAAAGAAGCCATTCACGCCAAAAGAATAGTTTCTGGTGCTTCCACAATTACCATGCAGTTAGCGCGGATGTTAAATCCCGTCCCTCGCACTCTATCAGGTAAAATGAGTGAGATTTGGTTATCTTGGCGCTTAGCAGCAGGGATGAACAAAGATGAAATTCTTACTGCATACATCAATCGGCTGCCAATGGGAGGGAATATATATGGTGTGGAAGCAGCAGCCCGTATTTATTTCTCCATCCCAGCCAGTGAATTAAACCTCGCTCAATCTACTCTTCTGGCTGCTATTCCCAATAATCCCACTTACTTTAATCCTTATAGGCATTGGGAACGGTTGAAGCAACGCCAGAAATATGTCCTCAATCGTATGGTACAAGATGGATATATTACTCCCCTAATCGCACGAACATCCGCTGAAAAGGTTGTGTTTCAGTCTCGTCAGCGAGGAATTATTGCTGCACCACATTTTTTATTTTGGTTAGCCAGTCAATTGTCTGAGACGCAAACCCCAGAAATTTCCTCCCCCATCCGCACTACTATAAATCGTCCCTTGCAACAGTTTGTAGAAGCACAAGTGCAGCAAGTAATTTCTTCCCTTGCGGCTAACAACGTCCATGATGCAGCTGCTTTAGTAATTAACAACCACACGGGCGAAGTTTTAGCTTATGTCGGTTCGCCTGATTACTTCAATGAAGCAAAACTGGGACGCAATGATGGAGTACAATCTTTGCGTCAACCAGGTTCTACCCTCAAGCCTTTTGTATATGAATTAGCTTTAGAAAAACGTATAATTCGCCCACATACCATTCTGGCAGATGTACCTGCTCACTACGCCATTCCCGGCGCAAAACTATATAGCCCCACAGATTACACCGAAAGTTTTCTTGGCCCTGTACGGGTGCGAGTCGCTTTAGCCAATTCCCTAAATGTCCCAGCAGTGAGAGTTTTAGAAAAAGTAGGTGTGCAGACTTTCCTGGAACATCTGCATCAACTGGGGTTTGAACACCTCAATCAAACCGCAGAACATTATGGTTTAGGGCTGACTCTTGGTAGTGGCGAAGTCAGTTTATGGGAATTAGCTAGAGCTTACGTCACCCTTGCACGACTTGGAGAAGCCACCCCATTAGTAACAACAATTCCCCATGCCCCATCCCCCATGCCCTATGCCCCATGCCCCATGCCCCATGCCCTAT
>NZ_JADEXR010000092.1 GCF_015206995.1 aff. Roholtiella sp. LEGE 12411 | reverse complement strand
CCCCATACCCCATGCCCCATGCCCTATGCCCTATAAGGATTACCTATTTTGTCTACAGAGACGTTGTAGGGGAATGGTAAACGACCAGGATTCAACCGTGGTTCTGCTGCATAGCCTACAGGAACTAAGACAGCGATCGCTAAATCTGGATTCTCAGTTGCACCAATCACTTCTTTAACTTGGTCTTCAATCCAGCCATTCATAAAGCAGGTTGACAATCCTAAACTTTCTGCTGCTAAGACCAAATGGGTGGCCGCAATCATGGCATCTTTGATGGCATATTCCCGCCGCTTATCTCCCAGTGCTGCTTGGAATTGCGGAACAGCGGTTTGAAAATACTTCACTGTACCTTCATTCCATGCTCCTGTTTGGAGTCCTTGCTCTAGGATTGGGGTCAAGTCTTTTTCGCCTGCTGTTGAATCAGCAGCAAAGATGAATGTAACAGGGGCTTGGATAATTTGTTGTTGATTCCAAGATGCTGCTGCTAGTGCTGCCTTTTGTGCTTCATCTTGGACGAGGATGATTTGCCAGTCTTGGATGTTATAACTGCTGGGTGCAGCGACGGTCAACTCTACTAGTTGTTTGAGCAGTTCTGGAGCAATAGGATCTGTTTTAAAAGTTTTGATGGAACGACGTTTGAGTATAGCACTGGGTACATCCAGAGCTTGAGTTTGGGTAATAGGACTCATGATCTTCCCTTAGGTAATTTTATCACATTGCTATAGCGCTTTTCATTATCGGACTTAATGTCCTGTAGGTGCAAAAAGTCGCCGAAAAGCAGATTGCAGAGATTATTGATTGGCTACCTTGTTAGCAACTGACCAAAATGGATAGTCTGTATATCCCTTATCACTACCACCATAAAAGGTAGTCGGGTCTGCTTGATTCAATGGTACATTCAGAGCCAAACGTCTGGGTAAATCTGGATTTGATATAAATAGAGTGCCAAAGGCAACTAAATCCGCTTCTTTTTTTGCCAATACAGCATTACCTCTTTCGCGGGTATAACCGCCATTGACAATGAGTGTACCTGTAAAGCGATCGCGCAGATGACTAGTTGGTACAATCGTCCCACCATGTCTGATGTCTGCGTCTGTGGCTTCAAACAGATGTAAATATCCCAAATCAAACCTGTTCAACGCTTGAGCTGCATAGCCAAAAGTCTCTAAGGGATTGGAGTCACGCATATCATTAAAGGTTCCACTGGGGGAAAGGCGCACTCCGACTCGGTTAGAATCCCACACACTAGTTACAGCCTCTGTCACCTCCAACAGGAATCGAGTACGATTCTCAATTGCACCACCATACTTATCTGTGCGCTGATTAGTGCCATTCCGGAGAAATTGGTCAATTAAATAACCATTAGCTGCGTGAATTTCTACCCCATCAAACCCAGCTGCTAGGGCATTAGCCGCTCCCTGACGGTACTGTTCTACAATTTCCGGTATTTCCGAAGTTTCCAAAGCACGGGGAGTAACAAAGGGTTTGCTGCCCTCAAATGTTGATGCTTGACCTTGGGGTGTGATAGCAGAAGGCGCTACAGGTAAGGCTCCATCCGGTTGTAAATCCGGGTGAGAAATCCTGCCTACGTGCCATAGTTGCAGAAAAATTTTCCCTCCCTCCTGATGTACAGCATCCGTTACCAGCCTCCAACCCGCCACCTGTTCTGGCGAATGAATTCCTGGTGTAAGAGGATACCCTTGACCTTGAGGAGCAACCTGAGTCGCTTCCGCAATCATCAGTCCAGCCGAAGCGCGTTGGACGTAGTAAGTAGCGTTCAGTTGGTGTGGAACGTTTCCCTGACCTGCTCTGTTTCGAGTTAAGGGAGCCATGACTATACGGTTGGATAGTTCCAGATTACCTAATCGGTAAGGAGAAAATAAGTTGATCTCAGTATTCATTGGTTGTATCTCCAAATATTTGTAGCAAGCTGGTAAGAAAAAGGAGTCAAGAGTCATTAATTATTCTCTTCTTCCACTCTTCCACTCCCCCACTCCTCCACTTTGGTTGTTGAGCGTAGTCGAAACATCACTCCCCCACTCAGCACTATTATGAAATATGCTGTGCTAAGGTCTTATTTAAAGTTGTCTTTGGCACTGCCCCCACGACCGTATCGACTTGCCTACCTCCTTTAAATACCATCAGTGTCGGTATGCTACGAATCCCGTAATGACTGGCAACAGTAGGATTTTGATCTGTGTTCAGCTTCACAAATTTCACCTGCCCTTCGTATTCCGCAGCTACTTCATCGACGACTGGGCCAACCATCCGACAAGGGCCACACCAAGGTGCCCAAAAGTCCACTAAAACTGGAATCTCGCTTTCTAGAACTTCTTGTTTGAACGTGGCTTCTGTGACATTTGTGATGGATGACATAAATCGTCCTCCTGATTTAATTCTATAATTCGATATTATCGAATAACAAAAATATACGCCACTTTAAGAGATAATGCAACTATGAAATTCTTATATCACCCAGATAGAAAAGATATATCTTTACCGGGAGTGCTGTATGCATTGGGCGATCCAGTGCGGCTAGAAATCGTGCGGTTGCTGGCTACTGAGGGAGAGCAATGCTGTGCTGGATTCGATTTTGCGATCGCCAAATCAACTATGTCTAATCACTTCAAGATTTTGCGGGAGTCAGGAATAGTCTTGACACGCAAAGAAGGGACGCAGCATATCAACAGCCTGCGGTATGAAGATCTAGAAGCGTTGTTTCCAGGGTTACTAGATGCAGTGTTGCAATCGGCTCAACCCTTGCCTATTTGCTCAGCAACTAAACAAAGAACATCACAGATGTAAGCGTCCCGCTACAGGTGATCAAAGTGTTCCGTAACTAAGGTGTCGTCTTGTGGAGTCGCTTCCCTAAAAATGATCTTTTGTTCTGCGTGGAGGTATTTACTATTGGAAATAGTTGCGCCGCCACGCCACCAGTAGCTCCAGTGTTAAAGGGGCTGGTATAGATTAACCAGTCAACTTAATCACACCTTGGCTCACTAGATATTCAAGCTGAGAATGGTGCTGTGTTTGCTCTCGCAGCAACTTGAGTTGCTCGTAGGTGAGAATGTGTAATCCTGGACGGACAACATAACCTTTTACAAGGATACTTTGTGGCTGCTGGCTGTCGGTGCGGTTGTAGGTAATTGAAGGCATATTTGCAATCATACAAGTCAGGACTGAGCACTAGAAGAGAATTTGACTCTTCACTCTATTACAGCTTCACACAAGTTCCGAATATTGGGTGAGTATATCCTGAAACATGCAGCAGTCGAGTTCGACCCAAACCGAATCTACATTCCCGTTGCTCCGCAGAACATTAACCAGTAAACTAAAAAGTTTTTCCTAAAGAGCGATCGCCAAATATTTTGTAACCTACGATACTTTTTGATACCCGAAGCTCTAAGAAATAGAAAGAGTATAGATAATGATTACTTATGATTAGCTGATTGATAATTTATTTATATAGGTAGTTTTATAACTTTTTTTACCCTTTAAAAGTTGCTTGATTCCTCCTTGCTTTCCTGTCTTGACAGCAGGCATCATAAATGGAATATCTAATGCCTGCAACCATCTGATTACAGGAGTATTAATTCAAAATTATTCTTATTCTTCCTAAGTGAATTTGGAATTTGGAATTTGGAATTCAAAAAATGGTCAATAATTCCTCGCCTATAACTCGTCCTAGAGGTTTTTTATAAGTGAAGGTATAAGTATTACCATTGTTAATGACTTGTCATATCTCTTCACACATTGGGTATTTGCCCCTCAAAACTTTTAAAACACCCTCTAAGCAGTAACTAATGCCTTTAATTCCTCAGTTTTTAATCTTGGCCCATAGGATGTAACAATCTTAGAAGCTGCGGCCGATGCTAATTTTCCGGCTTCTTCATAGCTCATACCTTGGGTAATTCCATAGAGGAAAGCTCCTGCATACATATCTCCTGCTCCCACTGTATCTACAGCTTTTACTTTAGGTGCAGTGATTTCGATTAATTTCTGACCATCAAATACTACTGAACCCTTGGCACCGCGAGTAATGGCAAATTTCTTACTCAGGGTTTTTAGTTTGTCTACAGCTACTTGAAAATCTTGTGTATTTGCTAGTTCTAATGCTTCACTTTCATTAGCAAAAATCAAGTCTAAACCAGTCCCAATGATGTCTAATAACCCATCTTTAAAAAATTTCACCATGTTGTAATCGGATAGGGACATGGTGGTTTTTACTCCCGCTTTTTCAGCTATTTCTCTAGCCTTTATAGCTGCTTCTTTTGCTGTGGGAGAAGTCACTAAATATCCTTCTATATATATGTATTCTGAATCAGCGAGCGCTGATGATACTAATTCTTGTGTAGAAAATTCTTCAGTAATTCCCAAAAATGTATTCATGGTGCGATCTGCATCGGGAGTTACTAACACTAAACATTTACCTGTAATTCCTGATTGGCGATCGCCATTTTTTAAGTTGGTATCTACCTGAGAGTTGAGTAAATCTTCTATGTAAAAGTCTCCAAATTCATCATTAGCCACTTTACAGGAATAAAAAGCTTTTCCTCCTAGTTGACTAATTGCCACCATTGTGTTTGCTGCTGAACCTCCACAACTCTTATGACAATGAAGATTTCTGAGATTTTCCAAAATATGATTTTGACTGTCTTCATCTAGCAGTGTCATTACACCTTTGTCAATCTTTAGCTCTTGTAGTAACTCTCTTGATACTTGGTATTCTATATCTACTAAGGCATTACCTACACCATAAACATCATATTTATTGCCCATTGTTTATCTCCTAGAATAATTTCTATCTGACTTGAACACAACTGATAATAACAGATAGGCAACTCCCTAAGAGTTGCTTGGTCATAATTTCACTAACGTCTAAGAGGATGTTTTAAAAGTTATCGGCGAATATAATTCGCTACTACACAAACAAAGTCCACCTCCGTGGACTAACCAAAAATCAAGGTTTTCCAACCCACGTTCGCGTAGCGTTCCGCAAGGAAAGGTGGGTTTCGCCTGCGTAGCCACTGCGCCCTTGCGGCTATGCCGACTTGTTCGCGCAGCGTCTGCGACAGGAGAAGGAAGTGCCGCCGACTTGTAGCAAGTGGCGCGCGATTTCTAATCGCTGAGTTTGGTATTAATTTAGACTTTTAAAACATCCTCTAAGCCTCCACAGCCAGGAATCGGTAGTCCAACCAACCCACGTTTTAAAAGATTCAATGCACTGTTCCAGTCCCGGTCAATGATTAATCCACAAGAACAGCTATGAACACCAATCGCCAAAGTTTTCTCAACTCTCGCACCACAACCAGAACAATTGATGCTATGGCGTGTTTTCAAACTCGTTATATCCTATAAAAAAAGGCGATCGCACTCTTGTCATGATCAACCGAAAAGACTTAAGTAACGAGCAGTGGGAGAGGTTAAAATCGTTACTACCATCATCAAAACCGCGAAGTCGAACGCGCTATCAACAGGCTCAAACAATTTCGCCCGCCACCCGATATAAAAAACTTGCAGCCAATTATACAGCTATGCCAAGCGATCGCCTGCATTTTGTTGTGGTTATAGTTTTAGTACGTCTTTGAGAATCATAAGAATTATTAATAAAAACTGTGCTTTATAACACTTTATTATACGTAACCAATTATTGATGTTTGAGCTTCGGAAAAACTTTTTGGTTTACTGATTAACCGCACCTTTAGGGACGGACACCACTACAGCTACAAAGATTAAATCCTCTTAACGCTTCGTTACACTAAAGACATCGAGGCAGACGAAAGTCAACATCTCGCAGATGAAAACAAAGGTGAACGACATGAATGGCACAATTCGCGTTGGTAATCTCTTCGGAATTCCCTTCTATATCCATCCATCGTGGTTTTTAGTTCTGGGTTTGGTAACTTGGAGCTATAGCAGTGGACTGGCGGCGCAATTTCCCTTAATATCCGGGGGATTAGCTGTAGTACTAGGATTAATGACAGCGCTATTGTTATTTGCCTCTGTCGTCGCCCACGAATTAGGACACAGTTTCGTCGCCATTCGCCAGGGAATTGATGTCAAATCAATTACACTCTTTATATTTGGCGGTTTGGCCAGCTTAGAAAAAGAATCGAAAACCCCAGTAGAAGCTTTCTGGGTAGCGATCGCCGGGCCTTTGGTTAGCTTAGTGCTATTTGGTAGCATGACAGCAATTGGTTTTGCGACTGCTGTATCAGGGCCATTGGCTGCAATTATCGGTGTTTTGGCTTCTGTTAACCTGGCGTTAGCACTATTTAACCTGATTCCTGGCTTGCCCTTGGATGGTGGTAATATCCTCAAGGCAGCTGTTTGGAAAATTACAGGTAATCCTTATAAAGGTGTAGTTTTCGCCAGTCGAGTTGGACAAATTTTGGGTTGGGTAGCGGTTATTTCTGGTGTACTTCCACTACTCTTATTTGGCGACTTCGGTAACTTCTGGAACTTATTAATTGGTTTTTTCTTGTTGCAAAATGCTGGGAATACGGCACAATTTGCCAGAGTGCAGGAAAAACTGACAGGTTTAACAGCCGAAGATGCTGTAACTGTTGATAGCCCAGTTGTATCTGCTAATCTTACCCTCAGAGAGTTTGCCGATCAACGGTTTATAAGTGGACAAAATTGGCAGCGGTTTTTGGTGACTGATGATGAGGGACAATTAGTAGGTGCGATCGCTGTTGATAATATGCGTTCCATACCCACAGCAATGTGGTTACAAACTCAAGTTAGAGAAGTAATGCAACCAGTTGCCCAATCTACCACAGTCCAATCTGATCAACCACTTTTGGAAGTCGTACAGCTACTCGAACAACAAAAACTATCTGCACTTCCTGTGATTCGTAACAACGGCGTGCTAGTGGGAATTTTAGAAAAAGCAGCGGTTATCCAGCTACTCCAAGGCAGAACTCAACCTAACCCTGCATAGTTGTGTAATTAAAAAATACTTTTGTCAACCTCCTTCAGAAATTCTGAGGGAATTTTTTTATCCTTAGTAAAACAAAGTACAGTTGATTAGAAAGACTTTTAAAACAACCTCTTATCTCGACTTTATCCATTTTTTGGCAACGCGAACGCTATCGCTAAAACCTTTGTGTGACGGTAGTTTTACTTTTTTAACTTCATCCATAATCTGTGACGTGGAAAAAGTATTTGCCAAAAAGCCAGGGTTTTTGCCGAATCAAGAAAGCCCAGTTCTTAATTTTGGATTAAGTCGAGCTTAGACCTTTGATTTTTAGAGAGCGATCGCTCTCGCAAATGTTAACAAAGATCCAGGTAATCGATAGACCCACAAGAGGAGGGGTTTTACGCCCGATCAATAAAATTGACTCTTGGTAGAATCAATAATACCAATTAAATAGGTATAAAAAACTATTTTATTAAATTTTATTAACAATAAGCAGCAGCCAATGTCTGCGACCCTTCGTCATTGGAGATGATTATCATTCTACTTATGATTATTTTCTTTTCTAGAAAATAATTGCTATCTAATACATGGTTAAAAAGCATTTATTTGATAGCTGTCAACTATCCCAAGAGTGATTGTTTTAATAATTAATCTGTATTATATTTTACAGCAGGTTACGAGTTTTCATGTAATTACAAAGTAAATTCATGGAGAGAAGTAGATGACAGTTATCAATGGCAATTTTGAGACTGGTACCTTCAGTAATTGGCGAACTATCGGCGATAATAGAATTGAGACGGCAGCTCTTGGAACTGGCACTAGTGAAGGGACTTTTCAAGCTTTACTTACCACTGGTGCTAGTGCTTCTGGAGGTGCTGTTGAGCAATCAGATTTGGAACAATTTCTCAAGTTACCATCTGGTCTGTTAGATAAGATGGGTAATGGAGATGTTACAGAAGGTTCTGCAATTAAACAAACTTTTACAGCTAATGCTGGCGATGTCTTAACTTTCGATTGGAACTTCTTGACTAATGAGGCAACTCCATCTTTTTTCAACGATTTTGCCTTCTTCAGCGTTAATCCTTTTACTTTGGAATTAGCAGATACTAATTCTAGTGGTTTTTTTAGCACTTCAGCTGTTAACTTTAGTCAAGAAACAGGATTTAAAACTATTTCTATAGGCATTGCTCAAACTGGAACCTACACTTTAAGTATTGGGGTTGTAGATGTTGGGGATAGTGTTGTTGATTCGGCACTAATAGTTGACAACATCCAAGTTCTGTCCTCAATTGGCGGCGGTATTCGTTCCCAGCCTGAAATCCTCACTTCTAATGCCGATATCCTATTAGAACCCAAAAGTTTTTTGGGTGAGTCAGTCTTGAGTAGTTTCCCAAGTTATGATGTTGGACAGTTTATTTCTCGAAGCCCAGAACTAGCTTGACCTTATTATTTGAGCAAGTCATCAGGTAAGAGGGCACAAGGAAAGATATTTAACCTGATACCTTTTGCCTTCACCAAACTGTAACAAAATATTTATGGGTTGAAGTTGGCATCAGATTTAACTATCTACTGTAATCTAGTCAGTCTGATGTCATCATTGACTGGAGAAAAGATAGCCTTCCAATTATGACAAAAGTCTTGCAAGTAGAAAGTAATTCCCTTATAGAGAATAAAGTCCTATTGTTGCTGCATCGTTATCAACTAATGCCACAACTTTTACAAGGAATTATTATAGATAAAGCAATTACTAACTTTTCCTGTACAGACCAAGAGCGTCAAGTAGCTATTGAAGAATTTTATCAGCAGCATCAACTTAGTTCACCTCAAGTTCAACAAGCTTGGGCAGTATCTCAAGGTTTTACACAAGAACAAATCGAAGAAATGGCGCTCCGTCCTGTACTAATAGAAAAATTTAAGCAGGCGACTTGGAAACCACAAGTTGAGTCCTATTTTGTTAATTGTAGAAGTAGATTTGACCAGGTTATATATTCCTTAATTCGTACTCAGGACTATGGACTTGCCCAAGAAGTTTACTTCCGGATTCAGGAAAAAGAGCAATCTTTTAGCGAATTAGCTCGGCAATACTCCACTGGAGTTGAAGCTTACACCGGAGGAGTGAGTGGCCCTGTACCCTTAAGTAAGTTACATCCAGTAATTGCAAAGATTTTATCTTTGAGTCAGCTAGAACATGTATGGCTACCAATCCGTATCGAAGAATGGTTTTTAATCATCCGTCTAGAAAAGTTTTTAAAAGCTCAATTGGATGAATCGATGCAACGTTACTTGATTGATGAGATGTTTGGAAACTGGTTGCAACAGCAGATGCAACAAGTTGATTCGTTGCAAAGAACGATTCAGGCTCACGAGAGTGCCATTCATTAGTGACACCACCAGAAAGTTGTTTTTCCGGCTTCATTTGCACTGATTAAGCCGTAAATTTATTCTGAATCAATATGCAAATTAAAATTAATTGATATTATCCTGTTTGAGCGCCCGACGGGCTAACTTTACGTAAGTTTTCACAGTGGTGTAAGGCATTTCTAAATCTTGGGCTATTACTTGCAACGATTCTCCCATTTCCCGCCGTGCTAAAATTGTTGCCCAAGTAGAGGCAATTTTATCGGTGCGATCGCCTCCTGTACGCTTTCGCTGTGCGGTGAATAGTGCTGTCAATTTATCAATGCGTTCTCCCAGTAGATTTGTTAGCACCTGAGTAGGTAAGCTTATCTCTGCTTCCACCCAATCTAAGCGAGTTTGTCCCAGTCCAAAAGTAGTTTTGTGTCCTGTTCCACAGTAGGGAGCCAGTCGCGCCAAAGCATAAAACAACTCGGTAAACTCAGAGTTCGCCAAAGCCGCCTTACTCAAACCACAAGACATTGCCCCTGTGAACCCAGTTACCGAACCCCGCTTGCCAGCTGCTACCTTCAACGACTCCAAGCAATGCTGATGGATGATTACCCCTTCATCTATCCAATGGAGAAAAGATTCTTGTTCTATAGACATTCCTGAAAAGTCATTCCAGCGGCGCAGGTAGCTGTGAAAAAGATTTACTGGCACCGGAAGGGGAAAATGATGACCCTTGCGGCGAAAGCTGGTAGGCGAGACAAAGCTGAAGTTGACGTTAGAGTGTTTCTCTGGTGATAACTGCAATAATTGCGGGTAAGTAGTGGGTGGATGAGCGATACTCACCTGTTGTATTTGAAGGGTAGCATCTTTTAAGTCCAGAATTTGGGGCAGTTGGGTTAACCATTGTTTGAGAAACTGCACCACTCTTGGAGACAAAGCATTGACGTGCCAGCGATAAATTTTCTTGGCTTCTAGTTGCAGTTGTCTACCACTGGCGAAGAGTTGACCTTCCAGCGCCGAAATATTGAAGGGCTTTTCCGACTCCCCATCGTGGAGATATGCAGAAAGTTCTGGGTTAAATTGCCGTACTTGGTCAAGAAACCAGGCATGGAGTCCAATCGTGTACTGAGAATAGAGGGAAGTGGAAGTGTTTGGCTCAAGGTCAAATACCAATCCCACCAGTTCAGTATCATCTGCCCATGTGGGAAGGGAGGAGGGAGATTCTGGCTGTGGCTCGGTTTTTCGCCTAGTGGATGCAGCTGCTCTTGGCATCGCTAATTGCTATAACAATGTCAAATATTGTAATCATTTTCCATCCCCTTTGGGGGAATAAGATACGTTAATCTAATTATTGTAGTTATTAACCTTAACTTTTTAAGAAAGTCAAGTTAATACTCAAGATAATCATCTGTCACTCAAATTGAGCGAGAACAATCTCCTTGTCAGGGAAATGAGCTACTATTTTAGATTTCCACCAAGAGCCTTGATATAGCGTGAGAGGGTGGAAACTTTAATATCCTGTTGGTTCTCAAACTCGGAGAGAGTAGACTCAACAATACCGAGGTCTTTTTCTAAATCATCCTGTGTCAGTCTTAACGACTCTTGTAATTCTAAAAGGGTAAGATGAAGTAGCATGAGTTGAGCGCGAGTTTTGCTCTCTGCCCTCCTTTCAGGTGTCATTCTCTTTCGCAATTCACTAAAAGGCTTCGTTTTCATATTAATCTTTTATCTTCAAGCTCTTTTAACAGTTTGTCGTAGATTGATTTCTAAGTTTAATCCCCTTGCGGGGAAGAGAGATGAGAAATTGAATAATTCAATCATCCAGCATCTCACGGATAAATTTTTCCGTCTCCCTATGGAGTCAGTCTGGTAACACTCATTAACTTGGTGTTATTCAGCAGATGACGGTTATTCGTTTCCGTCCCCTGACGGGGATTTTTACAAATTAACTACTTAGTATTACCCTGATTTTTTGAAGATTTTGAAAGGAATCTATAACTTTGAAGTTATTCTTAGTGTAATACACTTTTGCATCGGTGGTCAGACCTTGTAGATATCTGGCTTTACGACTCTCTTCCTCTAATTTTAAATAGGCGTTACGTAAATTATTGTTACGTAATTGGCTTGCCAGTTCTCTAACATAATCTCGACGAGACTCGTGGGGAGATTTTCCTGGATATTCCTGCTCTATATCACACCCCGTAACAGAAGCATAATATTCTACCCAGTGCAGAGCTGCATAAAAGCATATAGTCACAGCCCAATCTGGATAAGTTTTTTCAAGGCTATGTGCTGCTTTTTCATTGCTATTAGCTTGCTCAAGGTAGTGGTCACAAGTCATTTTTTGCCAAAGCTTAATTAGAGGTTAGAATGCACAACTAAGTTCAGTAGATTAGAAACTTTTAGAAACCGATAGACAAACCAGGGTTTGAGCTATCGTAAACAAGGAAGTAAACAGTCTTCGTTTAAGAACGTAGATGCAAAGCAGCTTGTTGCCAGACATCGCTTTCAGGCAACTAACGGTATAGACTAAAACACTGATTAATATGTTCTCTTCTGGTGTACAGGTGTTTTGCTGAAATGTCCATCTGGCATGAGTTCTAAAAAACTTTCTGATTTAGTGAAGTTGAGAGGAGGGCTTGACCAAGTTTGTCTACCTAGACCTGTACTTTGAATAGAGCCAGAATCAGCAACTTTGTGAGCAGGATCTCGAAGTTTAGAAACCTCATTTACTGGTTGAGCATGAAAATACCATTTTTCACCAGAATCATCTCTTAATTTCCATTCATAATCAATCACTAAATCTTGTACTTCATACCATACTTCATCTGACAACTCAGTTTCTGGCTGCAACTCTAGCTCAAAATCAATCCAGTGGATATCTGGAAATCTTAGAGCTATAGCCACTACCAGTTTTACATTAGCGACTTTAGCCAACTTTTGTACCAATTCTTTTACTTCAGGAGGAATTAGATCAGAACTTTGTAATTCGTCTGGTTTAGAGGAAAATGCACCAAAGTTATTCCAAGTAATGGTTAAAGTAGTGTTGTCCTTGAAGTTCGTTTTGCAAATCATCCTTCATCCTTTAAAAATTCATTTAGACGGTCTCTCAAGAAAACAGCTTGTCGTCGAGTAAATGCAAAGTTACCTAACGGATGTACTGATGACCCTGACTCTTGGTCATCATTATTAGTGAATGGACTTTCTGAAAGTATTCCTGCTATTAAAATCCCATCTTCACTATCAAGCGCTACCCGTACTCCAGTAACTAAGTATACTTTGCCCTTACTTTGCTCACTCATTACTTGCTCTTTCACTTTATTTTTCTTTTGTGTGTGAGAAGGGGGCAAAAATGCAGTCAATAGTCACGCATTTTAGCTACCCCCCTTATTTTAAGGTAGCCTTACCTAAAGTAGAGCTACCTTGTCTATAGACCAGTCCATCTCCACAAGCAGCCTACTCCTTTTAAGGAGTAGTCTTTGATAGCTGAGTGATTGACTGATGAACTGGTATAAGATCTGTGACTTTATACGGAGTGAAGAAACAATACTGTTTTTGGAAAGATTCAGAGGGCGTCGATGCAGAATAGCAGTATGTTAATGTGTTGATTGGCTTAGATTCAGTCATACAGAATGAACTCTTTACTTAAATTTTCGTATTAATTATAACACTACTAAGTCAAAAACACTGTTTTTTATAATAAAAATTTATACTATTTTTAGTTTAAACACTTAATGCTTTTAATACTTCCATCGTCTTTAAGAGATACGATTTTTACTTTAACTGTCTGCCCTTCTTGAAGTAAACTAGCTTTTTTAGGTTCCTTTTCGGTTAGCTTAATTGCTCCCAGAATTTGATAAGTTACTTTAATACCATTGATTTTGGTAACTGTTGCCTCTAATATCTGGTCAACCTTGAAGCCTTGAGATTTAGCAACTTTGCTAATTTCTGCTTGGCGGGGTGACTCAAAAGTAGGTGTGCTGAGAGTCGGAATTTCTCCAATTGGGCCTGCATCTTTGTAGTAACGCATCAAACGAGATACCCAGCCTAAAATTTGCAGTATTGTATAGGCATCTTGAACACCTTTAAGATAATCACTACAAGCTTTGTCTATACTGCGGTAATAATCTGTAGTTCTACCACTGTGACCAATTTGTCTGCCATTACTAACTAGGGTTTTTAGATACTTGAAAAATCTGGAAGTTGCATCTGCTTGATGAATAGATGCACGGAGATAAGCAACTGTTTTACCTAACTCGTTAATATCTGTATTTTCTTTTACCAAAATTTGGGCGATCGCATGGGCAATTTCCCATTGTGCATCTGTCAAAGATTCCGAAGAAATTTCAATCATTGTCATGATTAATACATTCCAGATGGGGGTTCGCGATCGCTTGGGTAGCGTAGCACTGCCGTCAGTTGATCTAATTGGGGTTGCTGAATCAGGTGCGAGTAAGCTGCTTGGATTTGTATTTGCATAAATTGTTGTAAAGCATCTCCCATTAAGTCATCAGATTTATTGAGATTGTAGGCAGAATATCGCTCTTGCAGGCTTTTTGTCTGTGCAATTTTGTCTATAGTGACTGTCATTGTTCCCATCCCAATCGGTTTACCGCCACCTACTTTTAAAGCAATAGGACACTTAGAATCTTGTCCTAAGACAATCAACAAAGTTCCTAACTCTTCTGGTAGCAAATTCTTGAAATTTAATTTAGTTTTGAAGATATATTCTCTTCCCGCTTGCTGTACAGGAATACCAGAATTTTGCCCTTTATCAATTGCTCTAATTGTGTTGTAGTAAAATTTTCGTCCTGCAACTCTACCTTGAATAAGGTATGCACTACTTTCATCTGGGCGAGGACGATACAAAGAAGGCATAAATCCTGTAGAAAAGCCCATATTTTCACATTTAGCATCGTTGAAATCAAGCAAACCTTGCCAATCTAATGCACCAAATACTCGACTAGCTGGGCAAAGTTGTTCTTTGTTGCGACAAGGTAAACGTTCGGTAGGGATTTGACTTCTATATTTATTAGTAATTACTGCTAAAGTACTGTTAGTAATTGCCTCATACACAGACCTGATGCAGCCTTTAAGGGAACTACCTTGTATTGATAGTTTTTGGTCAATACCCTGTACCATTGTTTTGATTAAGGGAATGCGATTGTTGCCAATATCGCTACCCATGAAAACTACCCCTGTGGACACATGCAGGGATGTCTGCACTTTCAGAGTAAGATATAAAGTGCCATGCAGGCGATCGCTAAAATATTTGTGATGTCCAACAGGACGCTGTAAGTTAGGGCGTTCTTTGGGAAAAGAGACGAATTCGTAAGGTTTCGGTGCAAGTTCAGGCGATGAACCTCCACCGCTAGAACGGTTAGGTCTACTAGGTGGCTGAGGTCTTTGAGGACGATTACCAGTCATATTTATTTTTCAATCGTGAGAGCAACAAAGTGTACCGCTGCCGTTTTTTTATCGATAAAATAGCGCTGGGCAATATCCAATTTTTTAGAGGGAAAACCTTTAGGAAAACGGGTTTCGGTAGAAGAATATAAATGAGCATCTCGGTCTTGAGTCTGCCAATCTTCACCTACTCTTTCAAAATCAGGATATTCACCTGCGATGCTCAAAAGCAGCACTTCATAACTATCCTTGCGTTTTTGCTTCCACCTGAGTTCAAAATTTTCATTAAACATCTGCCCCTCAATCATGGGGAAATCAGTTTCTGTGGGTGCTAATCCCCAATCTTTACTAACTTTATGAGTCCAGCGTAAGAAGTAATAGCTAGGTTCAGTTGCCAACTTTATGATTAGCTCTAGCAGTTTAGGCACTGATAAATGTTCTTTTTTGTAACCAACAAAAGGTTTCATTTTGACCCCACAAGTAGACTACTCCAAGACCTAACGCCTCGCTCAAACAAATCATTAACTGTACCCTCTCGCCAAGTAAGTTGCACTCCAAAACCCAAATCCATTTCTTGTGCAGCAACAGGTGTATCTTGGCTATCTGGTTTGGGAAAACTATATAATTTTGCTTCTTCTGATTCTAAAAATTCTCCCGCACCTAAGAGAAAAGTCTTATTCCATTGCTTTTGACTACCAAAGGCGTGAATTTGTTGATCTTTCAATTCACAACCTGGATATTGCACGATTGCTGAGTTTAATTTCACCTGCACAGTACCCAATCCGCGAGATTTGGCAAAACCTAAACCAAACCAGCCATCATCCAAATCTCGCAACACTAAACCAATTAAACCTAATTGTGCCAAAGTGAAATTCTTCAAATGAATTTTGGTATGAAATTCTCCAGCCGTACAAACTTGATAATTGAAAGGCCCAACAGCTACAGAACCAAATACTCTATCAATTGCTACACCATTACGTTCTTCAATTTTGAGAGGCTGAGATTTATCAGGATAAGCATCTTCAATTCTGACTCGGCTAGCAATGGAAGTATTACCAAACATTTGGTCTGTAAAACTAGAGAGTTTGTAAATCTCTGGTGCTGATTTTTTATCGAGATAATCGTACTTATCATTCAACGGATCATTAGCCCAAAGTATATCCGAATTATTTGGATCGCGTGTGTCTTTACCCACCGTCCTTACAATCCGTTCTGCATGGGCGCGGATTGCACCTTTTAAACTGCTTCCTGGTAAATATATAGTACGTCCGCCAGCATGATAAGTTTCTACAAATTCCATATCAGGCTTAGTCGGATCGGCTCCTTCTTTACCTGATTTAATTAGAATTGGCCCGTCGGGAATGATGCTTAAATCAATGGTGCAGTGATTAACAAATTTTTTGTGCATGACTGGATTTATTTGGGCAAATATACAGATTAAGCTGCTACTAAAGTATTTAGCTGTGCTTCACAATGTTGGAAGATAAAATTAACAACAGCAAATAGCTTATCTAGTTCGTAAATGGTACAAGGAGTGATATTTCTAGTAAATATTTCTCCTTCTAATTTGCCAAATTGCCATGTTGCACCATTGGAAACAATGCCAAAAATGACTATTTGATATTCACCGTTTAGTCTTTGAGCGGCAATCATTTCTGCTAAACATTGTGCCCAACCTGTTTCAAAGTTATCTTGTTTTGCTTCAATTAAAATAAAGTATGGTTTGTCAAAGACAACTTTACCTAATGGCGAACGTTTAGCTAAAATATATTCAGGAAAACCAGATAGTTTTTCATCATAGTTTAAGGATTGATGACTCCATAAAAGAAAATGATTGCGGTAGGTTTTCCAAACTTCTTTGAGTACGGGATAAATCAGATTTTCACAAATAGCAAACTCCGAGTTATCAATGACAGCATCGCGCATCATCAGTTCTAAATCTTCGCGGAAGTAATCAGGAATATTGAACTTCACTTCACTGATGAAATTTGATTCTGTATAGGTGACTTGAAATGCTTTGATAACTTCACCAATGGTTTTGAAATTACTGAAAGCCATATTGACCTCTTCAAGAATTTTGTGCCGCTTCGGTGGTGGAACTCGTAGGTATATTATCTCTTAAATGATCGATTAGCGAGTTCGTCCAATCTTGCTTCAAACTTAACTGTTTAACATCTTGATAGCTAGGTAGTTTATCACCTGGATTGCTATTTACCAATTCTTGTAGGTAAATTAGTAATTTGTTTGGATCGTTGTTGACATCCAGCCAATACATTTTCTCAATTTCTAGTTTAACGACACCCAAGCCACGCGATCGCCCCCCACCTAGAGGTATTTGTTCGGTTTCAAACTGGTGTAACCCAATCATCAATAGTCCCAGTTCATAGTCTTCTGCATTTTCTACCACAGCCCGAAACTCAAACTGTGTACTAGCAGGAACTACTTGGAAATCGTAAAGTTTACCATCTGCTGCTGTTTCTGTGTCTCTATCAATTGCTACACCGTCTCTTTCTTGGTATTGTCCAAACCAGGTATCAGGTACTACTGTTAAATCCCGGACTTTAAATTTGCTAGCAATCCAGGGTGAACCGAAGAGAAGAGATACTAAATCTGTTTGTTGTATAATTTGCCTGGTTAAAGCTTCGTCATCATCGTAACTATCTTTTAATTTCTTCATAGCCTTGGAAGTAATAGACCATTCCTCTTCAATGGCGGGATTAGCTGCTAAATTAGGATTAATACCTCTGAGGAAACTTTCGAGGTGCGATCGCAATGCTCCTTTGAAGCTAGAACCTGGTATTAATGGATTACCCAAAGCATCTTTAATTACAGGTAAATCAGACCCTATCGGTTCACTAGAGCGTCCTGCACTGATTCGTAGTGCTGTAATTGTGGTGAGTTTACCTGTGATTTCTAGTCGATTTTTGAATGTGTCAAACATAGTTGAATTAATTAGTTTCTGCAAATTCTTTTTGTAGATGCAAGGCTATAGTATTTGTTTCTGCTTTATTTCGCCCTGTTGTTTGAATACATAAACCCAATCCTTTATCCGTCCAAGTTAGAACAAACTCTACAATTCCATCATTAGTAGTTCGACGAATTGGATTAGTACTTCTTGAGTTGAATGGAAGAGAATTAATAATTTTTTTGACATAGGGAGAACGACAGATTTTTTTAGCAAATGCCTGGAGAATATCTATGCCGTGATCCTGTCTTAAATTTATAGGTTTACCTTGGGCTTCAGTGTCATCTTGAGGAATTAAAGAGAGAATGCTATTTTCTTGTTTAGCAAATTGTAATCGACAACGTTCATTAAATAATACTCCCATTGCTGAAAGACTAACTAAAGTTCTTTCACCATCAACTTCTTCATCAATCAGTGAATCCAGATAATTACTTGTTAAATTCTCTTCAATTTCTGACTTTTCAATTACTTTCTCACTCTCTAGATTTTCAAAAAATAGATAGTTATTCAGCCAAAAAGCTAGATCCAAGGCGATAGGTTGCGGAGGAAGTTCAATCACCTCTGAAAATTTTTCAAACAAATAGTAAACTGGGATTTCTAATGCTTGTCCAATCATCCCAGCAAATGATATCTGTGCTTTGTAGCCACCAGTCGCATTAATCGCAATTGCTTCTGGGCTAAATTTTCTCACCTCATTACTAATTTCTCGGACAAGATTTTTTAACCCCTGCTGTTTAAAAGCTTTGACATCATCATCACGTAATCCTTTAAGTATGCGTACTTCTACTTTTTCAAAAGGCAAAGGATTACTTTTTTTATTATCATAATATAGCTTCAGCAAAGTCCCTGTAGTTTTTCCGTCATCCGTATCTGAAACTAAAAATATTAAACGTATACGTGCCGCTAGTAAATTTTTATCACAGATGCTTGTAATTGAGTTAATTTCTGCCCCACATATCCGATCTGAATTTTTATGCTCAAGCAGTGATAAAGCTAACTGATTCCAGTTCTTAGACTCAAATAATTGCTTAATTGAATCTTCTGCATATTTGAGATTATTGAATAGACTAGTACCGACTGTACAAATAAGCGTGTTTCTCATAGTTTTATACCTGAAGTTTCAAAAAAATAATTTTTCTCTTGGCTATAAGCAAGATATTGCAATTATGCTGCACCATCGCGCTTATACTTCAAATGACGTGCGCCATAACCTAAATAGCGGCGAATCATTTCTAGCCAAATCGGTTTAAAGTCTGTTTGACAACACTCGGCAATGATTTGAGCATTTTTCTTGATGCTGCCATCAATATCTTCAATTATTTTTTCAGCTAGAGATTCTTTACCTCTTCCCCATTTTTTATCTCGTCCGACTTGATAGCGGATAAAGTTTTTAATTACTTCTGCACTTTCAGTAGTATCAGATACACGCACTAAGTTACGAAATTGAGATTCTTCTAAATCCCCATATTTTGTTTGATCTAAAGCATCCTGAATCCAAGTTACTAAGAAATCTTCAGCCTGACGGATACCTTTTTGAATCTTTAGCTGTTGATGTTGCTCTGATAAATTACTCATACTGCTTCCTCTCTGAATACCAGATGAAATTGATTGCAAATTTGCACATTTCCAAAACCTTCAGAAGTGCGATCGCCTATTCCTTTTACTTCTAAATCTTCCAAAGCTTTTATCCATAAATCTTCGTTAAATGTGCTAAATAAATATACAGATCCTTTATTGGTAACTAACTCCACATCTTTCATTAATCCCCAAGCAGAATTCCAGCCAGAACGATAGTCATAGCTGCTATATGCGGCATGAAGTTCTAGGGAAGAATCAGTAACGCCTGTTAACTCTTGAAGCATTTGTGGTGAAATTACAGTAGTGCGTCGCCAGTTTTCAGATAATATAGTATCGGCTTGTAAATCAAGGGTGAAATATACCCGATTTTTTGGCAAATCTTTGATGGGATTACCAAAGATATTTTTCCATTCATGCCAGCGTTGATGCAATTTATCATTGAACTGTTTGATTTGATTGGTAACTCTTGGTTTAATTTCTACAGGTAGCGTTGCTTTAATCTTGACTCTTCCTAATCCGCGGGAAGTTGCACCACCTAAACGTAAGTCTTCCTGATGATGATCAATAAAAGCTTGTAGAGATTCTGCCAAATCATCTGGCACAAAGATTCCTCCTGTATATATGATGGGTTTTTCTTTATGCTCTTGGGATTCATTTAAGACTTCAAGGCTGTAAAGAACCCGTTCTTCTGAAGTTGCTCTGCGTCGATTGATACCTACTCGCGTTAACAGACGAGTAGTTGTAGAATTGCTGTAATATTTGCCTTGAATTTGGTAAAAGCCAGTGAAAGCATCCACTCTACCTCCGTCAGCAGGGCAATTGGGATCATAAAGATGCCCATAGCCTTCAGCACAGAAACGGTCAATCAAAGTATCAAAAACGCCATTATGCTTAGGGTCATTAGGATTGGACTTAAAACCTGGCTGGTTTTTGGAACTTAAAGCAGTAGCGGGTAATACTCTGACTTCTGACTGAACTTTAATATTTGCAGGATAGGCGTTTTGGAAGATGGCTGGATTTTCACCTAAAAATAGCTCGTGAAAATTGTCACCATCACTAATAGATGTATTAGTCCATTTTAAGATTACAGCAGCGATCGCACCTCGAATTACAGAACCGGGAATGTAGCTTTCGGCTTCACTTACAGAACTACCTGGCTTTTGTCGCCCAATTGCTAAAGGAGACAGCACTTTAATTTCCAAATTAATCCGTTTCATTGCTCACCTCCTTTTGCTAGAAAATCCCATGCTGCTTGTTCTAACGGAAAGTTGGGTAATTCCCAATGCAGCCAGCCCAAACCCGCTGATTTACTACCACCCAAAGCATGAATGTGTCGTAGTCCAGCTAAAATTAATGCCTCTGCATAGATGGGCACACCAGATAGGTGAATATGTCCTGTAAACTTGATTTGGGCGTTTGCTGGGGAGGTTTCTAGAAAGTAAAGTTTTTGTTCTTCGGCGGTGTGGCGGCAGCGATTAATTGTGACACCGGGACGCAGTACCTCTGGTAAGTTATCTGGATCTTCTGTGCAGATTAGGTCATCAAATATTACACGGGATGACAAAACTGGATTCCCGAAAATTTGACAAATTAGGCAATGATGCTGGTTTTCGTAACCTAATACTTGATATTCTTTGCGCTCAAAATTTTCTGTTAATCCAGCCCTTTGGGGACACATGGTTTGTGGGTTGGGAGAAGCACAGACCGCCCAATGCAATCCTCTAGCAATCTTTTCGCATTCATGGCGTAATCTACCCTTGAATTGAGAAGCAGGAATCAGCAGGTTTGTTTCAGAGTTTTTTACAATTGGTTTATCTGCTAGTGAACCAGAAGAACCGCCTGCACCAATGCACAAAGCAGTTTCAATTACAGCCGTAATGGGATATGAGGTAATGGGGTTTGATAATTGCGAAATATAGATCATAAGTCACCCTCAGTAGTCGCCTTTTGTGCTTCAATTGCATCACTATCATTATCTGGTGAAGCAATAAAATCATACAGGTCTACAACGTCTCGCCAAATAGTTTCAAAAAGAGGATAGTCTGATTTATCATACTCAAGTGCCCCATCATCATACATCCACGGGGCTAAATTACCCTGATTATTTGAATCTTTAGGTTGACACCAGGCCTTTTCAAACTGTTCTTGCAAATCTTGGTTTGTTTGATTGAGTCGCACTCGAAAATAACGATAATTAAGAATAGCAGTTTGCTTCCCTATTTCTAATAAATTCCGAATTTGGTAAAGTTGAGATTTAGGAAATTTGGCATTTTTCAAAGCTTCTATTACTCCGATTAAACCTCCTAATTCATGTAAGGTATAGGGAGCAGCATAAAGCTTTAACTTTGGTTTAAGATTTTTGATCAATGCCTGTTGACGGAATTCTTTAATATTCGATGAAATCATGGTGATGGATTTCATGGTTAAAAAATCCACAGTACCGCCACAGTATCCAGCTTTCTTCAACTTTTTGGCACGCTCTTTCGCTGATTTCAACAACTGTTCAGTTAAGTCTTTGGCATAGTAAATGGGGGTATTATATGCCGTAATTAGCACACCAATTGAGGTACTGAGTTGACATTGAGAAGGTGCAGCCTCCGTAGGTTTATAACGATGGCATCTTTTTAAATCTATCGGCTTATTTTCTTGCTTAATTTGATAGCAGCCGATGATATTTTCACTCTCTATATTTTCTGCCAATGACACTTGTTTGAGGAGAATTTCTTCAAATCGCTCTCCGATAGTTTTAGCGATCGCCAGTGCTTTGTTAGCTGGTACAATCACAATAATGTCATCACCACCAATGGTAATAATCTCAAAAGGATGAACTAAATCACCATTGCTAAGTGTTGATTCCTCATCATTCAAATTTTGCAATTCGTGAGGATGGAGATTCTCTGCTAATGCATGATAAACTGCATACTCTGTCGCTAATTCTACATCTCGACTAAATTCCTGATACTTTTGTGGAGTCCGAATTTTTTGGATATAGCCACCCATATTGTTGCCATCAGCATAGATATAAGCAATAAAATCTTTACTAGCATTAGCAATATGGCTGAGGTTTTGAGCGATTTCAATATTATCAGCTTTCAAAGCAGCGTAATATTTTTGTTGTAAACTAGGATTTTTTCCGAGAAAGCGATTGTATCTCTCTACCCAGTTTTCAATTATGCCTGGTTCCCATTCTAGTTGAGATTCTTTATACCATTCGGGAATTAGAGGCGAACCTTTTTTGGCTCTGTTACCAACCAGATGTTTCCGAGCTAAAGTTTCGGAAAAATGAGATTCTCTAGGCAGTTTTGGTGGCTGGACAATCATCAATGCTGACCTGCGATCGCTTCCATCACGAATCAAGTAAGGATGAGTTTCAAACATCGGAGGATAGCCACGGCTGGGGCGATTAGGAAGTTCATGACCATTCCGACGTTGATTAAATAAAATTGCTAATTTGGTTGTCAGTTCATTAAAACTTTTTCGGTCTGCAAAAGCATCTTCAACATATACAGCTAAATTAGTACATCTTTCTATTTGAGATTTTTCTAAATTCTTCTCCAGGTTGCCAAAATAAGCCTGCACCAACGGTTTTTTATATTCTTGACGATACCAATCTAGCCATAATGTGTTTTCAATCGGCTCTCCTAGCAAGCCAAAGCGAATTTCTAGAAGTCTGAATTTGTCGCCCACTGCACAAGAATTAGCCGTTAAAGTTTCTGAAGTATAGCGTTTTTCAATCGCATCAGCTAAATCATCAACAAATGCAGCCGGACAGAATGCTAAAATATTGCCGCCTGTTGAATAAATAATCAGTTCAGGAATCAGAACTTCTGATAATTTGATATCTTGGTGAAAATTTTCATTTAGCCATGTTCTAACTTCGTTACACTGAATATTATAAAAATTAGGGTTGTGCGATGGCTCAAACTTATAATTAAAAAATGCAGGTAAATCAATCAGATTTATCCTATCTAACAAGGCAGAAGCACCACGAATATTTTGAATCTTGGACGATTCAAATACATATTGTTTAATCTTAGTCGCACCACCATAAACTAGACCAATACGGATATTCTGATTCCATAAATCAGGATATTTGTTGTTTAATTCATCAAGGGTTTTTGGTAAGTAATCTTGATTAATAGCTTGTAATTTCTGCACTTGCTGAACTAATTTTTTAACTTCTTCAGGAACCTCTTTCCCATCCTTCAAAGCCTGTTGCATAAGCTGTAATACTTCCAGCTTATACTTAGGTTTTCGCTCATCTCCCCAAGCTAGACACCAAGCGATCGCAATCATCACAGAACTTGGATTTTCCATATTAATTGTTTTCATATCTAGACACTCCTACTCACTATTTAAAATCGCTGACCTGTAGTGACTTCAAATCTAATTTCTCCTTGGTCGCTAATTCCTAAATCGCCCCGAATTAATCCAAAGGGTGACTTGACTCGCAATCCTAAGCCGTAACCAAAGCCACTCCCCGGTTTACCTCGTAGTACGCCGGGTTCTCCTAGCACTGTTTTACTAGACCCAAAATCGGAGCCGAAGTCAGTAAAGATAACTCCTCCTATTGACTGGAAAATTGGAAAACGATATTCTACAGAAGCCAAGCCATAACGGGAGCATCTCACTTTTTGAAGTGGCTCAAACTGACAATAATCCATTGAGGTAAGCAGAGCGATGAGCCAGGACTTGAGGAACATTTTCTCGTTTCCATTGTGCCCCAGAAATCTTTGTTCGACGGT
>NZ_JADEXR010000091.1 GCF_015206995.1 aff. Roholtiella sp. LEGE 12411 | reverse complement strand
CCCATGCCCCATGCCCCATGCCCCATGCCCAATGCCCCATAACAAATGACTATTTCCCAATATCTTCATTCCAAAGTTCAGGATTGGTTTCAATAAATTCGCTCATCATCTGTTCGCATTCGTCAAGATTGAGATCAATTACTTCTACACCATGAGATACCATAAATTCTTTAGCACCTGGAAAGGTTATTGATTCTCCGACGATGACTTTTTTAATACCAAATTGCACTACTGCCCCAGCGCACAGGTAACACGGCATTAAAGTTGAATAAAGTGTTGTGCCTCTGTAGCTACCAACTCTACCAGCATTGCGGAGACAATCAATTTCGGCGTGGGTAACAGGATCGCTGTCTTGTACACGTTTGTTGTGTCCTTTGCCGAGAATTTCGCCATCCTTGACGAGAACAGAACCAATGGGAATTCCACCTTCTTGTCTGCCTTGTTTTGCTTGTGCGATCGCAGCTTGCATAAACTTATCCATATTAATTCTCCTTTTATGTCAAAACAACTCGTATTAATGGATCATGATGGCGGTGTTGATGATTATCTAGCAACCATGTTGCTGTTGACGATGGATCATATCGAACTCCTCGGTGTCGTCGTTACTCCAGCCGATTGCTATATTCAACCAGCCGTTAGCGCCACACGTAAAATCCTTGATTTGATGGGATTTTCTCATATCCCGGTTGCAGAAAGTACTGTGCGCGGTATCAATCCTTTTCCTAGTCTCTATCGCCGCGATTCGTTTATCATTGACCATCTACCCATTCTCAATCAAAGTGAAACCATTACTACGCCTCTAGTTTCACAAACAGGCCAAGATTTTATGGTAAAAGTCTTGCGTGAAGCATCTGAACCAGTAACGCTGATGGTAACTGGGCCGTTGACGACGGTTGCAGTAGCCTTAGACAAAGCACCGGAAATTGAAGCGAAGATTCACAAGATTATTTGGATGGGAGGTGCATTAAATGTCTTTGGCAATGTAGAAAAAAGTTTAGAAGCAGGACAAGATGGTTCCGCAGAATGGAATGCTTATTGGGATCCAATTTCAGCAGCGCGAGTGTGGGAAACGCAGATTGAAATTATTATGTGTCCTTTAGATCTAACTAACAATGTGCCAGTTACATCAGAATTAGTACAAAAAATGGGACGACAACGCCATTATTCCATCTCTGATTTAGCAGGACAATGTTATGCATTGGTTATCCCCCAGGATTATTATTTTTGGGATGTGCTAGCGACTGCTTATCTGGGACACCCAGAATTCTATCAATTGCACGAATGGGAAACAGAAATTATTACTACTGGTCTGAGTCAGGGACGTACTAAAGTAGTTTCTGGTGGTCGTAAAATTTATGCGATGGATAAAGTAGATAAAGATGCTTTTTATGATTACATCTTGCGGCAATGGGCAAGATAAAAAACTAAAAATTAAACTTCAAGGTTGAGTGTATTGAAACTTGTTCTTAAAGTGTTAGGTAGTGTGGATACTCATACTTGTGCCTGCACAACAAGATCCTCAACTGGTCTGATTTGATCCCAATCAATGGCAGCAACCCACAACTTTTCCTCCTCGGAGAACTGCACCACCCCATCAACTTCCAAATCCTCGCTATACAGCGTAAGCAACTGCCCATCCTGTAACTCAATACTCTGATTCCCCAAGTCTTCAATTGTACCAATACAGTTCAAACGCAAATGCCCTTGAGCATCAGCATTGTGAAAATCTGCAAAAACTCTAGGAGTAATCATTCTAGGCGCTCCAAACTATGACTGCTGCTTTGCTGGATTACGAACAGTAATCGATTCGTTAGGCGTTGCTGACCCATTCTAACGACAGTTTGCGCTGTGACCTTACACAATCTTGTAAATAAAGATTGATCAGGCTCTGATAGGAAATACCAGTTTCTTCAGCAAGGACTTTGAAGTAGTCAACGACATCCTCTTCAAGTCGAATCGTCACCTGTTTTTTAAGCTTCTTAATGTACGGATTCTTAATAGATTGAGAAAAATCATACTCTTCTTTCATGATAAAAAACTCTGATATTGTTGATGCTCTCGCTTAGTAGCTTTACGAGCCGAGATGATGCGGATAACCTCCTGACTTTCCTGATACAGATGACACACTAACAACAAACGTAGTGAAGCACTCATCCCCAAAAGTATGTAACGATCCTCTTCTAAAGAATGCTCAGGGTCATAGAGTAAGCGGGCATTCTCATCGTAGAAGACGGTTTCTGCCTCATTGAAAGATACACCGTGCTTTTGCTCATTAGACTTAGCTTTTCGCTCATCCCACTCAAATCTCAACTCGCTCATACTTACAGTGTAATTACAATGTATGTCATAAGCAAGTTGATTGAATCCCAATTAATAACAGCAACCCACAAATTCTGCTCCTCGGAGAACTGCACCATCCCATCAACTTCCAAATCCTCGCTATACAGCGTAAGCAACTGCCCATCCTGTAACTCAATACTCTGATTCCCCAAGTCTTCAATTGTACCAATACAGTTCAAATGCAAATACCCTTGAGCATTAGCATTGTGAAAATCTGCAAAATTTTGGTCAGAAGCGATCGCGTTTAACGCTTAGAGAAAAATCAGCGATCGCCCTACACTAACTCACTAGCTGAGTTGATTAACTTGCAACATTAACTGGCTTTTTACGGCTGGGACGCTTACGCTCTGATTTTTTCTTCAGTCCAACTGCTTGAGCTTGCTCGCTATCTGAGCCATATTGCCCCCGCACAACTTCTTTCATAGCTAATACAGCATTGTGAAATTCCCATTCTGCTAATCGGGCAGTATCGGCAGCAGCACGGTATAAAGTTAGTTTTTCGGTTTCGGCTTGTTGCTGCGCTAACATAGCTTGATAAGCTTGCTGTAAGTTGGCAGCAGAGGCATCAGCACGGGTTGTGTTATATGTGCTGATGGTTTGCAAACCGTGGAGTGAAGTAATATCTTGACTAATTAATTGAGGGGGCAAACGGCGTGTTGTATTTTGAGCGGGCATACGTCCATACTGGTGTAAAGTATATATTTAATGTGCCCATTGCAACTATAAAGCTAACAGTAAGATAAAGTTTTTAGATCAGAAAAGGTTAGTGAAAGAGTAAGCTCATGTTTGCAGGTCGATACAATCCCATTGTCGGTCGATACAATCCCATTGTCAGTCGATACAATCCCATTGTCGGTCGATACAATCCCATTGTCGGTCGATACAATCCCATTGTCAGCCGATACAATCGCATTGTCAGCCGATACAATCGCATTGTCAGCCGATACAATTACTAAACCGCAACAGATTTGAGTGTTGTATGACGATATTGGTACGTAATAATAGCCTTTGGTAACGCATCAATCAACGCGTTCGGCTCTGCTGCTCACATTGGCATTAATTGCTGAATGCGCTGTGGCTCCTCTCCCAGCCAATCTGGATTTAGGGCTGTGCTATCAAAAATTGATGAGGTTTTGAATGGTTCAAACTCGCCGCGTGATGCTGCTTCTGCGGTTTTTGCTAAAAGCGATCGCATTTGCTGCTCGTTCATTGGCTGGAACGTCCGCACTGCTTCAAACGCTTGATCAAGAATCTCCATGCTGTCAATTCCTGTAATCACAACCGATGTGGGCAGATTTAGGGCATAGTGTAGACACTCAATTGCTGTTACAGTATTTGACCGTAAAAGAATACCGTTTGCCAAGCTTTTCATTCCCAAAACGCCGATGTTTTGTTTAACTAGTTCTGGCAAAACCAGTTTCGCAAAGCTCCGGTAATGTGCATCCATCACATTGAGCGGCATCTGCACTGTATCAAATTTAAACCCGTAAGTAGCTGCAACTTCAAGCGTATGTAGATGAACATGGGGGTCTTTGTGTCCAGTAAAACCTATGTAGCGCAGCTTACCAGCTTCCCGCGCTTCCAGGAAAGCGGCATTGGCCCCTTCTTCGTCGAAAATTCGATGCGGGTCTTCGTACCGGATGATTTCATGATACTGAACGAGATCGATGCAATCAACTTGCAGGCGTTTTAGTGATTCGTCTATCTGTTTTGCTGCTGCTTTCTTGGAGCGACCATCGATTTTGGTCATCAGGAATACTTTATCTCGGTAGCGATCGCGCAGTGCTTTGCCCATGCGAATCTCGCTGACTCCACCGTTATAATCCCAACTGTTATCCATAAAAGTGATACCACGATCAATCGCTGTGCGAACAATTCGGATACCCAGTTGCTCATCAACGCTCTTCAAGCCAATGTGCCAACCGCCCAGCCCAATGGCAGAAACTCTCTCTCCTGTACTACCAAGAACTCGGTATAGCATTTCTGAATTTGACGTAGTTCCTGACATCTGCTCTCCTTCTATGTCAGCTATTACTTAAGTACATATAGCTGTGTACCAATCCAAACACAAGCAAAACTTCAGGATTTCTTTCTAAAGATACAATTTTCGATCCAATTGCTAAAAGACTCAAGAAGCCCAAATACCGATGGCAATTTGGGATGTATGAGGTAGAAAATTGATTGCGATCGCTGCTGTTTTTGTTATTCCAACTATGACTTCAGGGCGGATTACTGAATGGTTTTCAGCATTACTCTACTCAACAGTTGATACAAAAGCAAACGCACAGACTATTGCCCAATTGATCGAAACGGGAGAAACGACCATCACCTCAGATGTTCAAGACTACAATGAGAGTACAAAAGAAGTCAGGGCAATCGGCAACGCTAATTGGGCATATCCAGAAGCTCAAATTCAAGCCAGTGCTGATGAGATTCGATATGTGCCAACAGGAGGGCAAGTTATTCTGTCTGGTAATGTTCAAATTTCACAGAGGGGAGAGCGTTTACGAGGTAAACGAGCAATTTGTTCGCTTGAGCAAAAGCAGTGTAACTTGAGTCAAGAATAAGGAGCCTCGCCCAAAAATCGTCAATCTCTCAGGAAAACGTAGAGTCTTATGATGATGTGTTTATGCTGCGATCGCCCCTGAGAGATTTAGCTCGAATATAATCTACGCGAACCTAACTCTAAACACTCTACAAACAACTTATAAGCACCTTCTCACAAATAACACAAAGCAGCCCAACTATTTGTTATACGGAAACTTTTTGAATATAATTTTCTGGAAACATGCTCAAAAAATTTGCTGTCAAACGTTTAGGATGCAGTCCACCTAAATATTCTTAAAAAACAAAAAAAGCTATATTGATTATTAATAACTGATAAAATTTAAACCTAAAAAGAGAGCCGCTACAGTTCCTGCTACAGAAATCTCTCCTTGAATAATTTTATCTAAAACTGACTCCACAGGGATTAATATAACTTCAATCTCTTCTGTAATATCTAGTTGTTGCTCTCCAGCTTTTCTCACATTTTCTGCTAGAAACAAATGTATTTGATTGGTATCTTTGCTTGGCTTATCGTATAGAGTTGCTATTTTTCTCATTTCTTGAGAAACATAACCAGTTTCCTCTGCTAGTTCTCTCACCGCTGCTGCTTCGGCGCTCTCCTTTGTTGGATCAAAACTTCCTGCGGGTAGTTCTAAAAAAAATTCGCCTACTGCGTGTCTATATTGCCGGACAAAAATAATCTCTCTACTACTAGTTATAGGTAAAACCAAAGCAACGTCTGGTTTAATACTGACGAAATAATCATCTATAATTTCACCATTAGGTAATTCTATTTCATCTTGCCTCACCTTACACCAGCGATGATTTAAGACCATTTTGGAATTCAAAGTTTTCCATTTTTTTAAGTTGTTCATAGACTAAATAAAAATGTGTATAAAGGCTATTAAGCAGTAAATGTAAAAAAGTATAACAGATGTATTAAATAATCTAGACTTGGAACTTACACTGGCTTTTGCCATAACATAATATGCAGCACAAGTATGCAAATTAATGTAAATTTATTTACTGTAAATAAAAGATTTCCTTTGACAATTAGTCGAGGAACAACGGCACAGACAACGAATGTCTGGGTGAGGATTTTAGAAGATGGTATTGAAGGCTGGGGGGAAGCGTCGCCATTCGGTGTAGGCGATCGCAAGCAATCAACTGATACAATCAAAGACGCCTTGCAGCAAGTTGTGCCATTATTACAAGCATTCAATCCCTTACAGAGACAGCAAATTGAGCAAGTGTTAACACAAACTCAGGTTCCTTCTTCTGTCAAAGCAGCGTTGGATATGGCGATGCACGATTGGCTGGGTAAGCGCGTAGGGCTACCACTGTGGCAAATTTGGGGACTTGATCGCAATACCATAGTGCCAACTTCAGTCACAATTGGGATTAATTCACCAGAAGGAGCTAGAGCTAGAGCGCGGGACTGGTTGCAATTTACCGATGTCCGCCTGTTCAAAGTTAAGTTAGGTAGTCCAGATGGCATAGGTGCAGATCAAAAAATGCTCTTAGCAGTGCGAGAAGAAGCGCCTGAACCAGAATTATTCGTTGATGCAAATGGGGGTTGGAGTTTGGCAGATGCTATTGAAATGTGCAATTGGCTGGCTCAATTGGGTATAAAGTATGTAGAACAGCCATTGCCACGGGGGCAGGAAACAAGTTTAGCAAAACTCAAGGAGCATTCTCCCCTGCCCATCTTTGTCGATGAAAGTTGCTTTACAAGCTCCGATATTCCCTATCTAGCAAACTATGTGGATGGCATTAATATCAAACTTATGAAATCAGGAGGACTAACCGAGGCAATGCGGATGGTACATACAGCGCGAGCCTACGGATTACAAGTGATGTTTGGTTGCTATTCTGACAGTTCGCTAGCTAATACAGCAGCGGTACAGCTAGCGCCACTAGCTGATTATCTAGATTTAGACAGTCACCTTAACTTAATTGATGACCCCTTTACGGGTGCATTGGTGCAAGAGGGGAGAGTTTTGCCAAACGATTTACCAGGTTTGGGGGTACAACATAGTGCGTCTGCCACTTAATCAACGAGTAGCTATCCTACTGCATGAAGGAGTTACAGGAACTCAGGGTAAAACAGGGCTGGCAATTTTACGCTACAGTGAAGCCCCAATTGTAGCAGTGATTGATCGCGAGTCTGCGGGCAAATCTCTCTCAGAATTAACAGGTATCAAGCGTGATGTGCCGATTGTGGCATCAGTAACCGCAGCCCTAGAGTACGAGCCAGAAGTCTTGGTAATTGGCATAGCCCCAGGAGGTGGTGCTGTACCAGATGATTACTGGCTGGAAATCAAAAACGCTCTCAAGGCTGGGATGTCTTTAGTAAATGGTTTGCACATAACAATGGCAAACATCCCAGAGTTAAATGCTCTCCTCCAACCTGGACAATTAATTTGGGATGTACGCAAAGAACCAGCTAATTTAAGTGTTGCTAGTGGGATGGCACGCACCTTACCCTGTCGCCGAGTGCTGACTGTGGGAACCGACATGGCCATCGGTAAAATGTCAACTAGTCTACAGCTACATTGGGCATCACGATTGCGGGGTTTGCGTTCTAAATTCTTGGCTACAGGCCAAACTGGCGTGATGTTAGAAGGAGATGGTGTAGCTTTAGATGCCGTGCGGGTAGACTTTGCCGCTGGTGCTGTGGAACAAATAGTCATGCACTATGGCAAAAACTATGACATTTTGCATATTGAAGGACAAGGTTCACTGCTGCATCCTGGTTCAACAGCAACCCTACCTCTAATCCGTGGTTCACAACCAACCCAACTGGTGTTAGCACATCGAGCGGGACAAGTTCATGTGCGTAATCATCCCCACGTACTAATCCCGCCATTACCAGACGTGATCCGGCTTTATGAGACTGTTGCTAGTGCTGGTGGTGCTTTTGGCTCTGTGCCTGTAGTGGGTATAGCGCTTAACACAGCCCATCTAGATGAATCTGCGGCTACTGATGCGATCGCTCAAACAACAGCAGAAACCGGGCTACCTTGCACCGATGTCGTCCGCTTTGATGCAGATGTGCTTTTAGATGCAGTGATGAAGAGTTAGGCTAATCATTTGTTTTTTAAAAGAGTCATGCAAGTGATAAGTCTTTTGCATGGCTACTATCACCCTTTTTTGTGAAGTTCTGTTGACTATTCGTAACGAATCTGTTATGTTTATTTACATAACTAAACAAAAAACAATAAAAAACTATGTACACCACAGTAAATGAAAACGGTATTCTCAATAACTACGCAACTGAACCCCAGGTTTACTGCGCTGAGTACCCTGCAATTTGGGAACAACGTAAATACGTTTTACAAAGTGTTTTTGCGACTTTAATTGTCACTACTTTAATTTTGGTTAGTTTTAGCGTTAGCTAAGATTTTTCGATTTCGGTATCCCTGTATCTCATCATCATTCATACTTCTCCCCTTTTACCTCGGCTAGTTTGGCCGGGGTTTTTTGTGTTTTACTCCGCATCCTCAACGTCGAGTAGTATAGCGTTGTCAAACAAGTGCAGTTCAGTTTTTAGGATCTACAAATACTGCGATCGCTTATAAAATAAAGACAAATCAATAAAAGGGGGTGTTTATGGCAACCCAACTCGGTGAAGCTAAATCTTCAACAGAACTGGTAATATCTTGGGAAGCATTGCCCGCAGATTTTCACCTAGAGGATGAACCAGTGGAAAATACAGGTCAGCCACTACTGGCTGGTGCTTTGCGCGAAAGCCTTGAGATCAGTGGTTTCATCCAACCCCAGATGTTGATAGCCTCGAATTTTGGACTTTGTGCGACGATAAACGGGCAATTTGTAGCGAAAGCTCCTGACTGGGTTTATGTTCCAGTGGTGAATGAAGTTTTAGGAGTACGCAAAAGCTACACACCCAATTTAGAGGGTGATATTCCGGCGGTGGTGATGGAATTTCTATCTGACACTGAGGGTGGAGAATACTCTTTTAAGCGAACCTATCCACCAGGAAAATGGTTTTTTTATGAACAGATTCTTCAAGTTCCAATTTACGTGATTCTTGATCCAAATGGCGGTTTATTAGAATTTTATCAACTCGAAAATGAACGTTACGAATTAAAGCAACCTGATGAAAATGGTCGTCATTGGATTGCTTCAATGGGTTTATTTTTGGGAACTTGGCAAGGAACAAAAGAAGCCCGTACTGGTTACTGGTTGCGCTGGTGGGATGAAGCAGGTAATTTGTTACTTTGGGCAGTGGAACAAATTGAGCAGGAACGTCAACGCGCCGAACAGGAACGTCAACGTGCCGAGCAGGAACGTCAGCAAAAAGAACGGCTAATTGCCTACTTGCAATCTCAAGGTATCGATCCTAATAATTTGCCATAGCATATACAGATAAATTTTTACTCAAAGAGAAAAAAGAACAAGAAGGAAAAGAAGTAGCATTCTTGATGAATCAAAACACAAAATTATTCGTCACTTAAACTATCAATTCCCTACCTATTGCCACTGGAGGATGATTCATGTCATCACAACTGCTGAAGTTTGCATCTTTGAGTTTTCTTGGCTTATCCTTTTATTTGGGCAATTCCGCAGCACTTGCTCAATATAATCCTTCTACTTCGGATGGTGTAGTAGTACCCACAATTCCATCAGGCGGCTCATCAACACCAGTAAACAGACCAATACCAATAGACACATCAACCACAAGCACAACTAGTTCACCCTCCGCTGACGGTGTGACTCGGTTTGGCTGTCAGTATTACAATGGACAGTACACCGTTATGTATCAGCCACAAAGTCAACCAGACCAATATTTTCCTTGGGCGGCTCCAGCGGCTTTGGGTGGTGGTTGGAATTCACAACTTCGCTGTCAAACGATCGCTAATCGGTTGGAATCCTATCGTCAAGATGGCTTACAAGAACTCCAAACAGGCGTACAAAATAGAGAAAATATTGTTTGCGTGACAACTGAGGCTGACCCTAGTTGTAGAATTGTGCTGACAGTACCGCGTGGAAAAGACCCGTATGTCGTACGCAATAGTGTTTTCCAAAACCTGACTACTGCTGACAGCGGACAGCAGACAATAGCTGTCAACACTTATGGCGATCGCACTCAGGGTGGAGCAAACGAATTATACAACTTAGGTCGCACACTTTTAGGCGGTGGTAATAATCGAGTTACTTCATCTAGAAGTGGCATTAATCTGAAACCTTACCTCGATCCTAAAGATGGCGGTACTGCTAGAAGCTTGCGAAATGGCGTAGCACGTCGTCAGTCTCAACCTCAAGCCCCCACTCGTCTAAATCCTCGCAATTTCCGCTAATTAATGCTTAATTCCATGTCAAAAGTCCAAGCTAGCCTTTGACTGTGGACTTTTGACTCTTGACAACTCAGCGCGAAATATACAATTTTATTTGCGTAACAGCTTACAATCAATTCACCCACCTCTATCGCCTGCGGTTATGGTTAACACCTCTCCCCAACATCCGACTCCAGCCGCATCCCCTTCCTACATTCCGCCTCTTGAGAGTGGCGATCGCCTCAGCCGCCACGAATTTGAGCGTCGCTACAATGCCATGCCTAATGTTAAGAAAGCTGAATTAATTGAAGGAGTCGTTTACGTGGCATCCCCTTTGCGCTTTGAACCCCACGCCGAACCACATGGTAATTTGATGGGCTGGTTGTGGTCTTATAAGATAGTTACGGCTGGTGTCAGACTAGGGGATAATCCGACTGTGCGGCTAGATTTAGATAACGAACCCCAGCCTGATGCTATTTTATTAATCGATGCAGCCTGTGGTGGACAGTCTTATCTCGGTGCTGATGGTTATGTGGAAAGTGCGCCAGAATTAGTGGCAGAAGTTGCCGCCAGCAGTGCTACCAAGGATTTGTATGATAAAAAGCGTGCCTATTGCCGCAATGGTATTCAAGAATATATTGTCTGGCAAGTTTTTGAAAGCACCGTGAGTTGGTTTAGCTTGCAAGATGGTGAATATATGGCGCTGATACCGGATGCAGCAGGCATAATTAAAAGTCAAGTGTTTCCGGGATTGTGGCTTGATGTATTAGCGTTAGTTACTGGAGATATGCCACAGGTGTTGGCTGTGTTGCAGCAAGGGCTAAGCTCAGTGGATCATCAGGCGTTTGTTCAGCAGTTAAATAATAGCTGATCTAATAACCGTGAGCGTTCTTCATGGCTCACCTTCTTGGGATGACGATAGCGATACCTGTTAAAGAAGGCAGAAGGAAAATCAGTGCGAAATTTTTTGCACCAAGTGTAAGTTATTAACTCCCAACTATCTTTTGTTTTAACCTTTTGCTAGCAGTTTCTTAATCTTACTGGGATAGCTTGAGGTTGATGAATACGAATTAATACCAATAAGGTATGCAGCCGTTTTCTGGCACATACCTGAATTTTTCCTTTCATTAACGATCGCGCGATCGCTATGCCATTATCCCGATTGTGGTGGGGGACTCCTCACCGCGACCAATTGAGGCTGCTTGAGCATTATTTAACTCAACTAAAAAACATATTCTAGAAAATTCTCCTACTGCTCCTATTGCAACCTTTACTAGTGTCTCCACGGTCAGGATGCAAATTAAAGGTACCAAAAGTTCTACATAGAAACACACTATTAATTATGGCATCTACAATTCTTACTCCTGGCGATATAGCGATTATTGGTTACATTAATAACGGTAGTCCTGACTCATTTTCTTTTGTGAACTTAGTGCCTATAGGCTCAGGTACAGTCATTTACTTTACTGATAATGGCTGGACTGGTTCAGGATTTAGAGGAGTTACTAGCACTGATGCTGATGGTAATGAGAACGCAATCAAATTCACTGCTAATATTGATCTGCCTGCGGGTACTGTACTCCGCAGTATTGATACATCCTCACCCAGTTTTACTTGGACTAAATCGGGGTCAGTTGTTTCCGGGTTAACAGGCAATTACGCGGATTTATCCCTAGGTCAAGGTACGGGTACAACTGCTGGTGATCAAATTACGGCTGTGCAATCAACAGGTACTAACCCCTTACTATCAGATTTTACAGCTATCTCTCAAATTGACTACACTGGTGCATTTGAAGATGCGACTACTTCAAATACTGGTAATATAGCACCGGGGTTATCTCAAACTGGTAATACAGCAGTTCTATTTAGCAGTTCGGCAACTTACACAGCATTCAATCTCAATACACTCAGCAGTGGTACAAAAGCTGAATGGCTAGCGGCAATTAATAATTCAGCTAACTGGACGTTTGGCAGTGAGACGACTTTACCAACTGGCAGCATTACTGTATCAGGGGGTGTAATTTCCCCACCAGATCTGACAATCAGCCAAACTGACTCTCCCGATCCGGTAATTGTGGGCAACATCCTCACCTATACTCTTACTGTAGGTAACAGCGGCACTGCCAATGTCAACGGCATCACCGTGGAATACACCTTGCCCAGTGGTGTTACTTATAACGATGCGACAGTTGCCAATGGTTTCACCGTTAGCCAAGCTGGTAACGTTGTTACCTTCTCCGGTGGTAGCATCAATGCTAGTAGCAATGCGACCCTCACTGTTAAAGTCATTCCTACTACAACAGGCAGTCTTACTAGTGGTACAGCAACTGTAGACCCCAATAATACGATCGCCCAGAGCAACGAAACCAACAACACTGCTGCTGTGATCACGACCACAGTCAATAGTGCCGTGGTTGGACAACCGCCAACTATTCAACTAGACACAGCCAGCACTACAGACCTTTTAGATGCCAACGGCGCTCTTACCACCACAGGAACCGGAGCAATCAGCGGCGTGATTGGCAACCCCAACGATCCAGCCAAGACTCTAGGCTTGAACTTGATAATCGCTGACCCCGATACCTCTGTGGATAATTTGACTGTTACAGTCAGTAGCAGTAATGCGACAGTGGTTCCCAATGAGAACCTAACCTTAACAGGCTCTGGAGCTAGCCGCAATCTGAAAATCAATCCTGTAGGTGTTGGTAATGCCAATATTACAGTCACAGTCAGTGATGGTAGTGGTACAGCCAATTATGCGATCGCCTATGCAGCATCGGCAAATGACGGTACTGACACAACTCAATTTTTAACAGGTACAAGCGATGCTTCTACGGCCATTCCTGTTGGCGATACGTTCTTCTTAGAAGCTGATGACGAAAATCAAGTCTTACGCCTCTATGATTACACCAAGTCGGGACTCCCTGTAGCTGGCTTTGACTTCACCAGTTCTCTAGGACTAACGCAGACTGATGGTTCCGGCGTACTCAGAGAAGTAGACATCGAAGCTTCGACCAAAATCGGCAATCGCATTTTCTGGTTGGGGTCACAAAGCAATAGCGATGATGGTAAATCTCGCCCCAATCGCGATCGCATTTTTGCCACGGATATTACTGGTACAGGAGCATCTACCACACTCAACTATACAGGTCGCTACAACTTTTTACGGGAAGACATCATCAATTGGGATGTCAATAACGGTCATGGAAAAGGAGTCAATTACTACGGTTTGGCTGCTAGCGCTGCGGCTGGTGTGGGGTCAAAACAATCGAATGGCTACAATATTGAAGGCTTGGAAATCGCCCCCGATAACACCACAGCTTATATCGCTTTCCGTGCGCCCCAAATTCCTCCATCTGGACGCTCTAACGCCCTCATTGTAACCGTTACCAACTTCACCAGCCTGATATCAGCTAGCGGTGGCGGCACACAAGGCTCGGCTCAGTTTGGCGCTCCCATTGAATTGGATTTAGGCGGTCGAGGTATTCGGGAAATTCGCAAAAATCCAAATAATCAGTACGTGATTATTGCCGGGCCCCCTGGAGATGTAGGAGCCGCTCCCAACGATTTCCGTCTTTACACATGGAATGGCAATCCTAGTAGCACGCCGCAATTGCGTGCAGCAACCTTTCCCCCTAGCTTCAACCCGGAAGGCATTATCAGCATCCCCGATAATCTAACAGATGCTGCTAAAATTCAATTCATCAGCGATGATGGCAACACCGTTCTTTACAACGACGGTACATCTGCCAAAGACTTATCAGAGGACAATTTCAAAAAGTTCCGCACCGATAGCATAATACTTGACACTGTAGTTTTCACTCCTCGGATTCACGACATTCAGAGCGCATCCCACATCTCTGAGTTAAACGGACAAAAAGTAGCTGACGTACCGGGAATCGTCACGTCCCTGAAATCCAATGGCTTCTATTTACAAGACCCCAACCCAGACAGCGACGATCGCACTTCTGAGGGAATTTTTGTTTTTACCTCATCAGCACCAACTGTACAAGTGGGAGATTCAGTAAAGATTAGCGGTACAGTAACCGAGTTCCGCCCTGGTGGTGCTAGTGGTGCTAACAACCTGACGATTACGCAAATTACTAGCCCCACAATTGTGAAGCTGTCCAGTGGCAATGCTTTGCCATCTGCGACTATTTTGGGCAATGGTGGACGTACTATCCCCAATACAGTAATAGAAAATGATGCCAGCAATGTGGAAACCAATGGCATCTTTGACCCTGCTCAGGATGGGATTGATTTCTACGAAAGTTTGGAAGGGATGCTAGTGCAGGTGAATAATCCTGTAGCAACTAGCCCAAGGAATTCTTTCGGGGAAATTTGGGTATTGGCAGATAATGGCGTCAATGCCACCGGACGTACAGCGCGTGGCGGTATCCTCGTCAGTTCTAATGATTTTAATCCAGAGCGCATCCAAATTGATGACACTCTGTTTGCTGGTAGCTCACCCAAGGTGAACGTAGGTGCTACTTTTGACACAATTACGGGGGTAGTTGATTATAGTTTCAACAACTACGAAGTTCTGCCAACCTCGGTAAATGTTACCTCAGATTCTCTGAGCAAGGAAGTTACTAATCTCACTCCCACCACCAACCAATTGACGATCGCTACCTTCAATGTAGAAAACCTTGACCCAAGTGATGGTGCAACCAAGTTTAACAATCTAGCTAACCGCATTGTCAATAATCTGAAATCACCAGATATTCTGACTCTGGAAGAAATTCAGGACAATAACGGGCCGACGAATAATGGTGTAGTTGATGCTAGCACAACCTTTCAAACATTAATTAATGCGATCGCGACTGCTGGTGGCCCCACCTACGAATATCGTCAAATCAACCCAGTGAATAACCAGGATGGCGGTGAACCTGGTGGTAATATCCGCCAGGGCTTCTTATTTAATCCCAACCGAGTCCAGTTTGTGGATATCTCTGGTGGAGGTTCTTCAACTAACACTACAGTCACCGTTGTCAATGGTGTGCCCACGCTTTCTGCTAGTCCTGGTCGTCTTGACCCCACCAACTCCGCTTTTACTAGCAGTCGCAAACCGTTAGTTGGTGAATTTACTTTCAATGGTCAGACTGTGTATGTTGTTGGCAACCACTTTAATTCTAAAGGTGGCGACCAACCTTTATATGGGCCAAATCAACCACCAACACGCAGTAGCGAAACCCAACGTCAGCAGCAAGCGACGGTGGTGAAAGATTTTGCCCTGAGCGTTTTGGCGATCAATCCCAACGCTAATATAGCGGTAGTCGGCGACTTGAATGACTTTGAGTTCTCCAACCCCCTCAGCACCCTGGAAAGCGCTCAACTGAAAACCCTGATTGAAACCCTGCCTGAAAATGAGCGTTATACCTACAACTTTGAAGGCAACGCCCAAACACTTGACCACGTTTTAGTTAGTAATAACTTGCTCAACAAGCTGGATGGGTATGATGTAGTTCACATCAACTCAGAATTTGCTGACCAGGATAGTGATCACGACCCCAGCGTGGCGCGGTTTAATTTGAGTGCAAATAATCCTCCCACAGTGCAACCGATTGACGACCAAATCATTGCTATTAACAAGTCCTTCTCTTTCAATGTCAGTAATAAATTTACTGATGTTGATCAAGCTGACACCCTCACCTACAGCGCTCAGGGCTTACCTACTGGATCTAGTATTGTTGCCAATACGGGCAAAATATCTGGCACTATCTCCAAGACTGGCATTTTCGCGGTTACAGTGACTGCTGCTGATGGGAAAGGTGGCAATGTCAGCGATACCTTTGACCTAATTGTTGCCAATAACAAGGCGACTTCTGGTGATGACATCATTTATATCAGCCAACTCACCGATAGCGACAAAAACAAAGTAAATGCCAAAGCTGGGAACGATCGCGTTATCGGTACTAATGCCGATGAGTTGATTGATGGCGGGAAAGGCAATGACTACCTCGATGGTAAGAAAGGCAATGATAAACTCCTTGGCGGCGACGGTAATGACACACTTCTAGGTGGACTGGGCCGTGATCACCTTCAAGGAGGTGATGGCAATGACCTGATGATTGGTTGGGGTGGTGGCAAAAACGAAATCGACCAACTCGACGGTGGTAAGGGCAAAGATATTTTCGTCTTGGGAGATGCCACTTTAGTTTTTTATGCCAGTTCCAAAAAAAGTGACTATGCCAATATTGTCAGCTTCCAAGCAGACGATCAGATTCAACTCAAAGGATTGGTTAATGATTACTCTCTGGGGTCAGCATCAGCGGTGTCTGCCAGCAGAAACGCTGTGGGCATCTTTACAAAGAATACAACAGAACTGATTGCTGTTGTTGAAGATGGGTTGAACCGAAATACCAATTTGGCCACGGATTCCCGCTTTGTCTTTGTTTAACCATGTATTAGGCGATCGCATGACCTGTTGCAGTATTTGTTTGCCTCAAAAACTCATAGAATCAGACTTTTCGCAACAAGTCTACAGGACTTACGCAAAAGTTGCCAAAAAGCTTAATTTATCGAACTGCCAACGCGCAGTGGATCGCACAGAAGAACGCCGAGAATTCGTAGAGTGTGCGTCAGTCCTAGTCTAGTAAAAATTCTTTGTAATCTACTACAGAAATCATTTATGGTAACGACAAGCTCAATTCGGTTTTCCCAGTTCAATGCTTCCCTAAACCGCAATGCCGAAGGTCAGTTAGCGAACGATTTATCTACTCAAGATAATGCTCAAGCCAAAGCTGTTGCCGAAATTATCCAGCGCAGTAACCCGGATGTACTACTAATTAATGAGTTCGACTACGATTCAAAAAATCCTAATCAAGCTGTTGAACTCTTCCGGCAAAATTACCTGGCTATCAGCCAGAATGGTGCAACTCCCGTTAAATACCCCTATGTCTACATTGCTCCTAGTAATACGGGGATTGCCTCTGGGTTTGATTTAAACAACAATGGCACAGCGGTGAAAACCCCAGGTAAACCAGGATACGGTGATGATGCTTTCGGCTTTGGGAATTTTCCTGGTCAATATGGGATGTTACTCCTGTCTAAGTATCCCATCGATACGGACAATGTGCGGACTTTCCAAAATTTTCTCTGGAAGGATATGCCTAATGCTCTGCTTCCCGATGACCCCACAACACCACAGCCGAATGACTGGTATTCTGAGGACGAACTAGAAGTATTGCGCCTCTCCTCTAAGAGCCATTGGGATGTTCCTATCCAGGTAAATGGCGAAATAGTTCACGTCCTCGCCAGCCACCCGACACCCCCAACCTTCGATGGTGCTGAAGACCGCAACGGTAAGCGCAACCATGACGAGATCCGCTTTTGGGCAGACTATATTACCCCAGGTAAAGGCGATTACATCTATGATGATGGCGGTAAAAAAGGTGGTATTGCTGCTGGGTCGAGCTTTGTGATTATGGGCGACCAGAATGCAGACCCCGTGGATGGTAACAGTTTTGACAACGCCATTCGGCAACTGTTGCAGAACCCTGGTATCAATACTAATGTCATTCCCACCAGTCTTGGTGCTCCCCAACAAGCAGACTTGCAGGGTGGTGCAAACACCAGTCAAAAGGGAAATCCGAGTTTTGACACCGCAGACTTTGCTGATACGGCTCCTGGGAATCTGCGAACAGACTACGTTTTACCCTCGGCTGATTTGAAAATTACCAATTCAGAAGTATTCTGGCCCTTGAATACTGACCCGAAGTTTCCCTTGGTAGGTACTTTCCCCTTCCCCAGTTCTGACCATCGCCTGGTATTTGCAGATGTGCAGGTGGGAGCAACTGAAGCAGGTAAAACCATTGCTAGTGCCAAATTCCAGGGACAGACTGGCTTGACTACAGGCTTTATTCCCTCTGGTGCAGCGGGAGCGATAAATGGAGTACAAATACCGTTGGGTGGGCTGTCTGGTGTTACTTACGATGCCACCAACAACCTCTACTACGCCATCAGTGACGATCGCTCCCAGTTAGGCCCAGCCCGTTTTTATACCTTCACTGCTGACCCAGCTACTATCAGCACAACTGGAGCAACTTTTACCCATGTCACTCCTCTAAAAGATCGCCGTGGTCAGTTCTTTGCACAAAATAGCCTTGACCCTGAAGGCATTGCCCTGACTGATAACGGGACGGTTTTCATTTCCTCCGAGGGCGAAGTTAATCCGAATGCAGGTCGCGTTACCGATCCCTTTGTGAAAGAGTTTTCGTTGACTACTGGGCAAGAAGTGCGATCGCTATCTATTCCCAAAAAGTATCTACCAGTAGTACAAGATACCAACGGCGACGGTACTGTTAACGCTGGCGATACTCAAATATCTGGTGTTCGCAATAACGCAGCACTAGAAAGCCTGACAATTACACCCGACCAGAAAACCCTGTTTACCGCCACCGAAAATGCTCTGTTCCAAGATGGGCCAGCTGCTACTACCACTACTGAAACGCGATCGCGCATTCTGCAATACAACTTACTTTCGGGACAACCGGAGAAGGAATACCTTTATCTCACCGATTCCGTAGCCGTGGCGCCCAATCCAATAGATGCATTTAGTACCAATGGTTTAGTAGATTTACTAGCAATTGACAACCGAGGTACTTTGCTAGCACTGGAGCGTTCTTTCTCCACTGGGGTTCCTGGTACAGGTAACACCATCAAAATCTATGAAGTTACCCTACAAGGCGCAACTGATATTAGCACCATCGACTCACTGGAAAGTCTGAGCGCAAGTCAACTGGCTGCTATCAAACCAGCCCAGAAGCGATTGCTGTTGAATCTGGACTCGCTGAACTTGCCTACAGGCACAGATAACATCGAGGGTCTGGCCTTGGGGCCAAAACTACCGGATGGTAGTCAGTCCATTATGCTGGTAAGTGACAACAACTTCAGCCCAACCCAATTTACCCAAATTCTGACTTTGAGTGCAGACATCGTGAATACCGCAATTCCTCAAGTAGAGACTCGTCCTGATTTATTTGATGATGAGTCATTACCTAGAGATCAGCGAGCCGATGCTGATGACCCTGCTATTTATGTTAATGCCACCGACGCCGCCGATAGCTTGGTATTGACAGTGGTGAAGAATGCCGGGTTAAGGGTTTATGACTTGTCTGGTAGTTTGTTGCAGGAAATTAATCCAGGTGATATACGCTACAACAATATTGACCTGCAATACGGTTTTAAATTAGGTGATAAATCTGTGGATATTGCCGTAGCTAGCGATCGCCAAAATGATCAACTAGCAATCTTCAAGATTAACCCGAATGCTGGTGCTGACGGCAAATACCTGGAAGATATTACCGATAGCAGTATTGACACTCTCTTCCAAGCAGCACCTTTTGACCCTCCCTATTCTTCATCCCAGCGCAGTGCTTACGGAGTTGCTCTGTACCGTAGCCCCATCTCTAATAATTACTACGCCTTTGTTAACCGAAGAGATACCGGAGATGTCGCTCAATTCAAACTGATTGACAAAGGTAATGGCAAGATTGGCGTGGAACGGGTGCGGGAATTTACCATACCTACAACTGAAGGACGCGAACCCCAAACTGAGGGGATGGTAGCAGACCAAGAAACCGGATTCCTCTACATTGGACAGGAAGATGTGGGCATTTGGAAGTTCCAAGCAGAACCCGACGGTGGCACTAGTGGTAAACTAATTGATCGGGTTAAAGATTTGGGCGGTACTCACCTCACCAACGATGTCGAGGGACTGACAATCTACTATGGTGCAAACGGCACTGGCTATCTACTAGCATCCAGTCAAGGAGACAACACCTTTGTTGCTTACACCCGCGAAGGCAATAACGAATACCTGGGTAACTTTGCTGTTGGTAGCAATGGAGCAATTGACAGTGTGCAAGAATCGGATGGCGCGGATGTAGTTAACGTACCACTGGGGCCCAATTTTCCACAGGGTTTATTTGTTACCCAAGATGGTGATAATGAACCAGCCAAATTAGTTAAAGATGGCGATGAATTTGCAAATATCAACTCCAACTTTAAGCTGGTTCCTTGGCAGAATATCGCCAATGCGTTCCCAACTCCGTTAAAGATTGACACCACCAGTTACAATCCTCGCACTCCCAACGCCTTGGCGGAAGATGCTCCAAAAGTCACACTCAAAGGTTTCGCTTCCCTTCCCGCCGATACCTTCGCTGAAGGGCCTGCATCTGGTAGCGCCATTACAGGTACTAACGGACGGAATGTCCCATTTGCTAAACAACCTATTCAAGGGTTTAGTGGTGTACAAGTCGCTGATGACAATTCCTTCTGGTTCCTTTCTGATAACGGTTTTGGTAGCAAGAGCAACAGCGCTGATTACTTACTGCGGATTTATCGCCTTGATCCCAGCTTCCGAGGTGCAGAAGCACAAGGTGATGGAAGTGTCAAGGTGTTGGGTTTTATCCAGCTATCTGACCCTGATCAGAAAGTACCTTTCGACATTATTAATGAAAATACCAAGGAACGCCTTTTAACTGGTGCAGACTTCGATGTAGAATCTTTAGCAGTAGCCGCCGATGGCACATTCTGGATTGGCGATGAATTTGGCCCATACCTACTACACTTCGACGCTAATGGTAAGCTGCTAGATGCTCCTGTTGCCACACCCAATACAACTAATCTCAACACTCTGAGTGGTAAAGCGCCAATTGTAATTGGACACCGGGGCGCAAGTGGTGAACTTCCAGAGCATACTCTAGGATCTTACAAGCGGGCGATTGAGCGCGGTGCTGACTTCATCGAACCAGACTTGGTTTCCACCAAAGATGGTGTGCTGATTGCTCGTCATGAGCCGAATATGATCAATACCACCGATGTAGCACAGCGTCCAGAGTTTAGCGATCGCAAAACGACTAAAATCGTTGATGGAGTTGCTGAAGAAGGCTTTTTTGCCTCCGACTTTACCCTAGCAGAAATTAAGACACTGCGGGCAATTATGCCCCAAAGTTTCCGTCCTCAAGTTTTTAACGGTTTGTATGAAATTCCGACCTTTGAGGAAATCATTGAGTTAGTTAAACAAGTCGAAAACGATACAGGTCGTAAAATTGGTATTTATCCAGAAACCAAGCACCCAACTTACCACGATTCCCTTGGTCTATCTCTGGAAGAACCCCTGTTAGCAACCTTAGAGAAAACCAAGTTTACTGACCCCAGTCGGGTGTTTATCCAGTCCTTTGAAACCAGTAATCTTAAAGAACTGAATCAGAAAACCGACATACCCCTAATTCAGTTATTAGATGCTGTTGATGTGAATCTCGATGGTTCGCTGATTGAAACCAAGCCTTACGATTTCGTCGTTAATCAAGACTCTCGCACTTATGCAGATTTGCGGACACCTGAAGGCTTACAGGAAATTGCTACTTATGCTGATGGTATTGGCCCCTGGAAACGGATGATTGTCTCGGTTCAAGGTGTTGATGCTGATGGTGATGGTGAAGCGGATGATGTTAATGGTGATGGCGTAGTCAACGATGCTGACAAAACTTTAACTTCTCCCACTTCTTTGGTAAAAGATGCCCATGATGCAGGTTTGTTAGTACATCCCTACACCTTCCGCAACGAAGAACGTTACTTAGCATCAGACTATAATGGGAAGCCAGAAGAAGAATTTAAACAGTATATCAATTTAGGTGTTGATGGCTACTTCACTGACTTCCCCGGTACAGGCGACCTGGTGCGCGACCAATTAACTGGGGAGTTTGTACGCTCACCTCAAAACCCTGACGTGCTAAAAAAGACACAGTTCCAAACCTTGGATGGGAATGCACCTTTGGTTATCGGTCATCGGGGCGCTAGTGGTTCACGTCCAGAACATACTTTAGAATCTTATAAACTAGCGATCGCTGATGGGGCTGATTTCATTGAACCAGATTTGGTTGCCACCAAGGATGGCTATTTGGTAGCACGTCACGAAAACGACATTTCTGGAACCACTGACGTTGCGAAACATCCAGAATTTGCTAGCCGCAAAATTACCAAAGTTATTGATGGTACACCCGTTACTGGTTGGTTTACTGAAGACTTTACCTTAGCAGAACTCAAGACTCTTAATGCAATTGAACGTCTACCTGCTCTACGGGGAACTGAATTCGACGATGATGGATTAAAAATTCTAACTCTAGAAGAAATCATTGATTTGGTGAAGCAGGTAGAGACACAAACAGGGCGCAAAATTGGCATTTATCCAGAAACCAAGCACCCCACCTACTTTGAAAATCTCGGTATCAACTTAGGTCAGAAGCTAGTTGACACGCTAGTTGCTAAAGAGTTTACTGATCCTAAACGGGTATTCATCCAGTCTTTCGAGGTGGGCAATCTCAAGGAACTAAAACAGGACATCATGCCCAAGGCGGAAATTAATCTGCCACTAATTCAGTTATTTGGTGGAGCCACAGACAAGCCTTATGATTTTACTGTTAGTGGTGACTCCCGCACTTACGGCGATCTTACCAAACCGACAGAACTAGCTGCGATCGCCACCTACGCGACTGGTATTGGCCCCAACAAGCGGCTGATTGTTCCCGCGCAAACAGTTGACCGCAACGGTGATGGTCAACCAGATGACCTGAATGGCGATCGCACAATCAGCGATGCGGACAGAATTTTAGGTACTCCCACAACTTTGGTAAAAGATGCCCATGATGCCAACTTGCTGGTTCATCCTTACACCTTCCGCAACGAAGGGGTTTTCCTCGCATCAGATTACAAAGGCGACCCGAAAGAGGAATTCAAACAGTTCATCAATTTAGGAGTTGATGGCTACTTCACTGATTTCCCCAGCACAGGCGACTTGGTACGCGACCAACTCGCAGGTGAACCAGCTGTCTCCAACCTTGGTGGTTCCAAAGGATTTGAAGGATTAGCAATCAGCCCCGACAAAAAAACCTTGTATCCCTTACTAGAAGGCACTGTTACTGGCGACCCCCCTGGTTCGCTACGAATCTACAAATTGGATGTAGCATCTGAGCAATTCCAGGGTTTGCAAGGCTTCTACCAATTAGATGACCCAAACCATGCCATTGGTGATTTTACCGCTGTTAACTCAAATGAATATCTAGTAATTGAGCGAGACGGTGGTCAAGGTGAGACTGCTAAGTTCAAGAAGATATTCAAAGTTGACTTGTCTAAAAAAGATGCAGATGGCTTTGTCGCTAAAGAGGAAGTCGTGGATTTACTGAACATTCAAGACCCCAATGACTTGAATAAAGATGGTAATACCAAATTCACCTTTCCCTTCGTAACTATCGAAGATGTGTTAGTACTAGATGCCAAAACGCTCTTAGTTGCCAACGATAACAATTATCCCTTCTCACAAGGACGACCACCTGCGATTGACAACAACGAAATGATCACTCTGGAGCTAAAAAAGCCACTTAACTTAGCACAAAGCAAATTTTTGGATTTACGCAACGCGACACAACCAGTAAGTGCTGAGTTTGTAGTCAACAGAGACGCTGGTTACGACAATTACATCAGCTTTTATCAGGTGACTGATGAGAATGGTGGTATTGATACCAATGGCGATCGCACAGCAGATATTCTCGTTGGGCAAACTGGTTATACTGAAGCAGCAGTGCGTGGACGTGTTACAGGCATTGACCTGACAGGGAACAACCAAGCTACAACAACATACACTGGTACTTTTGAGCCTGGTTCTATCTTTGCACCATTTATCATCGCCAATGGTAGACCCGATGCAATTCTCGATCACAATCCCAATAACGACCCACCAGTTTTCTTCCCATTCTTGGGCGCTAATTCAGACAAAGTAAAGCACATTCGCCTGTTAGAAAATAACACCTTTGGCTTTGAGGATTTCCCAGGAGGCGGTGACAAAGACTATAACGATATGACTGTGCGTGTGAATTTGAGTATCCCTTAGGGACTTCCAGAAAATAAAATATACAGTTAATGAAAATGATAATCATTGTGATGGGGGAGGAAAAGGCTGCTGACGGCAGCCTTTTCCTCCCCATTTTGTAGTAAATTCGATGATGATTGAATTTGTGGGTGGAAAGAGGTGTCTATAGAATTAGGGAGATCCAATAAATAAATCAGCCCAGCCGTATCAATAATATTTTTGGCAAAACCGAGAGATTTAGGCGCTTTCGCCCTCAAGGCGAAAGCGACGGCTGGGCTGATTTATTCTTGGCAAGTG
>NZ_JADEXR010000090.1 GCF_015206995.1 aff. Roholtiella sp. LEGE 12411 | reverse complement strand
GGGCTCGGAGATGTGGATAAGAGACAGGGCATGGGGCATGGGGCATGGGGAAGAATTACTAATGCCCAATGGTGGCGGGGCGACTTGACGACGATGCCCACTTTCACAGGTGTGGTTTCCCGCCGCTTATTATGAAGTTTTAAAAATTATATCCGAAGAAACTCGGTTGGTGGGTTGGGAATTTTTAGTTTAGATTAACAGGCAGCAAGATGTGAATAGTGAACAGTCATCTCTGGACACTGATAACTGAAAATCGACAACTGATAACTAACAAAATGCCAGACCCCCAAATTTCTGCTATTATCTGCACTCATAACCGAGATATCTATTTAGGTGCTGCGATTGATAGCCTTTTGGTGCAGGATTTCGCTGCTGAGTTTGAAGTTGTGGTAGTAGATAATGGGTCTGGCGATCGCACTCGTGAAGTTGTAAAACAAAGAGCGGGTGATTCCCGTCTGAAGTACATCTTTGAACCTACTATCGGTTTATCTGTTGCTCGGAACACTGGTGCAAGAGTTGCTCGTGGTAATATTCTTGCTTATTTGGATGACGATGCCATAGCTAGCCCTGGCTGGCTACAAGTTTTGTATTTTGCCTACCAAGATAATTCTCAGTTAGCGATCGCCGGGGGCAAAGTCACTTTACTATGGCCTCAAGGCATCCAACAACCACGGTGGCTATCTCCAGGGCTAGCTGGAAATCTGGGAGCATACGACTTGGGTGATAGCATCATTAAGATTGAGCAGCCAGGTTTAACACCCAGAGGCTTAAATTACTCTATCCGCCGCAGTTTTCTTGAAGAAATCGGAGGTTTTGATCCTCAGCTTGGTCGAGTGGGGAAAAACCTCTTATCTAATGAAGAACTGCAAATGACCGAATTTGCCCTACAGCGTGGTTGGCAAGTCGTTTATCTTCCTAAAGCTTTAGTCGCTCACAATGTTGCCCCAGAACGTCTGCAACGTTCCTGGTTTTTAAATCGAGGCTGGTGGCAAGGTATCAGTGAATGTTATCGGGAACAACTCTCCGGTAAAGCTGGTATCGCTCAATTGCAGCGGGGTAGCGAGCGATTTTTACGTGGTTTATATAAAGCAGTGCAATATTTCTCCGATCCAGCAGAACGATTTGACAAACTTGTATACGCTTATGGTCAAATTGGTTACTTAAATGCCGCTATTCAAGGTCTTCTATTTCCAAATCAAATAAAGAATAACAAATAAAAATTAAAATTTTATGTCATCTAAAATACCAGTTTCAGTACTAATTCCAGCCAAAAATGAAGAAGCAAACTTACCAGCCTGCCTCGCTAGCCTCACCAGAGCGGATGAAGTGTTTGTAGTAGATTCTCAAAGTACCGATAATAGCATTGAAATTGCTAAAAGCCACGGTGCAAATGTTGTGCAATTCAGCTTCAATGGACACTGGCCCAAAAAGAAAAATTGGTCTTTAGATAATCTCCCTTTTCGCAACGAATGGGTGTTAATTGTAGATTGCGATGAGCGCATTACCCCGGAACTGTGGGAAGAAATTGACCAAGCAATTCACAATAATGAAGATAACGGTTACTACCTCAACCGCCGTGTATTTTTCTTAGGAAAATGGATTCGCCACGGTGGTAAATATCCTGATTGGAATCTGCGTTTGTTTAAGCATGAAAAAGGTCGCTATGAAAACCTTAATACCGAAAATATTCCCAATACTGGTGATAACGAAGTTCACGAACATGTGATTTTAAAGGGAAAAGTCGGATATCTCAAAAATGATATGCTCCACGAGGACTTCCGCAACCTTTACCACTGGTTAGAACGGCACAACCGCTATTCCAACTGGGAAGCCCGTGTTTATTTCAATCTTCTAACAGGTAAAGATGACAGTGGTACTATTGGTGCAAATCTATTTGGTGATGCGGTACAACGCAAGCGCTTTTTGAAAAAAGTGTGGGTGCGTCTGCCATTCAAACCAATTTTACGATTTGTTTTGTTCTACATTATTCAGCGCGGTTTTTTGGATGGCAAAGCTGGATATATCTATGCACGCTTGCTGAGTCAATATGAATATCAAATTGGGGTCAAACTTTACGAATTACGCCACTGTGGTGGTCAGCTAAATACTACAACTACTTCTAAGTCTGTGCCAACATCTCTAACTCAAGAAATTGGGCAAACAGCAAGTTAGAAGATATTGGGAGTGGGGTAGTGGAGGATACGTGTAAATACTGAACTTTTGACTCTTGACTCTTGACCCTTGACTTTTGACTCTTAACCAATGACAAATGACCAACCTTTTGTAGATTTACGTAAATATGACCAATCTTGGTTTGATCGAGGACGTCCAGGTTGGTATATTTTGTTGTGGTGGATTGTGCAGGCGATCGCTTTTCCTCTCACACCTCAACCGCTGAATATTTTGCGTCGCGCCTTACTGCGGTTGTTTGGCGCTCGTATTGGCAAAGGTGTGCTGATTAGACCTACAGCCCGCTTCACTTACCCTTGGAAAGTCACCATTGGCGATTACAGTTGGATTGGAGATGATGTAGTTTTATACAGCCTCGATCAAATCCTTATTGGTGAGCACTGTATCATTTCGCAAAAAACTTACTTATGTACTGGTAGTCATGACATCCAAGACCCTGCTTTTGGTTTGAAAACAGCGAGTATCACCATTGGTAATGGCGCATGGGTGGCGGCAGATTGTTTTGTGGGGCCAGGAGTGCAAATTGGGGCTAATGCGGTAATTGGTGCTCGTAGTAGTGTTTTTACTCACATACCTCCTGGCCAGGTTAGTTGGGGAAACCCCTGCCGTCCGCAGTATTTGAGGCTTGAAAAATAGGAAGATAGAATACGTTTTGGTTGAATGATGCGATCGCTTTGAAAAGGCTTGAGGATGTGTAGATGCACAGGATGACCCTGTAGCAGCGCACTTGTTTCGATAAGATCTAGATATTTTGAGATTATAGTGTTTAAAATATCTACAATGCTTGTATTTTTAAAATTTATATATGGCGAATACATTTGTTAATGGATACTTACGATAGACGTTGCCAACTAGGTGCTTCTCGTCGTCGGATTGAAGATGCCCTAGCTTTGCATAACCATAAACGTTGGACAGGTGCTATTTATCTTGGTGGTTACGCGATTGAATGCTCTTTAAAATCTCTCATCTGTTACGAAGAAAGTAAAAATAATTTTAAAGATACGAGAATATTTCAGAAGGGACTGCAAGCAGCTAGTCTGCATAATTTAACAAATTTACTTGATAGTTTGCCCATACTACAACGTACTATAAAGTTAGACAGAACTGGTATTTATAAACAGGCATGGAATCTAGTTTCATCCGTCTGGCGTAATGATGAATTACGATACTCAGACAAATTAGGTGATGAGGAAAATAGCAAAAAATTTATCGAAGCAGTGCAAACTTTACATCGATTCCTGCTATACAAGCAAGGCGAGGTATAATGACGAACTCCAGTACTCTAACACCTCAAGAAATTCAGAAGTATTTAAGCGATAATTTAAACTTTGAAGACAAACAAGTACAGGTAAGCGTCAAACGTACTTCATTAGGTTGGCTAAAAATTCGTATTATTACCGATTGCTTTGAAGGTAAAGCATTAATTGAACGTGAACAAAAAATAGATAATTTGCTAATAAATCTTGATTCTAATTTGAATCTTGGACGGTATCCAATTACTGGCTATGACTTATTGACGCCACAGGAAGACACCAAACAGCCCACCCAATACATTCAGTTACCACTCTGGTCAGATATCTTAATGGCTCCGGAACCTGATCACCCAGAAGAAGTAGATGAAGATAGTCCGAAAAGACCTTTTGTCGTTACTTTTTACTCGTTCAAGGGAGGTGTGGGTCGCTCTACGGCATTAGGATTAGTAGGAGGTATACTGGCAACCCGCAATCGTCGCGTAGTCATAGTAGATTTCGACTTAGAAGCTCCTGGAATTTCAATTATGTTTCAGCAGGATATTGAAAATACCAATGGAGAACGGTATGGGGTATTAGATTACTTACACCAACGCTACCTTACTCCTGAAGAAAATATTCCTAATATTGGTGATTGTATCCGCCAGATAAATTTACAAACTCGCGGCGAACTTTTTTTAGTGCCAGTAGGAGAGTATGACGAAAATTATATTCATCGGCTAGCTGACCTGGATATGCGATCTTTCTATAGGTCTAGCCATAATGCAGTAGAGCAGCTGATGAAAGATATTAAAGAACAACTAGATCCAGATGTAATTTTGATTGATGCTCGTCCTGGATTTAATGATGTAGGTGCGATCGCACTGTTCGATCTGGCAGATACTGCTATCATCTGTTTTTCGCCAACTGAGCAGAGCTTTGAGGGACTACGTTGGGTTGTACAAGCAACTCGTAAACAACAAAAATATCAGGGTAAGCCCGATGCACGATTTCTACTAACACCTGTGCCAGTAGTTGCATTTGAGCAGCATCAAATTTGGATAAATAAAGTCGAAAGTTGGATCGAAGACAACTGGGGTTTACCTGATGGAGTAAATGTCGGACAACTTTACAACGAAGTTTTATACAATCCTAATATCGCAACTTTGTCTAGTTTAGTCAATGATATACCAAAGAGTTTACTAGATACTTATCTACCTCTTGCTGATACTATTGATGCTAGTTTGCCAGATATTCAACCTAAGATAGCGACTAGAACTATTGGCAACCCGAGAACAATTCTAAATGAGTTACAATTTCAGGCAGCAACTGCACAAGAATTAGAAACAGCTAATATTCCGAATATCTTTCAACGTACAGAAGATTTTCCTAAATTTTTGATTAATCGAACTTGGCTAATTCGAGGGGCCAAGGGAACTGGTAAAAGTCTTTTGTTTCGACTGTTTGTAGAACAACCAGATGCAGCCAAGGAATTAGCTGAATCTGATGTCAATTTAAGTAATGTCAATTTTATTCCAGGACATGGTCAACCTAGGGTAGCAGGAACCATTCTGGAAAGTCTCGATCTAGCTAGCTATGAACAGCAAGTTGGTGAGGATAACTGGCAATTTTTTTGGCTCAATTATAGTCTTTTACAACTCTGCAATCGTAAGTTAGAACTACGTTCGATTTCTAGTTTAGATGAAAAGTTAGTCGTGTTGAGCGCTCAAGAAAACCTTTCTCATGCTGATATTGTTTTATGGCTAGTAGAGCGATCGCAATCTCCAATGAAACGACCGCAAGCTGCTGACGAGTTACGTGCAATTGACCAATGGTTACAGCAGAATAATCAAGTGGTTTGGCTACTTTACGATGAGCTAGATGCTGGCTTTGGTTCTAGTCTAAAAGATTATGAACGACGCCGACGGGCACTCGAAGCATTGCTTGCTTGGTGGTTGGAAAACGGCACTAGTCTCAAGCAGATTGTACCTAAGATATTTTTACGCGAAGATATCTGGAATCAACTCAACTTTACTAATACAGGACATTATAGTGGGCGCTCACTTCAGTTACGTTGGGAAGAGGCTGATCTCTGGCGACTGGTGCTTCGCCAAGCCCTTAAAAGCTCTGAATTTTTGAGAAAATCTTTGGAGGAAAAGTTAGGAGTTACTGTGGAGCGGCTCAATATAATTGGGCTGGAACAATTGCGTCAAAGCTTGTATCCTCTGTGGGGTGAGCGAATGGGGCGTACAAAAAAAGCCTATACTTATAACTGGGTTCGCAACCGTATTGCTGACGGTCAAAATAACTGTTTTCCACGCAGTTTGGTATTGCTTTTAGAAAAGGCAGTCGAAATTGAGAAGGAATTTTCTACAGAATACAGTTCAGAGATAACTTTGCGTCCAAAAGCATTGATCGATGCTTTTCCCTACGTGTCTCAGCAACGTGTAGCTGAAGTGCGAAATGAATACCCGGAACTAGAGAATTTTTTAGAGAGACTTCAAGGTGAACGCTCTCCTATTGATGAGAATCGCCTAGCTGAAAGATGGAACATAGAGCATAGTGAATTAACCCCTTGCATCCAAAACATGGTCGAAGCTGGTATTCTTACAGAACGCTCTCGTCCCAAAGATCCTCCTCCCCTTGTTTATAGTGTTGTTGAGTTGTACCTCTATGGACTAGGTATGGTTCGTAAAGGACAGCGATAGGAAAATGTTTAAGAGGAAATGGGGAGACATCAGTAAAATTCCCTTGTCCTCCCTATCCCTTCATCTACCGTGTTTCTAGAAAAATCGGTTCCGTGGCTAATTTATCTAAGCCGATGCTGGCAAGCAAATCCCGCCACTCTGCTTGAAGTTTCGTATCCTGGGGATTTTTCTGGTGCAGTTCTGCTAGTGTCGTCAGTGTCTCGTACCATATCCCATTTTGGGCATAAATAACAAAGCGCTTAAAAGGTTCTGCTTTGTCTAGCTCCTGAACAGTTGTCTGTTTCAAGTTGACTCGTTGTATCACCCCTTCAATGTAAATCGGAGGTGATTCTTTTTGTTGATCACAGTAGACGCTGAAAAACCAGCGATATTGTTTGCCTACTTCTAATGCGGGAGCATCAGCAGGTAAAGAAACACGGATTACTCCCGAACGCCCTGGTAGGGCGATCGCTTTTTGATAAATAGAGTTTGATTCCTGATCTTGCAGTACAAATTCAGCTGGATAAGCAGAGTCCTTGGTGTATGGCACATAAAACAACCAGCTTGGGCGTTCTACGGTTGTCAATCCCCAGACATTCTTCACTTTGGCAGGTTCTTCGGTAAAGGGGACTAGGGCAGTGAGTTGAGTTTTCACAGTTGGACACATACTTAAGCTGCCTCCACGACTAGCTCCTCCAGTTGGACGACCTCCCGGCGGAGGCCCAGGTGGAGGTGGGGGTGGCGCAAAGCGTACAACTTGAGAGCGAGCTGAAGCTGGTAAAGTTGGTTTTGCCAGTACTGAGGTTAGGCTACTCAATAAACTTGTGTAGCTAAAAGTTAGTATTAAAAGCAGTGTTATCGATTGCGAATTTGACTTCATTAAAACTTTTCCTTGAGTCAATTAGTAATGAGCTAGGATTTTTGATCACTTTTTATTTTTGAATTATGAATTGACATCAAGCCAACTGTCGCCGCCAATGACAAAGCCGATGGTACAAAAGGCACCCAAGCACCCAAAATTAATAGACCAAAACAGAGCAGATACAGAACGCCAGAGGTAACACCGACAGCCAATGTTAACCAGGAAAGCGATCGCCATTGCCAAGCAAGTGTTCCTCCAACCACAGACCAGCCCCAAATCCAGACCACCTCAACCCACAGTGACCAAACCCGCAGTAACGGACGTCCATGTAGGACATTACTAAGGATTTGGCTAACCATATTCGCTTGTACCAACACTCCTGGCATTTGCTCTTTGAAGAAAGCTCCGTAGGGCGTAGACCAGGCGTCTCGAAAATCCCCTCTTCCCACCACACCAATCAGAACAACCCGGTCTTTGACGGCACTAGGGTTAACCGGGTTAGATAAAAATTGCGTTAGCGTTACCTGCTCAGCTATCTGCTTGGAGGAACGGTAGTTGAGTAAGATTTGTCCACTGGCATCGATGCCTTGATAGCCGCCAGCGCGAGCCTTCAAAGTTGGAAAAACATGATTACCCAACTGTAAATTCCCTGTAGAGGTGAACTGAGGTTTAATTCCTAAATGCGATAGATAGCGAAATACCAATTGCATACTGAGCGCGTGGGAAGCAGAACACAACGATGCTGCTTCCTGGTTCATGAATAGCAGATGTCGGCGTAAAACCCCATCGCTATCTTGAACGAAGTCGCTGAATCCCAGACGTGATTCTGGGATTTCCGGCGGTGGCTCAATGCTTTTGGTGTTGACTGTTGTATCACTTCCCTTGCATACGCCAATTAAGTTTTGAGTATGCTCAAGACGAGTAGTTAAATCTTGGTCTTCGGCCGGAAAATCACGGTAAATATCCAAGCCGATCACTCTGGGTTGGTACTGCTCCAGTTTTGCTAGTAGTTTGTTGAGAGACTTATCAGAAAGGGAAGTTCCTTTCAATGATTCGCCATTTTGTCGTTGAGTTGCTAGGTCAGTGTCATCAATTGTCACTATCAACAAGTGTGGATCAATTCCTTCATCAGGACGCGATCGCATCATCAAGTCAAAAGCATTTAACTCTGCACTTTGCAGTAGTCCTACAAACCTCATTCCACAGACCAAGGTTGTAATTGCTAGGCTTGAGAATAAAGGCACGTTAAATCTGCGTTGAGAAGAGGGAGATAAATTCGGTGTTTCTTCGGGGTTTGCACACCTTAGTTCCTCCCAAGTAGGTGATCTTTGTGCTGGATTTTGGCAAATTACTGGTAGCCAAGTTGCACAAGGAAATTTATCCTCAAGTCCTTGCAAGCGTTCTCGCGCTTGCCGTACCGCCTGGTATAGAGACTCACCACCTGCAAAGCCTGCTAAAAAATACTTCAAAAACTCGTGAGCAACCCGATCTGGGACGGGTTCGCGCATGATGATCATTTGGGGGATTTGCAAATCAGCCAGTTCTCGCGCCAATCCTAATCCATCACAGGAGTTAAATATTGCCAGTTGCAAGCCATTTTCAATAGCTTTTTTGAGAGCGTATTTTAACTCGCCAATGGTCAGGCTATCAGTTTGATTCAGGTAAATTCGCCCACTTTCTCCATTCCCTTGACTTGAACTGTGACCGGCAAAAAAAAGAATATCCCAGTTTTTCCCCCACAGATGGTCAGTTAATTCCTTGCGCTGTGGTTCTACTACGAAGCTAATATCTGCGTTGCTACACTTTTGTAGTAAAGCTTGGTCAGCCTGAGTGTCAATTCCCTGACTATTACCGATAATTGCCAAAATATTCACCGCATGGTTTCGGTTGCATGGTTTGATAATGCGATCGTAGGTTGGTGAACAAAGGGCGATTTCAGTCTTGGGATAGCGTTCTAACAAGTCCCACAGATGCCAAGGTAATAGCTGCAATTGGCTATTTTCCGTTTGCAGAATTACTCGCACTTCTTCTGTGGGCAATAATTTCTCTAGCCATTTCTCTCGGAGGGAGCGAAACTCTTCCGCCCGTAGCCAAGTGTTGAAGCGTGCTCGTAAAATATGGGCAGTGTTTTCGCAATCTTGGATCATCGATACATTTGTCACCTGCACTTGATCAGCATGGAGGCGATAACGGTTGCCCAAATGTCGATAACTAGACTGCCAGTGGCTATAGTAAAGGGGCATTTCGGGTGATGGAGGTAGCTTACCCGTAATTTCTGTTGAGGGACGCTCGTATTCTTCACCAATCTGAAGGGTGACAGCAAATCCCTGCTCAAAACTACCCTCTCCAAATTTCAGAACTACTAACTTACCCATGATGTCGCTTTACTCCAACTCAAAATCACCGAATTTCTGATGCCTCTACCTTGTCTTCTCCTGCTAAAAACTTTGCGCGTAACTTGCTTTTCCGTAGAAGTACGAGAATACCAAACTCTACTTTTTGCTTTCTTCTATAGAATATCAGTTCTATTTTCCAATACGGTAGGAGGAGCTAACGTTGCAGGAGGGTTAGCCAGATCCAAAAAACTGCTGTCTCGTACTGACGCTAATTTTCCAAAATAGGGCGACAGATTCAAAGAATGTCACCCAGCTTAAATCTGACTTTCTTAATTACGAATTGATATGACTTGTTGTAGATATCCTGAAAGTAGCAGCGTTCAAGTGTTCATGACCAACACTCAGAAGCTACCGCTCAAACTTCTCTCAAAATTCAAGCCGGATTTTTAATTCCCAAATTACTGATTAATAATTACCAACCAAACTTGAAAATTTATCTGCTTCAAATCATGAAATGTTCGGTGATGCTGGTATCGTGTAATGCTACTCTAACGCTAAATAGCTCTGTGGGTTCACCACGAAACTGCAACTGAATGTAGTTGTCTGATTTTCTAGCTTGAGCTTCTAGAAAAACCCCTCCTGAACTATCTATTACAGTAAGCTGCACTCCTTGGGGTAAGTAGATTTGACTACCAGTAGCGTGTAACTGAAGACGAATACTGGTTTGTTGGTCAGTTTCGGGAGTGATTTCCACCATCAACATAACGGGCTGGTTGAGAATTTGGATTCCCAAATCCATCAATTTTGCACGTCTGGTTACTGCTTCTAGCTGGTTGGAGGTATTTTTTTCCACAGTCTCAGTACCACGAAAGGCATAAGCTGGTCTAAGTTCTGGCACGTTCCATAAGGATTCAATAGTTTGCCAGCCTGTCTCAAATATCCCAGCAAACCACTGACTCAAATTCACTAATGGGGTTGCTAAATGATCAATTAACGCTTCTAGAGGTTGCAGTTGAGTTAAAGCCAGTATTTCGGTTGTGACTTGAGGGATAAATCCTAGCAACTTTGCTTCTTGGAGCGATTCATCAAATTGAACTACTAAATAACCTACCCGTTCTTCCCAGGTTTCTGGAGGAATGGCACATGTCTGCTGATGCAGACGTACAGGGCGACACTCCAAACGACCAACTGAGGGTATTTCCAGATCAGCCACATTTGCACAAAGACGCATAACGGGGTTCCAACTGTCACTGGCTTGGAGGTTAGTAGGAATTTCCATCATTTGCAAGTAGTCATTCACCACCCACACAGCTAATGTATTCAGTCTAACTTGCTCTGCTTTTTCAGGAGTTGGCTGCTGATTGGCAAACTGCTGGGCAGTTATGCGAGCTATTTGGGAGATTGGCAACGTTATTGCGAAATCGTCTAGCTGATAGGTGGTGTTATTCATATATTAATTTACCAGTGGTCAATGCTGCTATCTACATATCGCTCACATTCACTAAATTTATGCCATAAAACTGACATTGACTGGGGACTGAAGATGGGAATAGGGCACAGATTATTTCTTATCACTTCGAGCCTATACCTTCTCCCCTAGCCTTAATACCCAAGACGTAGCTGTCCCATTTTTGGCTGATTTCTTTTTTCTGCGCTATTTCAGCGTTAGTACTGAGTTTAAGAAAGATCACAGATCAAGTTGCGATCGCCCCGTGGTCGATTACCAAAAGTTTCATTGGAAAACGGATATCAAGCAGATTTCTATTAGCTTGGCGAATAGTTGTAAATACGCTCTAAATTGAAATCAATACAAAATTTTATTGTTATTACAATCATTAGTCTCTAACTACATTTATTTACCTATTTAGATAGATACCATTTACTAACACATCTTAATTTTAAGATGTAAACTAATTTCTCTACTTTTAGATAGATGTCATTTACCCGATTAACTTTGTATGGAAAAATAGCTAGTCGGAAAACTCTGCTTTGACTGAGGTATTAACTTAGTTTAAAAAATAATTGGTATGCATTTTAGTCAATGATATCCATTAGATAAATCTTAGTCTTTTGTTAATGTTTTCAAGGTACGATACCAGAGTAGTTGATGACTTGAACTTGGATATCTAGGGATGGTTGTGTCATCCCGGAAAAATCCCCTAGATTTATCCCTCAAGCTGTAAAGTGTCGCTGAAAGCAACCAACTAATAGGTAAATCTCTGAGGTAATAAGCATGAATTACACTATCGAGTCCGCGCGTAACATTTTTTCTAACACCCAAGTGGCGGATGCTGTTCCAGCCACCACAGCAATGTTTGCCAAGCTCAACATTGACGACAAACTAGCATTTCTCTGGTATGCCTACACCGAGTTAGGTCGTACAATTACTCCTGCTGCTCCTGGAAAAGCAAATCTCCAATTGATGGAAGGTATATTCAACCAAATTAAGCAGATGTCTCATGAAGAACAAACACAACTCATGAGGGATCTTGCAACTAATGCTGACACTCCTATCAGCCGTTCCTATGCATACTTTGGTGTCAATGCAAAATTGGGTTTTTGGTGGCAGCTAGGAGAGTGGATGAAACAGGGTATCGTTGCTCCCATGCCATTCGGCTATCAAATGTCAACTGAAGTTAAAGCAGTACTAGAAGCAGTTCAGAAAATCGATCAAAGTCAGCAAATTACTGTATTACGAAATACTGTAGTAGATATGGGATTCGATCCGGCTCAGTCTCCCAAGCAAGAAGCAGAAGTCATAAACTTCACATTCCCACGCACATCTCAACTTCCTCAATCTCCTATTGAGGGGGTAACAGAGCCGACAGTGCTGAAATACATTCAAGCAATGAACGCAGATAATGTTGAAGCTGCTGTTGCTTTATTTGCTAACAACGGTGCATTGCAACCGCCTTTCCAAAAACCGATTGTTGGGCGAGAGGCTATCACCGCTTACCTGCGAGACGAAGGACAGGGATTAGTGATGAAGCCAACGAAAGGCATCTCGGAAAGCATAGAAGATGGTTATACACAGCATAAAATTACTGGTACGGTGGAAACTCCTTGGTTTGGGGGGAATGTGGGGATGAATATTGCTTGGCGATTCTTACTCGACCCCCAAGGGCAAATTTACTTTGTAGCGATTGACTTATTAGCATCTCCTAAAGAACTGCTCAACCTGGTACGCAAATAGAGTGCTAGAGCATCGATTCAGTAATCGCAAAAACCCGATTTCTTTTCGGTAAAACGACCAATTATCGTTGACTGTAGAGACGTTGCATTGCAACGTCTCTACAGCATTGCAACGTCTCTACAGTTGCATTTTTTTCATTGCTGGATATTGCTGCAAAACCTGCTGCAAATATTGCCCAGTATAAGACCTAGGATTAGCTGCGACTTCCTCTGGTGTACCTACAGCAATTAATTCACCGCCTTTATCGCCACCTTCTGGCCCCAAATCTATTACCCAGTCAGCACAACGAATTACATCTAAGTTGTGTTCAATTACTAAAATGGAATTACCTTTATCTACCAAACGTTGCAACACATCTAATAATTTGTGGACATCGTAAAAAGATAAACCCGTGGTCGGTTCATCTATTAAATAAAGTGTTTTACCTGTGGCGCGTCGAGATAGTTCAGTTGCTAATTTTACCCGCTGTGCTTCACCACCAGATAAGGTAGTCGCAGGTTGACCAAGTTTAATGTAACCTAATCCTACATCAAATAAAGTTTGCAAGCGAGCAACAGCTTTAGGAATATTTTGAAAAAACTCTAAACTCTCCTCAACTGTCATGTTGAGAACGTCAGAGATAGACTTGTCTTTGTACTTCACTTGCAAAGTTTCACGGTTGTATCTTGCACCTTTACAAATTTCGCATTGCACATAAACATCGGGTAGAAAGTTCATTTCAATGACATTCACACCCTGTCCGCTACAAGCTTCGCAACGCCCACCTTTAACATTGAAAGAAAATTGTCCAGGTTTGTAACCCCTAGCTTTGGCTTCTACTGTTTGGGAAAACACATCCCGGACAGCATCGAAAATACCTGTGTAAGTTGCAGGGTTGGAACGCGGTGTACGTCCAATTGGGGATTGATCTATAACGATCGCTTTATCAATAGCATTTAATCCCTGTATTTTATCTAATTCTTTGGGTAAGGGGACTTTCTTAGTTAAATGGTGTTGCAGAGATGGGTAAAGTAATTCGTTAATCAGGGTAGATTTACCAGAACCTGAAACACCAGTGACAGCGACGAGTTTACCTAGTGGAATTTCTACATCTATATTTTTTAGATTGTTGCGATTAGCACTTTTGATTACCAAACTGCGACCATTTCCTTCTCGGCGTTTTGCTGGTGTGGTAATTACCCGCCGTCCTGATAAATATGCACCAGTTAAGGAATCTTCTGCTGCTAGCAACGCCTGGAAATCGCCTTGGGCGATAATATTTCCGCCGTGAATTCCTGCACCAGGGCCAATATCAACTATGTGGTTAGCTGCGCGAATTGTCTCTTCATCGTGCTCGACGACAATTAATGTATTACCTAAATCACGTAACTTAGTTAAGGTTTTGAGTAGCCTTCCATTATCTCGTTGATGCAAACCAATACTTGGTTCATCTAAAACGTAGAGAACTCCTGTTAAACCAGAACCAATTTGTGTTGCTAAACGAATTCGCTGTGCTTCGCCACCTGAAAGCGTCATTGCTGGACGGTCAAGGGTTAGATAATCTAATCCTACATCCAGCAAAAATTGCAATCTAGCTTTGATTTCTCTGAGTACTAAATCAGCAATTTGTAACTGGCGATCGCTTAACTGGAACTGATCAATTCTCTCTCGACAATCTCGAATTGAAACCCCAGTCAACTCTAAAATTCCATATTGTCCTAACTTCACCGCCAAGGCTTCCGGTTTTAATCGCTTTCCCCCACACATCTCACAGGGCTGATCAACTAAATAATCCTCCAGCTTTTGCTTAACTATCTCTGAAGCCCCCTCATACTGTCTTTGCAGTATGGGAATTACCCCTTTAAAATTCTGTTTTTTATCTCCCTCTTTGGTTGGTTCTCCATACAAAACGATCTGCTGCTGTTCTACTGTCAGCTTGCTCCAAATGGCCTGTAATTCAAAACCATAAGCTTGTCCCAAACTGTAGAGCAATTCCAGATAGTAAGAATTATCTTTTTCTGACCAAGGCGCGATCGCAGCATACAATGGCGACTCTGGATCAGGTACTACCAAATCAGGCGAAAATCTTTTTAAAGTTCCTATCCCGTGACAGTGGGGACACGCACCATAAGGTGAATTAAACGAGAATAATCGCGGCGATAATTCTTCCATTACCGCTCCATGTTCTGGACAAGCGAAATTTTCCGAAAATACTAATTCTTCTTCTTTGTCATTTGTTATTTGCTCTTGGTTATCACTAGTGACAGATGACGAATTACTAATGACAATATTGGCAATACCACCTGATTGCTTGAGACACGTAGACAGAGAATCGACCAGACGCTCTTGGATACCAGGTTTTTTTACCAGGCGGTCAATTACAACTTCAATGGTGTGAGTAAAATTTTTATCTAATTCAATCGAATCCGATAGTTCTCGCACTTCGCCATTGACACGCACACGGACAAAACCTTGAGATGCCAAACTAGATAACAGCTTACGGTGAGTGCCTTTTTTACCTCTGACAACGGGGGCGAGGATTTGAAAGCGGGTGCGATCGCTCAATTCCATAATCCGATCAACCATCTCATCAATTGTCTGGGGTGAGATACAGCGATCGCAAATCGGACAATGGGGTTCACCAGCGCGACCAAACAACAGCCGCAGATAGTCATAAATCTCCGTTACTGTGCCGACAGTAGAACGGGGGTTATGAGAAGTTGACTTTTGGTCAATGGAAATTGCTGGACTTAAGCCTTCAATCGCCTCCACATCCGGCTTATCCAATTGTCCTAAAAATTGCCGCGCGTAGGCGCTGAGGGATTCCACATAACGACGTTGACCTTCTGCGAAAATGGTATCAAATGCTAAGGAAGATTTACCCGAACCAGAAACACCAGTAAACACAATTAGGCGATCGCGCGGTAATTCCAAGTCAATATTCTTCAGATTATGCTGCCTAGCACCCCGAATCCGAATGGTATTCTGGCTGTTATGGTTAGGGTAGGGAAGATGTCCGTTTAGAAGAGAAGCCTGAGCGGAGGTTTCCTCCGATCGGAACTTCGGGGATGCGGCTAGCTGTTGATCTGACATATCGGCAGGCTGATGGTGAGAGGCGGCGTGAAACAATCCTTAATAATACTATCTTTATTATGGTTATGGTAGAACAATCGTACTGTTTTTAGTGGCGATCGCTCCACATTCATCCTGCAGATATCCCCCCCTATCTCCTAACAGCTTTCTATATAGGATTCCTATTTGATTTTTGAAAGAACTGCGTACACCTCTAACTCCCTTTTTTCCCATTTCCCATTCCCTATCCCCTATCCCCCATTCCCTGTCTCTACAAGTCAGTTCACGAATCAAATCGGATTACTATACCATTCACAGTAATCATCCACAAATTTTATAGTTTCCGCAGGCTATCTTCCCTCAAATATAGCCCAGCAAAGAGTTTAGGACACTTTACCCTATTATTCTCTCATGATAGTGATGAAAGAACGCTAAAAAACAAGGGAGATAGTAGCTATGTTGCAATTTAAATGCTGATTAGCTTATCACTACCACAATGTAAACAAATAATTAAGTCCCGTTAAATAGATTGAAAGTAATTGACATTTATGTATCTTAAGATATATGCTTTTTGTGACTAAATAACTTGATAGTAAGCATCTGAAAACAGTGTACTAGCTGCCTTCCTAATGGCTACTATGTTTGTCAAAGCGCCTGAAAAGCTTAGAGTGTAGAGTAACTCCCTAACTTCAGTTAGGGGCTTAATACAAGGAAGTCTTGTTTTTTTGGGCTGCGCCTTTCAAAACAAATGTTTTTCTCTCCACGACTGAATTCGAGGAATTGTACCATCTTTTGGTGTGGAAACATAACATCTTTCCTACGCCCATTTCATGGTCAATCTATAGAGATACATCACTAAGTTAAAAACTATGAGATTAAATTGATGAATCAATGACCTGTGCTAAAACAAAAGTCTACAGAATTTTGTCAAAACTGGCAAAATTACCCATAGATAAACGTTTCACTTCAAAGGTAGTTTGTCAATTCAAATCCTTATACTGCGGTCAATACGTTAAAAAAACTTGGAGAAACCTTAAAGGAATTTTTAGGAATTATTGTTTTTGCCAAACCTCAGAGAAAAGTGAGTTAATCGTGAAAGCATCACCAACTCACCCTCGTAAATTGGCAGAGGTATTGTAAATATCCATCCATTTGTTTGGATAGAATTCACTCTGGTAAGTAGGTGGGCGTGAGATAACCAAAATGTGTAACAAAAACTAAAGACAGTCAATGAAATAAGTAGGTATAAACAATGCCAACACGCCCTAGAGTATTTCGGAACCAGGAAGAAGATAGAACTTTATTTGAGTTAAGGACAGCCACAACGGTGTCACAGAAAGTATTCAAACACCCCCTAAGAAAAAATTATTAAATATTAGTCATGCGAAGTGATTTATACGAAGGAAGTTATCCTCAAATAAATACTTTAGTTAATATTCTGGTTTATAGAGCTTTTTACCAACCAGAAAGTATAGCTTATACATTTTTGCTAGACGGAGAAACAAAAAAAGTCAGTCTAACTTATCAAGAATTAGACCAAAAAGCGCGAGCTATTGCAGTTGAGCTTCAGAGGCTAAAAGTTACACCAGGTGAAAGAGCTTTGTTGCTGTATCCGTCAGGATTAGAATTCATTGTGGCCTTTTTCGGTTGTTTGTATGCCGGGGTTGTAGCCGTTCCTGTATATCCACCCCGACGCAACCAGCGCATGAATCGATTACAAGCAATTGTTAAAGACTCAGAGGCAAAATTTGCCCTGACTACAGCATCCATCTTGACTAATATTGAACAAGGCTTTTCACAAGAGCCAGAATTAACAGCTTTGCATTGCCTAGCCACTGACAAGATTCTCGATTACGAGGCTGCTAATTGGCAAAAACCAAACCTGGACAAAGACACACTAGCCTTCCTTCAATACACTTCAGGTTCTACAGGAAGACCGAAAGGAGTGATGGTAAGTCATGGTAATTTGCTGCATAATCAGTCGATGCTCCAAGCTGCGATGGGGCATACAGAAAAAACTATTTATGTCGTTTGGTTGCCCCTTTTTCATGACATGGGATTGATTGGGAATGTATTACAGAGTCTATATTTGGGCGTTCCCTGCATTGTCATGTCGCCAACAGATTTTATTAAAAAGCCTTTTTTGTGGTTACAAACAATTTCCCGCTATCAAGCAACCACCAGTGGAGCTCCTAACTTTGCTTATGACTTGTGTATTGACAAAATTACCCCAGAACAGCGTGCTACTCTGGATCTGAGTAGTTGGGATGTCGCCTTTAATGGTGCGGAACCAATTCGATCCCAGACTCTAGAAAGATTTACGCAAACTTTTGCTCCTTGTGGCTTCCGAAAAGAAGCTTTTTATCCCTGCTATGGGATGGCAGAGGCTACATTACTGGTGTGTGGAGGCTTAAAAACTGAGCCGCCAGTGATTAGCTACTTTGATGCTACAGCCCTAGAAGAAAATCTGGTGGTTCCTCGGACTGTTGAGCAAAAAGGTAGTCGCGCCTTGGTGGGTTGTGGTCGGATTTGGTTAGACTCAGAAATTGCGATCGCCGATCCTGTGACATTAAAGCGCTGTCCAGATAATCAAATAGGAGAAATTTGGGTATCAGGTGGCAGTGTAACTCAAGGATACTGGCGGCGACCAGAGCAAACAGAAGAAACTTTCCACGCTTACTTAAAAGATGCTAGCCCGAACAGTTCAAGGCAATTTCTGCGTACAGGAGACTTGGGCTTTATCCAGGATGGTGAGTTATTTGTGACTGGTAGGCTAAAGGATGTAATTATCATTCGCGGTCGCAATCATTATCCCCAAGATATTGAACTAACAGTAGAGCAAAGCCATCAAGCACTAAAATCTGGTGCGGGAGCGGCGTTTGGTGTGGAGATTGATGGACAAGAACAATTGGTAATTGTTCAGGAAGTAGAGCGGACTTACTTACGAAATCTCGATGTGGATAGGGTAGTTGAGGCGATCCAAACAGCAGTATCTCAATTTCATGAGCTACAAGTTCATAGAGTGCTGTTATTAAAAACAGGAACTATTCCCAAGACTTCTAGTGGTAAAATTCAGCGCCATGCTTGTCGAGCCGGATTTTTAGCGGGGACTTTAAATGCTGTGAATACTATAAATACAGCAGACAAGGAGATTAACCCCCAACCCCAAAGGAAAGAAGTCAGCAAAAAAATTGAAGCTCAAGTTCGCCAAGGTTCTTTATTACAATGGCTAAGTGAAGTCATCATCCAGGACATTGCTAACTCTTTAGGAAAGCAGCCAAACCAAATTTCCCTTGATCGCAGTTTTCACAGCTTTGGGATCGATTCCCTCAAAGCTGTAGAGATGATGGAAACCTTAGGGGAAAAATTTGGTTTTTCTATCTCTCCCACCTTATTGTTTGAATATCCTACACCTACGGAATTTGCCTTACATCTAATTGAAGTGCAAAAAAAACAGTTAGAGAAATATTTGTTGCTCAACTGGGAACCTGCTAAATTATGGGCTAGAAAGGCAGAAGGTAGAGAGCAGGAGGCAGAAGGAATACTAACGCCTTCTTCAACTCTTCAGTTATCTAACCCTTCAGGTGCAAGGGTAGTTGAACTGACTAACGATCGCATCCGCGCTGAGGATATTGCTGTCATTGGGATGTCTGGACGCTTTCCCCAATCTCCAAACTTGCAATCATTTTGGCAACTTCTATCAGAAGGGAAAAATACCATCACCGAAGTACCTAGCCTGCGCTGGAATTTAGAGGACTGGTATGACAAAAATCCTGATGCACCCAACAAAACATATTCCCGTTGGGGTGGATTCATCGAGCATATTGATCAATTTGACCCTCTGTTCTTTCAAATTTCACCACGAGAAGCCGAGTTAATGGACCCCCAACAACGCCTATTCTTAGAAGTGGCTTGGGAAGCATTGGAAGACTCTGGCTACTCACCTGAAAGCTTTGCTCAGACTCAGGTAGGTGTTTTTGTCGGCTGTAGTAACAACGGCTATTACCAACGCATTGCACCTGCTTTAAACCCATCAGATTATAGTGCAGGAATTGGTAATCAGAATGCCATGATTGCCAACCGTGTTTCTTTCTTGCTGAATCTGCGCGGACCTTCAATCTTGGTTGATACTATGTGTTCGTCCTCGCTGGTGGCGTTACACATGGCCTGTCGCAGCTTGCATCAAGGTGAATGTACAACGGCTTTAGCTGGAGGGGTAAATCTTTTATTGTCTCCAGAATATTATGTTGGCATGAGCCGGATGAAAATGCATTCACCCAACGGACGCTGTGCCAGCTTTGATCGCCAAGCTGATGGTATCGTTTTAGGTGAAGGAGCAGGGGCAATATTACTAAAACCACTAAGTCTTGCTTTAAAAGATGGCGATCGCATTTATGCAGTAATTAAAGGATCGGCTGTCAATCATGATGGCCGGACAAATGGGATCACCGCCCCTAACCCTCGTTCCCATGCAGAGGTAATTTGTCAAGCTTTAGATGCAGCGGGGATATCAGCCGATACGATTTCTTATGTCGAGGCACATGGAACTGGTACTTCCTTGGGAGATCCCATTGAAGTTGAAGGGCTGACAAAAGCTTTCCGCAAATACACACAACGCCAGCAGTTTTGTAAAATTGGCTCAGTTAAAACCAATATTGGGCATTTAGAGTGTGCTGCGGGTATAGCCCAAGTGATCAAAGTAATTTTGGGGATTCAGCACCGTCAAATACCTCCCAATTTGCACTTTCAGCAGCCTAATCCTCTAATTCCCTTTGCCGAAACACCCTTTGAAGTCAATACCAAGCTATGCCATTGGGAATCAGCGGGCTTGCGGAGAGCCGGAATTAACTCCTTTGGGATTGGGGGTACTAATGCTCATATTGTGATCGAAGAAGCACCACAATTACAGCTTTTAACACCAGAAATTGAGCGTCCCAAGCATCTGCTCACCCTATCGGCAAAAACTGAAAAAGCCTTGATCCAGTTAATTAGTCGTTATGAGACTCATTTAGCAGCTCATCCAGATTTAGATTTAGGAGATATTTGCTTTACAGCCAACACTGGACGCTCCCATTTTCAGCATCGAGCAAGTGCGATCGCCACATCAACATCTGACCTGCATCAACAGCTAGTTAACTTTAGAACTCAACAAGAAGTTACAAGCCCGAAAATTGGGAGCATACAGGAAGCTACGCGGTCTAAAATAGCATTCTTATTTACTGGACAAGGTTCTCAATATGCAGATATGGGTCGCCATCTCTATGAAACCCAGCCGACCTTCCGCAAAATTCTTGACCACTGTAATGAAATTCTGCTTCCCTATCTTCCAGAACCACTGCTCAAAGTCCTTTATCCGCAACCGGGAGAGATTTCGCCCATTGACCAAACCATGTATACCCAACCTGCCTTATTCTCCTTAGAATATGCCTTAGTGCAGCTTTGGAAATCTTGGGGTGTGGAACCCTCTGTGGTGATGGGTCATGGTATTGGGGAATATGTCGCGGCTTGTGTCGCAGGGGTGTTTAGTTTAGAGGATGGGCTAAAGCTGATTGCAAAACGGGCACGTTTGATGCAAAGTTTACCGCAACCAGGAGAGATGGTTGCAGTATTTGCTTCTGAGGCAGCTATTCGTGCTATTACAGAAATTAATTTTGCACAAATTGGGATGGCGGAGCCAGCCATAGGCATCGCAGCCTATAACGCCCCCGAAAATACCGTAATTTCTGGAGAACAGCAGGTAATTCGGCAAATCTGTGGGAATCTAGAAGCCGCAGGTATTCAAACAACAAAGCTTACCACCTCCCACGCTTTCCATTCTCCACTCATGAAGCCAATATTGGCAGAATTTAGGCAAATTGCTGCCACTGTTACTTATCATGCGCCGCAAATTGACATCATCTCTAACGTTACCGGAGAGCAACTAATAACTGTCAATCCTGAGTATTGGTGCAATCATCTCATCTCTTCAGTGCAGTTTGCTAAGGGTTTACAGGGGCTATATACCGAAGGTTATGAGATTTTTCTGGAGATTGGCCCAAAACCAACTTTATCTGGAATGGGTAGTAAATGCCTTGGCAGTCAGGGTGGTTGGCTGCCTAGTTTGAATCAAAGACGCGGAGATTGGCAGCAAATACTCGAAAGTTTAGCAGAACTATATGTACGTGGGGTACAGGTGCAATGGTCTGGTTTTGATCATGATTACTCCCGCCGTCGTGTACAACTACCAACTTATCCATTTCAGCGCAAAAGTTATTGGATTGAAGCACCAGTCAGTACCAAAAATCATCAATCTGAGACAACGATATCTGCACCGTCAAAGGCATTACAGCCCCAATTAAGCGCCACAAGTGGTAACGGCGAACAGGTAGCTACTCTCAATAATAATCAAGTGGGTACGCAGATATCCATTGCCTCCAAGGCCATACAGCCCCGAATCAACCGTCTAGACACAATTGTGGCTCAATTCCATTCTCGAATGGTAAATTTACTGAAAGCCGATCCATCGGAAGTAAATATTCATACTCCTTTTCTGGAGTTAGGGGCTGACTCACTAATGTTGGGCGATACCAAAAATTATATAGACACCACTTATGGTATTAAGATTACTATTAGTCAATTATTTGAAGAATTGACAACTATCTATGCAGTAGCATCCTACATTGAGCAGAATTTGCCGCCAGAACCTCCACAGCCAACTGTTGTAGATTCTCAAAATACTTCTCAAGTAATTGTTGAGTCTGATGGCCAGTCTCAGAACCAACAGCGAACACCAGCCAGGGAGGCAAGAGTAACGGTAGCCCAGACAACAGTGGAAAGAATCATGCTGCAACAACTGCAAACGATGTCTCAGTTGATGTCTGAGCAATTGGATGTTTTGCGTGCTACCGGGTTACCCACAGAGAATATATTTTCATCAGCAAATGTAAATTCTCATCCAGCATCTCCCGCGCCTGTGGTTCCTCTAGCAGTACCACAAAATCAGGTTGTACAAAACACATCTGCTACTATCAATCAACTTCAGTCTCATCAAACTATTGCAAAAAGTATCTCTCCCGTACAATTGCCACCAACAGAAATAAATCTGCAACAGCAGCAGCATTTAAAAGAACTAATTGCAAATCATACTCAAAAGACACAAACATCAAAGCAAAGTGCCCAAAGCGATAACTCATTGTTAGCAGATAGTCGCGCTGTCGCGGGATTCCGCCCTTCTACCAAGGAAATGTTATATCCGAGAGAAGGTAAACTACCTCTTTGCCTATCTCAACAAGGATTGTGGTTTAACGAGCAGTTAGAGCAAAATAGCGCGTTTTACAGCGTTCCTGTTGCGCTGCGGTTACAAGGTCAGCTAAATGCAGCAGTTTTAGAACAAAGTTTTCAAGAAATCATTCGCCGACATGAAGCTTTACGTACTAACTTCATCACCTTAGATGGACAACCATATCAAGTCATCCATCCTGATTTAGATTGGCAAATATCAGTGGTGGACTTACAACATTTATCAGTTAGTGAACGAGAAAGCGAAGCTCAAAAAATAGCGATCGCCGCAGCGCAACGTCCATTTAATCTAGAAACAGAACCATTGGTGCGGGCTACTTTATTAGTGCTGTCCCCGACAGAGTACATCTTACAACTGACAATACACCACATTGTCTCTGATGGCTGGTCGATGAACATACTGATAGAAGAATTAACCGTACTGTACACAGCTCTTATTCAAGGTCAACCTTCTCCTTTAGCCTCATTACCCATTCAATATGTTGACTTTGCTCTGTGGCAAAGACAATGGTTACAAGGAGAAGTTCTTCAGTCCCAACTTGCTTACTGGAAACAACAATTATCAGGTGCAGCCACAATCTTATCACTGCCAACAGATAGACCAAGACCAACAATGCAAACTGTCCGGGGGGCGCATCAATCCTTTGCCCTCTCGCTTGAGCTAACAGATGGGCTGAAAGCACTGAGCAAAAAAGCAGGTGTCACTTTGTTTATGACAATGTTAGCCGCCTTTGACATCTTGCTTTATCGCTACACAGGACAGACAGATATTTTAGTAGGTTCCCCCAACGCCAGCCGCGATCGCCCAGAAATTCAAGGATTGATTGGCTACTTTGTGAATACCTTGCTGCTTCGTGCAGATATGTCAGGTAATCCCAGTTTACAAGAATTTCTCCAACAAGTCCGCAAAACAGCCTTGGGAGCTTATGCCCATCAAGATGTACCTGTAGAAGAGCTAATTGTAGCATTACAGCCAGTAAGAGACTTAAGCTACACACCACTCTTTCAGGTAATGTTTGCTCTTAATACTGTTACCCCACTCTCAGAAATGCAGTTACCTGGTTTAACCTGGAGCCGCATGGTAATTGAGAATTACACCTCCCCATTCGATTTAACTTTAACTTTAGAGAATACTGCTGAAGGATTGGTAGGTTCATGGGAATATAACAGTGACCTGTTTGATGCGGCAACGATTACCAGAATGATGGGGCATTTCCAAACCTTACTGGAAGGGATTGTCGCTCACCCAGAACAGCGAATTGGGGAATTACCAATGCTGACGGCACCTGAACGCCAGCAATTGCTGTTTGAATGGAATGACACGCACACAGAATATCCCCAACATCAGTGCATCCATGAGCTATTCGAGTCGCAAGTGGAGCGTACACCAGATGCAGTGGCAGTGGTGTTTGCACAGCAGCAACTAACTTACCGACAGTTGAATAGTCGCGCCAATCAACTAGCACACTACCTGCGTTCTTTGGGTGTGCAAAAAGAAGTATTAGTGGGATTATGCCTAGAGCGCAGCTTAGAACAGTTAGTCAGCATCTTGGCAATCCTCAAAGCTGGTGGAGGTTATGTACCTTTAGACCCGGATTATCCACAACAGCGATTGAGTTATTTGCTAGCAGATGCCCAAGTAAAGATAGTGCTGACTCAACAATCACTACTAGTGATATTGCCCACTGACCTAGAACAAGTCATCTGCTGGGACACAGATGCACAGAAAATTGTCCAACAAGCTGTTACCACCCTCAACAACGTCGCTGCACCAGAGAATGTCGCCGCCGTCTTTTACACCTCTGGTTCGACGGGCACACCCAAAGGGGTAGTGATGACCCATCAGGGATTAGTCAACTATGGAC